>NZ_JAGSGD010000001.1:2837500-3165514 GCF_016772415.1 Phenylobacterium glaciei
GCAGGTTCTTGGCCCCGGCCACCAGGGCCGCGGGATAGATGATCGGCGGATGGCTGGTGTCGGGGAGCAGGCCGACGATCCTCACCCTGGGCTCCACCTTGGCGTCGGTGTCGTAGACGATGCCGTAGGGGCTCTCACCGCGGGCCACGAACTGCAGGGCGGCCCGCACGTTCTCGGCCCGGGCGAGCTTGCCCGAGACGCTGTCCCAGACGCCGAGCATGGTGAGCGAGGCCTTGGCGTACTTGCCGGCCGGCACGTCGGGACCGGCGACGGCCAGGCGGCCCTCCCCCAGCGCCTTGGCCAGCGGCATGCCCTTGGCGACCTTCAGGGTGGTCTTGGCGTCCGTCGGCGCGATCAGGGCCAAGTGGTTGGTCAGCAGGTCCCGGCGGCTGGCCGCGACAATCAACTTCTTGCCGGCCAAGTAGTCCATCCAGTCGCTGTCGGCGGAGATGTAGACATCAGCCGGCGCGCCCTGCTCGATCTGGCGGGCGATGGCTGCGGAGCCGGCATAGGAGAACCTCGCCTCGCCGCCGGTCTTGGCGGCGTAGACCGCGCCCACCTCGTCCAGGGCGTTCTTCAGCGAGGCGGCGGCGAACACCGTCACCGGCTTGTCCGCGGCCAGGGCGGGCGCGGCGGCCAGGGTCCAGGCGGCGGCCAGCATCGCAAGTCGGCGCGTGAGCTTCACGGGAAATTCCTCAAAGAATATTAGGCCTTGCGAGAGGCCGCGCTGAGGCGACGCGATCCCCCGCGTCATCGCAGCGCGCCGAAAAGGCGAGCGCGTTGAGGGCGGCCGTGGCGAACCTCTCGCTATATATGAAGAGATATAACGTCAGGCTCAAGGCCACGCCAGACCTCAGGCGTAGAGCTTCGACGAGCCCTTCAGGAAGCGCAGGTACTGCAGCATCCGGGCGACGGGCTTGCCGGTCGCAGGATCACTCAGCACCACCTCCCACCAGAGGTTCTCGGTCTTGGGACTCTCGCTGAGCGCCAGGATCCGGGCGTGGGAGCTGTAGTCGGTGTCGGCCAGCAGCGGACCGTCGATGTATTCGACCTCGATGGCCCCGTAGAGACCCACCGCCGGACCGTCCAGGTCGAGCCGCTGGCGCTGCACGCTGCAGAACAGCTGCACGCAGGCCGAGGGCGGCAGGACGCTGCCCGCGAACCGGTCGTCCTTGCCTTCATAGGCCGGCAAGGGTTCGGTGAGGGTGTCGAGGCGCTTGGTGGCCGACGCCGAGACGATGACGTCCTCGCCCATCGGCGCCAGTTTCAGTCTGCCCAGGATGCGCAGGGTCTCGGCCCCGACGATGCCCTGCCCCTCCAGCCGTTGGCGGACCTCGCTCTGCGGGTCGGGTTCGCCACAGGAGCCGGTTCCCTCCCCCACGATGTCGCCCGCCTCGTTCTCCATCCACAGACGGGCACGGGTCTCACCGGCTTGGGCGAACACCCGCACCGCCTCGTTGTCGACGGTGGCGTGCTTGAAGGTCAGGGACAGGGTCCCGCGCCGGAACCAGTCGGGGCCGTAGAGCTCCAGCAGCGCCGGGACGAACTGGTCCATATGGACCGACCCCGCCACCGTCCCGCCCCGGAAGCCCAGCTTGGAGGCGGTGGCGTCGTCGTGGATCGAGCCTTTGATCTCCTGGGCGAGATTGCGCGGGCGGCGAAATTCGCCGGAGATTTCAACGGATGCGGCGGCCTGGCTCATGTTTCGTTCCCTTCGCTGGGCCGCTCTGCGGCGGCTCCTGACCCGAGGTTAGCCCTCGACCACGCGATCCACCAGCACCGGCGGCAGATAGCCGTCCTCCAGGGTCTTCAGCGGGTGCGAGGCCGTCACGTGGCCCATGAACGGCGGCCAGATGTCGTAGCCCAGCAGCCGCTGGAGCCGCGGCGACATGGTCTTCACCAGCTCGCGCGGCACGCCGAGGAAGAAGTTCTCCTGGGTCCGGACCCAGGGCTCGCAATACTGGTTGGTGAAGGCCTGGCGCGGCGCCTTGCTGCGGTTGGCCCCACCCCGGTGCAGCAGGGTGGCCTGGAAGACGATGGCGGCGCCGGCGGGCATGACCATGGGCTTAAGCAGGCGCGGCAGGTCGGCGGGGCTCAGGGCCGCCACCTCCGCGTCGCTCCACAGGTGGCTGCCGGGGATCACCTCGGTGCAGCCGTTCTCTTCGGTGAAGGCGTCCACCGCCGCGATCAGGCTCATGGAGGCCGGCGGTCGGGGCCGCTTCAGGCGGTAGAAGCCGTCGTCGGTGTGGACCTGTTGGGCCGTCTCGCCGGGATAGATGCAGATCGCCTGGCTGGCCGACAGCAGATAGCCGGGCAGCAGGAAGCGGTCGAGCAGGGCCAGGACACGGGCGTCCTCGGTGACCTGCTCGAACACCTTGCCCCGCGCCACCAGGGTGTAGACCCGCTCGGTGGCGAAGCCCTCGAAGTCGTTGCGGCCGCGATGCTGCTCCATGTGCGGCGCCAGGCCCCGGCGGATGGCCGCCAGAGTGGTAGCGTCACAGAAGCCCTCGATCACCGTATAGCCGTCGCGGTGCAGGGCCTCGGTATGGGCGTCGGCGTCAAAGGCCATGGTCTCTTCCCTCCCCGCTCTGTCGGCGGATGCCGAAGCATAACCCGACCTACCCCAGGGCTGTCATCACCACGCCAATGGCCGTCGCCGTGCCTCCGGCGATCTGCACCAGGGTCAGCTTCTCCTTGAACAGCCGGCGCCCCGCCGCCGCGGCGATCGGCCCCTCGATCACCCCGATGGCGCGCACCTGGCCGGCGGGCGCGAGCGCCAGGGCCGAGAACCAGAAGGCCGAGGCCGCGGTGCCAAAGAAGCCGGCCCCCAGGGACTGCTTCCACGATCCCGCCACCGAGCGCAGGGCCTGGGGCCGGGTGACCGCCAGGATAGCGCCCAGCACGATGGACTGCAGGGCCTGAGCGACGCAGAGGGCCGCCGTCGCGGAATAGATCGGGTGGTGCGGCTCCAGGGCCATGCCGGCCTGTCGGTAGCCGTTGAGCGCCACGGCGAAGGCGACGCCGGAGGCCAGACCGAACAGCGAGCCGTTCAGGGCGCCCGCCTTGGCCTCATCGCCTCTTGGCCAGGACAGCACCAGCAGGCCCACGGTGGTGGCCGCCAAGCCTGCCCACTGCACCGCGCTCATATGGTCGCCGAACACCACGAAGCCCATGATCGCCGCGATCGGCAATGAGGCCTGCTGCATGAAGGTCGCCACCGCGAAGCCGGAGTGGCGCATGGCCACCAGCAGGGCCGCGGTGGCGCTGACCTGGGCGATGGCGCCGGCGATGACCGCGATGATGAACCGCGCCGACACGTGTGGCTCAGCGCTCGGCGTGAGCATCGCCACCACGGCGAAGATCAGCATCGAGAACGGCAGGCCGAACAGGAAGCGCACGAGGGTCGCACCCCAGGGACCGGCGTCCCCCACCAGGCCACGTTGCAAGGCGTTGCGCGCCACCTGCAGCGGCGCGGCCGCGGCGGTCAGAATAATCCAGAGCATAGAACGTCCTCACCCCGCCACCGACTGTCATCCCGGAGGGCGCGCAGCGCCAGTCCGGGACCCAGACGCGCAGGGCCTTCAGGAGAAATCAGGGAAGTCCCGGTCTTCCGCTCCACGCGGAAGCCGGGATGACAGCGCGCGCTAGAAGCCGCTGGCGATGGCGTCCGGCGCGCTCTTTTCTTTGCGGACGAAGAGGTTGTTGAGCGCGTTGATATAGGCCTTGGCCGAGGCGGTAAGGGTGTCGGTGTCGGCGGCCTGGCCGGTGGCGATACGGCCGTCCTCCTCCAGACGCACCGAGACCTGGGCCTGGGCGTCGGTCCCCTCGGTCACCGCGTGCACCTGGAACAGGCGCAGGATGGCGGTGTGGGGCACGACCTGGTGGATGGCGTTGAACACCGCGTCCACCGGGCCGTCGCCGGTGGCGGCGCCCGACTTCTCGACCCCGTCCACGGTCACGGTCAGCTCGGCCTGCTGCGGGCCCTCGGTGCCGGCGATCACCCGCAGGTGCTTGACCTGGATGCGGTCGGCGCCGCTGGCCAGGGCGTCGTCCACCAGGGCGATGATGTCGTCGTCGAAGACGTGCTTCTTCTTGTCGGCCAGATCCTTGAAGCGCTGGAAGGCCTCGTTCAGGGCGTTCTGGCCCAGCTCGTAGCCCAGTTCCTTCAGCTTCTCGCGGAAGCCCGCCCGGCCGGCATGCTTGCCCATCACCAAGTTCGAGGCGCCCTGGCCGACGGTCTCAGGCGACATGATCTCGTAGGTGCCGCGGTCCTTCAGCATCCCGTCCTGGTGGATGCCGCTCTCATGGGCGAAGGCGTTCTTGCCGACGATCGCCTTGTTGAACTGCACCGGGAAACCGGTGATGGCCGAGGTGTAGCGGCTGGCCCGGGTGATGTGCTGGGTCTCGATATTGGTGAAGTAGGGCAGCCGGTCGCCGCGCACCTTCAGGGCCATGACGACCTCTTCCAGGGCCGCGTTGCCGGCGCGCTCGCCGATGCCGTTCATGGCGACTTCGATCTGGCGCGCCCCGCCCTGAACCCCGGCCAGGCTGTTGGCGACGGCCAGGCCCAGGTCGTTGTGGCAATGGGTCGACAGGATGATGCGGTCGGCCCCGTCCACGTGCTCCAGGATGTCGCGGAAGATGTCGGCATATTCGCTGGGATACGAATAGCCCACCGTGTCGGGCAGGTTCACCGTGCCGGCGCCGGCCTTGATGGCGGCGTCCACGCAGCGGCGCAGGAAGTCCTGCTCTGTGCGGGTGGCGTCCTGGGCCGACCATTCCACGTCGTCGCACAGGTTGCGGGCGTGGGTCACCGACTTGGTGATCATTTCCAGGATGTCTTCCTGGCTGGCGCGCAGGATGTGGTCGCGGTGGCTGGGGCTGGTGGACAGGAAGGTGTGGATGCGGCCGCGCTTGGCCGGACGGATCGCCTCGGCGGCGCGTTCGATGTCGGCCATGCCGGCCCGGGCCAGGCCGCAGATGGTGCTCTCGGTGACGATCTCGGAGATCTTGCGGACCGCCTCGAAGTCGCCGTTCGAGGCGATGGGGAAGCCGGCCTCGATGACGTCGACCTTCATCTCTTCGAGGATCTTGGCCAGTTCCAGCTTCTCGTCCAGCGACATGGACGCGCCGGGCGACTGCTCGCCGTCGCGCATGGTGGTGTCGAAGACGATGACACGGTCGCTCTCCTTGCGAACGGTGTCGTTGGCGGAGGGGGCCTGATCGGCGGGGGATACGGTCATGGGATCACTTCATTCTTCGCGGGGGTGTTTTAGAAGGCTCAGGCGTCGGGGTCATCCCCTGAAGCGCCCGGCCGCGAAGATGCGCAGCCTACAGGGGCGCCCAGGGGCGGCTAAGCCCCAGCGTAAGAAGAAGCTGGCTGTGCAGATGCGAGTGCATGGGGAGATGATCTATAGAATCTGCGGCTTCACCGCAAGAGTCTTGCGCCTGGAGACCTTCAGGCGGCTAGTTGCGCAAGAACCTTCCTCACGGCCGGCCGCTCGCCCATCCGCGCGAAGTGATCGGCGACCTTCGGAAACTGCGCCATGTCGACGCCGTCGCGGGGCAGCCACCCGGTCAGGGTGAAGAGATACGGGTCGCAGATCGTGTAGTCGCCCCCCATCACCCAGGGTCCGACGAGGTATTCCGTCTCGATCAGCTCGAAGTGCTCCGCCACCGCCAAGGGCGCCTTGCGGCGCATGTCGGCGATGGCGACCGGGTCATCGGCCCAGCGATAGCCGCGATGGCGGTGAGCGGCCGAGACGTGGACGGCGCTGCAGAGATAGGTGTTGAAGGCCTGGACCTGGGCCATGGCGAAGGGATCGTCCAGCGGCGCCAGCTTCGCCTGCGGAAAGGCCTGGGCCACATAGGTCATCAGGGCCGGCGCCTCGGTCAGCACGCCGCGCTCGGTCACCAGGGCCGGCACCCGGCTCTTGGGATTGATGGCAAGGTAGTCCGGCGACCGCTGCTCGTTCGTCAGGAAATCGACCTTCACCAGCTCATAGTCGGCGCCGGCCTCTTCCAGGGCGATGTGAACCGCCAGGCTGATGGTGCCGGGGAAGGAGTAGAGCTTGATCATGGCTTCGGGTCCTCCGCGGCATTCTCCCGCGACTTTAGCCAGCGGCGGGCGAACCAGCCGATGGCGATCCAGAGGGCGGCGACGGCCACCAGCCATCCGATGTGCTTGAGGCTGCCGCCCTTCATCGCCTGGACGATGGAATTGCCGGCGAAGGCGGTCAGGGCGATCTTCGGGACGATGCCGATGGCGGTCCCCGCCGCGAACTGGATCACGCGCATTGGCGTCACCCCCGCGGCCATGTTGACGACGATGAACGGCGCCGAGGGCACCAGCCGAACGATCAGGCTGGCCAGGAAGCCGTTGCGCCCCACCAGGCCCATGAACCGCTGCATGCTCTCGCCGGAGATGGTGGCCAGCGCCTTGGCCCCCGCGAAACGACCCAGATAGAAGCCCACCAGCGACGACACCATCGTCCCGATCCAGCTGTAGGCAAAGCCGGTCCACGGTCCGAAGGCCACCACGGCGGCGGCGATCAGCATGAACTGCGGCACGCCGATGAAGGCCAGGATCGCGAAGGCCGCCACCGCCGTCGGCAGGGCCCAGGGCCCGCTGGCCGCGCCGAGCCATTGCTCGACCGTGGCCTCGCCGTTGAAGCCCAGCACCTGGGCGCCGAACAGGAAGACGATGCCCACCCCGCCGAACAGGACGAACGACACGGCGATGGTTCGCCACGCCTGGGCGTCCATCTCGGTCAGGAAGCGGAAGAGGCGGCGCATGGCCTGCCCTCGCCTATCGCCGCCTGCCGGTCAAGACAGCTTCAGCCCGCGCAGAGGTGCAGGGTGACGGGCGCGCCCCATGGCCCGCCCGTCACCGTCATGGATGGTGGGGTTCCGCCGAGCATGGTGAGCGTGAAGGTCTTGGGCTGCGGCGGTCCCTCGGCCGTGCAGCTCGCGGCGGTCTGGTAGCCAGTCGGGGTCGGCGAGACCGAGCCGAACTGGCAGCCCACCTCCCCGGCGGTCGAAACCTTGTCGGTCTCGAACACCCAGGCGCCCTTGGCGCAGAGCTCGGCGGTGGCGGCCCAGCGGCCGATATAGGACGCCGGGGGTGGTAGGGGCTTGGGCGGCGCGGGCGGCGGCCCGCCGATGGGCGGCGGCGGCGGCGGCCCCTCGGCCTTGCGCTGGCAGGCGGCGAGCGACAGCACCGAAAGGACGGCGATCAGGGCGGGTTTCATGGCGGCTCCTGTGACCTTTGGGCAAACGGGTCCAAGGAATGGCCGTTCCCCGGCGTTCGCGGCTTTGCCTTGCCGCCCCCTTCGGCTACACCCCGCCCCGTTCCTCTTAAACCCTCCGACCGGGAGTTTCCCCGCCATGTCGCTTGAATCCGCCGCGCTGTCCCGCGTTAAGCCCTCCGCCACCCTGGCGGCGGACGCGAAAGCCCGCGAACTCAAAGCCCAGGGCCGGAATGTGATTTCCCTGGCCGCGGGCGAGCCCGACTTCGATACGCCCGACAACATCAAGGAAGCCGCGATCAAGGCGATCCGCGACGGCAAGACCAAGTACACCAATGTCGACGGCATTATTGAGCTGAAGGAAGCCATCGTCGCCAAGTTCCAGCGCGAGAACGGCCTGACCTACAAGACCTCCCAGGTGAACGTTTCGCCGGGCGGCAAGCCGGTGATCTGGAACGCCATGATCTCGACCCTGAACCCCGGGGACGAGGTGATCATCCCCACGCCCTACTGGGTGAGCTACTGGGATATCGTCCTGCTGGCCGGTGGCGAGCCCAAGGCTGTGCCGACCACGGCCGACAAGGGCTTCAAGCTGCAGCCCGCCGACCTGGAAGCCGCCATCACGCCGCGCACCAAGTGGGTGTTCCTGAACTCGCCGTCCAACCCGTCGGGCGCGGCCTATACCAAGGCCGAGCTGCGGGCGATCGCCGACGTCCTGCTGCGCCACCCGCACGTCTGGATCCTCACCGACGACATGTACGAGCACCTGGTGTTCGGCGACTTCCAGTTCTGGACCATCGCCCAGGTGGAGCCGGCGCTCTACGACCGCACCCTGACCATGAACGGGGTCTCCAAGGCCTACGCCATGACCGGCTGGCGGATCGGCTACGCCGCCGGCCCCGAAGCCCTGATCAAGTCCATGGCCAAGGTCATGAGCCAGACGACGTCGAACCCCTCCTCCATCTCGCAATGGGCGGCGGTCGAGGCGCTGAACGGTCCGCAGGACTTCATCAAGCCCAACGCCAAGCTGTTCGAACAACGCCGCGACCTGGTGGTCTCCATGCTGAACCAGGCCACCGGCCTGCTCTGCCCCACCCCGGAGGGCGCCTTCTACGTCTATCCGTCGGTGGAGAAGCTGATCGGCAAGACCGCGGCGAGCGGCAAGGTGATCAGCAGCGACGGTGACTTCGCCGTGGAACTGCTGGAGCAGGAGGGCGTCTCGGTGGTGTTTGGCGCGGCCTTCGGCCTCTCGCCCTTCTTCCGCATCAGCTACGCCACCAGCAACGACGTGCTGGAAGACGCCTGCGGGCGCATCCAACGCTTCTGCGCCTCGCTGAAATAGATCGGCAGACCTCCCTCCCCGAGGTGGGGAGGGAGGCGCGCCTCAGTGCTTCTCGCGCCAGGCGGCCTTGGCGGCGTCCTTGGTCATGTTGAGCTGGACCTTGTCGTCGGCGATCTGCTCGACCCAGGTGAGCGGTATCAGGTGGTGCTTGAGGCCCGAGCCGAGGTCCATCTTGGACAGCTCGATATCCGTTCCCAGCACGTGATCGACCTTGCCGACGTGGCCGCCGTCGGAGCCGACGACTTCCATGTGTTCGCGAATGTCTGACGTCTGGATCATGTTCGTCTCCTCGTGGATGGTGTGAGGGTCAAACACCCGAGGCCACGGCCAAGTTTCTCCGGCTGTCCAAAGTTTCATGTCCGGGAAGGTGCGCGCGGACGCGAGGAAAGCTAGGCTGGCCCCATGATCAAACTCGCCGCCGCCCTCTCCGCCCTGCTCCTGCTGGGCGCCGCCGGAACCGCCCAGGCGGCCATCGACGCCAGGCTGGCGCCCGACAGCGTGACCCTCACCGACAATGGCCGAACGGTGCTGGTCTACCGGACCCGCACCAGCGACCCCGCCGAGCCCGGCCGCCTGAACTACGTCCATCCGCTCTATGCCCCGGACGGTACGGTGCTCACCGAGGACCGCCCTGCAGACCACCCAGCGAATCGCGGCCTGTTCTGGAGCTGGCACCAGGTGCGGATCGGCGAAGAGGTGGTGGCCGACGGCTGGTTCATGAAGGGCCTGACCTTCTTCGTGCGCGGCACGAAGTTCCAGGGCCAGCCGGACGGGTCAGGCGTGCTGACCCTCGACGTCGACTGGATCGTCAATTCGAAGCCCGAGCTGATCTATGTGGCCCGCGAGGTGACCAAGGTCACGATCCGTCCGGCTGCGACCACCGGCCAGCGGATCGAGTTCGACACCACCATCACCGCCCGCGTGCCGGGCCTCTCGCTGGGCGGCAGCGACGACGCCAAGGGCTATGGCGGCTTTTCCATGCGCCTTGTCCAGCCCGACCGCCTGAGCTTCGCCTCGCGCGGCGAGGCCGTAACGCCGGCCGTCGAGGCCGTGGCCGCCGGCCCGGCGATGGGCTTTGCCTGGCCTGTCGCCAACGCCTATCCGGCCTGGGCCGTCGGTCTGGCCTGCAAGGCCCAGGGTCAGCCGATCACACGCTGGATCCTGCGCCGCGAGCTCTCCATGCAGAACTGCGTCTTCCCGGGCCGCGCGCCCTACGCCATCCCCATCGAGCGGCCTCTGCACCTGGAATCTACGGTGGTCATCCAGCCCCGGGAGTCGGCGGCGCGATGAACGACATCGTCAACTTCAACAAGGCCAAGAAGGCCCGCGTCAAGCAGGACGCCAAGTCCCAGGCCGCCACCAACCGCGCCAAGTTCGGGCGCACCAAGGGCGAGAAGGCGGTGGAGAAGGCCGAGGCGGCGAAGGTCGTGAGGCTGTTGGATGGGGCGAAGCGCGAGGTGTAGCGCGGCCTCCCCCTTCTGCCCTTGATCGTCATGGCCGGGCTTGTCCCGGCCACCCATGATCTCCGTGGACCAGCAAGTATCTTCGGCAGTCGCCGCGCGACCTGCGGCGAGTCGGAGATCATGGGTCCCCGGGACAAGCCCGGGGATGACGACGGTTCGGTTAGGCCGCGGCCATCTGCGGCGCGAAGGCGCGCAGGATCTGGCGGTAGGTGTCGGGCGGGCTGATCCCCAGGCGCTGGCGGGCGCTCTCCAACGGCTCGGCGAACAGCCGCTCATAGTCCTCGCCCGGCAGCCAGGCGGCGCGGCGGCCGGCCAGGTAGGCGCGCCACACGGCGGCGAAGAACGGCAGGTCCGGGCGGGTCTTCTTGCCCGACCGCGCCACATGGAGGGCGATGAAGGCCAGGCCCAGGCTGCCGGTCTGGGCGTAGGAGAAGGCCACCACGCACCCCTCCCCCAGCCCGTCGGTCCCGTAGCCAGTCAGCACATGCCAGACGTCATGGGTGTCACGGTTGCGGCGGCCGTACCAGGCGTGGGGATGCTTGTACTGCGGCTGGCCCAAGGCGGCGCGCTCGCTGGCGTCGGCCAGACCCGCGGCGGAGATGTTGTTGCGGGTGATGAAGTCGCGATAGGCCGCGCCCACCGTGCCGGGTGCGAAGCCCCGCAGCCAGGCGTCGTCGCCGAACCGCTCGCACAGTTCCACGCGCTCATAGGCCATGCGCCCGCCCTGGGGCGTGGTCAGCAGGCGGGCATAGCCAGGCGGCGGCTTGCCCGAGCCCAGGGCGCGGGTGATCTCGAACACATGCTTGGTGTCGCCGGTTTCGCGCAGGCGCTTCAGCGCCGCCATCGCCTCGCCAAGTCCGCGCTTGGGCTCTTCCATGGCCTTCATCCCTGTCTTTCGAAAAGGATGCGCCAGCCCCTCAGCTACGGCAAGAGCTGGGTTAGGCGGCGATGGCCAGCTGGTCGGGGCTCCAGTCGCGGGCCTCTTGCGGGATGGCGATGTAGCGGGTCGCGGACGTGATGTTCAGACGCTTGCGGGCGGACTCGAGCGGCTCGTTGAGCAGGCGCTCATAGTCCTCGCCCAGCAGGAAGGCGGCGGCCTTGCCGCGCTTGTAACCCTGCCAGATCGCCTTGGCGTAGGGCTGACCGGCGCCACGGGTGCGGACGGCCGCACCCAGCCCGATGAGCGCCCAGCCGAGGCCGCCGGTCTGAGCGAAGGAGAAGGCCACCAGGCATGCCTCGCCCAGGCCGTCGCGGTGATAGCCCGAAAGGATATGCCAGATATCGTGCACGTCGCGGGTGCGGCGACCCATCCAGGCATAGGGGTGCTGCAGGTCGACGCCGCCCTTGTCGCCCTCGCGGCTGATCTCGGCCAGGCCCTCGGCCGACAGCTGCTCGGAGCGGATGAAGTCGCGATAGGCGGCGCCGACAGTGCCCGGCGCGAAGGCGTCCAGCCAGGCGTCGTCCATCAGCTTGTCGGCCAGTTCCGGCCGCTCATAGGCGATGCGCCCGCCCTGCGGCGTGGTCAGCAGCTTCAGATAACAGTCCCGGGTCGACGTGCCGTTCAGGGCCCGCATGATCTCGAACACCTGGTCGGTGGCCTCCTTGTCGTTCAGCAGGCGCCCCAGCGCCTTGAACGCCGCGCGCCATTGCAGGGCGGGCTTGGGCATCGGCTGGGTGGAGTAACGCACATCGACAACGGCGGTGGTCATGGGAGGGACCTTTCGAACCATGTTCGGATTAAAGATGACGCTGGCGTCATTTTTTGGCAAGCCCTCTTTTTTCGACGGCGTGCACCAGGCCAAAGACTGTTGCATCGTCGACGTTCGGCCTGAGACTAAGGGTGCAAATGCCCAGATTGCGTAAACGCTCGATCCTGCTCGCCGGCCACGCCACATCCATGGCGCTGGAACCCGAGTTCTGGGCGGTTCTGGAGGAGATGGCCCAGCAGCAGGCGCTGAGCCTGGCCGGGCTGATCGCCCGCCTCGACGAGACCCGCGGCGAACGGCCGCTGGCCTCGGCCTGCCGCGTGGCGGCGCTGACCTTCGCGCGTAGCTAGAACCACAACTGTCATCCCGGAAAGCGCGTCAGCGCTTGTCCGGGCCCCATATGCGCGGGGCGTGCAGGGCGGATCGGTGTCTCTGGGTCCCGGTCTTCGCTGCGCGAAACCGGGATGACAGCAGAGGCTATTTCGGCATCGGGATCGGCGCGTTGGGGAGCTTTGGCCCCTCCGGCATTGGCGGCGCCTTGGGCATGGTCAGGTGGATGTCGACGTCCTTGGTGAGCGACGGCGCGGCTTGGCGACCTGCGTACACAAAGTACGCGATCACGGCGACGGCCACGATCAGCCCCCCTACAAGGAAAGCCAGCCATGGACCGCTGCCGTTTGAGCCTTGGGCCACGTCAGCCGGCCGGCTTGGGAGCCGAGATGTCAGGCGCCTTGATGTTGACGTCCAGGCTCTTGGACTGGCCGAAGCCGCCGCCCGAATACATGATGAAGGCGATCACCGCGACGACGACCAGCAGGCCTCCGACGATGAAGGCCAGGACAGGGGTCGCACCATTTCCAGAGTTCTCAGCCATTTCAGCCTCCCAGTTTCAAAGTCGGGAAGACAACGAACCCAGCTCGGCGCGGTTCCCTGGCGCGAGATCGCCATCCCTCGCCCCTTAAGTCGGCCGCCCGATGTGCTACATATGTTCCAATGTCGTCCTATGACTCGTTTGAAGACTTCCCCGCCCCCGCTCCGCGGATCAGCGATCTCGCGCGTGTGCATGGCCCCGACTATCTGGCGGGGCTGAACACCGAGCAGCGAGCCGCTGTCGAGGCCACCGAGGGCCCGGTCCTGGTGCTGGCCGGCGCGGGCACCGGCAAGACCCGGGTGCTGACCACGCGGCTGGCCCACATCCTGGCCACCGGCCGGGCCAAACCGTGGGAACTGCTGGTGGTGACCTTCACCAACAAGGCGGCGCGGGAGATGCGCGAGCGGATCACCGCCATCATCGGGCCTCAGGCCGAGGGCCTGCGCTGGCTGGGCACCTTCCACTCCGTGGCCGCCCAGGTGCTGCGCCGCCACGCCGAGCTGGTGGGGCTGAAGTCCAACTTCACCATTCTCGACACCGACGACCAGGAACGCCTGATCAAGCAGGTGCTGGAGGTGGAGAACGTCGACGCCAAGCGCTGGACGCCCAAGACCCTGGCCGGGCTGATCGACCACTGGAAGAACCGCGGCTGGACGCCGGACCGCCTGCCCGCCAACGAGGGCCGCGAGTTCGCCGCCGGCAAGGGCCAGGCCCTGTACCGCCTCTACCAGGAGCGTCTGCGGGTGCTGAACGCCTGCGACTTCGGCGACCTGCTTCTGCACAACCTGACCATCTTCATGAGCCAACCTGAGGTGCTGGCCGAGTTCCACCGCCGGTTCCGCTACATCCTGGTGGACGAGTACCAGGACACCAACGTCGCCCAGTACCTGTGGCTGCGCCTGCTGGGCCAGGCCAGCCAGAATGTCTGCTGCGTCGGCGACGACGACCAGTCGATCTATGGCTGGCGCGGCGCCGAGGTGGACAACATCCTGCGCTTCGAGCGCGATTTCCCGGGCGCCACCGTGGTGCGGCTGGAGCGCAACTACCGCTCCACCAGCCATATCCTGGCCGCCGCCTCGGGCCTGATCAGCGCCAACAAGGGCCGGCTGGGCAAGACCCTGTGGACCGAGCAGAACGGCGGCGAGAAGGTCATCGTGCGGGGGGTCTGGGACGGCGAGGCCGAGAGCCGGCTGATCGCCGACGAGATCGAGCGCGCCAAGAAGGGCTCCACGGATAAGGACCCGCGCAAGTACCGCGACATGGCCATCCTGGTGCGGGCCTCCTTCCAGATGCGCGCCTTCGAGGAGCGGTTCGTCCTGCTCTCCATCCCCTACACGGTGGTGGGCGGGCCGCGCTTCTTCGAGCGCGCCGAGATCCGCGACGCCCATGCCTATCTGCGGCTGATCCAGTCGCCGGACGACGACCTGGCCTTCGAGCGTATCGTCAACACCCCCAAGCGCGGGATCGGCGACACCACGGTCCAGAAGCTGTTGCAGATCGCCCGGCTGAGCGGCGTGCCGGTGATGACGGCGGCCCGCGAGGTGGTGCTGACCGATGAACTGGCGGCGCGCACGCGCACGGCGCTCGCCAACTTCATCCGCGACCTCGACCGTTGGCGCGGCCAGGCCGAGACTCTGCACCACGCCCGGCTGACCGAGCAGGTGCTGGAGGAGAGCGGCTATACCGATGCGCTCCGCCTGGACAAGACGCCGACGGCTCAGACCCGGCTGGAGAACCTGAAGGAGCTCGTCCAGTCGATGGGCAATTTCGACACCCTCCAGGCCTATCTGGAGCACGTCTCCCTGGTGATGGACATGGATCGCGGGCCCCAGGCCGACGCCGTGCAGATCATGACCCTGCACGCCGCCAAGGGCCTGGAGTTCCCCCTGGTCTTCCTGCCGGGCTGGGAGGAAGGCGTCTTCCCGTCCCAGCGCAGCATGGACGAGAGCGGCGAGAAGGGCCTCGAGGAGGAACGCCGCCTGGGCTACGTCGGCATCACCCGGGCCCGGGAAGAGGCGCGCATCTCCTTCGTCGCCAACCGCATGGTCTATGGCCGCTGGACAAGTCAGCTCCCCAGCCGCTTCGTCGACGAACTGCCCCTGGCCAATGTCGAGGCCTCGTCGGAGACCGGCTACTACGGCGGCGGCCCCGGCATGCAACAGCAGCACGGCAGCAGCTGGGACGCCACGCCCGCCTTCGGCTCCGGCTACGACTCCCCCGGCTGGCAGCGCGCCCAGGCTCGCGGCTATCAGGGCAGCCATCCGGGCCGGCAGCAGGTCATCCAGGGCGAGGGCCGGCTGGTGGCCGAAAGCTCGGCGGCCAGCGACTTCAAGCGCGGCGACCGCGTCTTCCACCAGAAGTTCGGCTACGGCCAGGTGAAGGGCGTCGACGGCAACAAGCTCACCGTCGCCTTCGAAAAGGCCGGCGACAAGAAGGTGATCGACAGCTTCGTGGAGAAGGGGTGAGACCTGAGACTCGTCATCCTCGGGCTTGTCCCGAGGATCCATGATCTCCGAGATTCCGAAGAGGGCGCGGACGTCGCCGCCGAGTTCCCACTGCGCCGCGGTGTTTATGGATCCTCGGGACAAGCCCGAGCAACTGTGTTGGGTCTGGTCAAGCGTTCTGTGGATTTTGGAAGGGCCTTTGATGCTTTAGGGCGGCGTTGAGGGCGACGAGGAGCTTTCTGGCGATGGCGACGATGGCGAGCTTGGGGGCCTTTCCAGCAGCCTTCATGGCCTCGAAGATGTCCTTCCAGGGCCCGCGTCTGATGGCGGCCAAGGCGGCCATGTAGAGGGCGTCCCTGACGCGCTTTCGACCACCCTGGACATGCCGGCGTCCCCGCATCAGGCCGGAGTCGCGGGCGATGGGCGCTAGGCCCGCCAGGGCCGCGATGGCCCGGCGGTCGACCTGGCCCAGTTCCGGCAGGCAGCTCAGCAGCACCGAGCATGCGACCGGGCCGATGCCGGGGGCCGAGCGCAGGATGGCCTGCTGGCGGTCCAGGTCCGGGCTGGAGGCGATCAGGGCCTGCATGCGCTTGTCGAGCTGGGCGATCTGGTCGTCCAGCACCGACAGGACAGCCCCGATGCTGTCGATCAGGTCTGGATCTGGCCGGCCCTTCAGCCGGATGCGCTCGGCCTTGCGCATCTCCACCAGCTGGTCGCGGCGGGCGGTGAGGCCCTGCAGGGCCAGGCGGGCGGGATCGGCTGACGGGGTAGGGACCAGCGGCAAGGTCGCGCCGTAGAGCGCCAGCATCCGGGCGTCCACGGCGTCGGTCTTGGCCAGCAGGCCCATGGAGCGGGCGAAGTCCCGAGCCCGCCCAGGGTTGGCGCGATGGAAGCTCACCCCTGCGGTCTCCAGGGCGCGAAGCAGGGCCTGGTCCCAGGGGGCGGTGGCCTCCAGCACCACGAAGGCTTCCAGCGTGAGGGCCCAGTCGACCAGCCGGGCGATGCCAGCCGGGTCGTTGGAGAAATCCCGCACCCGGCCGGCCGGGTGCGCATAGGCGTCCAGACGCTTGCCGGAGACGTCGATCCCCAGCGTCGTTTGAGGTAAGGTCATGGTCCCATCCTTGTCCTACGGGACGGCGCTCCAACGCCTCCCAGGCAACTGTTCGGGGTGGTTGACGAAAGGCGGGCGGCGCACCCTGCTCGGGCACGGTCTCCAAGACCAAGGATGACAACGGTGCGCCGTCCGCCGATCAGCCTAACAGCGTCAGGCCATCAACAGACAAGGATGACGGTCTGCAGGTGGATAGGGCCCGACCCGTTTCCTGCTCCGTCTAAGCCGGAACAGCCTCTGCCACAGCCACCTGCTGCACCACCGTCGGCGTGAGGGTCGAGATCTTCGGCGCGTCCCCACCGTCCTTGAAGGCCACGTGGATGTGGCTCTTGCCCAGGTCCTTGCCGAGGAATTCCAGGCCCGTCGGGATGATGCGGGCGTAGCGCTCCAGGTCCTTCAGTTCGATGACGATGGTCTGGCCGAACTTGGTGTCGGTCAGCTTGATCACCGGCGGCATCACCTCCAGGCCCAGGAACGACGAGAAGCCGTTGGTGGTGAGGATGCCCAGCTGGCGCCACTTGCCGTCCTGCGGCTGGACGCCGTTCCAGTTGAGGCCCAGCGACGTCGAGGCGATGTGGTCCACCTCGATGTCGGTGATGCCGATCAGGTTGGCGGTGTCCCACTGCTGAAAGAACCAGGTGTCGACGCTGCCGGCCGAGCAGAATTCCTCGCTGACGATCGCCGGCCAATTGGCGCGGATCGCCTTGGCCTTGGCGTGGAACATCTGGAAGTAGCCGTTGGGCTCCAGGTTCACCTTGTCGAACTGGCCCTCCACCGGGGCGCTGTCGCGACGCGCGGTGAAATAGAGGCAGCCCGGGTTCCAGGAGTGGCCGAACACCACGTCGCGCAGCTGGTCGTTCACCGCGATGTCGGCGTCGGTGAAGACGATCCAGTCGGGCTCCTTGATCACCGCCAGGCCGTCATTGAGCATGCGGCCCTTGTTGAAGGCGTGGTCGTCGTCGAAGCAGCGGTCGGAGATCACCACCGTCGCGCCGTACTCGGCGGCCACTTCCTGGGTGCGCAGGTCGGTGGAGGTGGTGACCACGATCACCTCGTCGAACTGGTCGATGTTGCGCGGCAGGGTCTGGGCCAGCATGTCGCCGTAGCCCACCGAGACCAGGACGCAGGAGAGCTTCTTGGGCTTGGTGGAGTTGTGGCCGATGCCGACCCGGCGGCCGGCGCCGTCATTGCCGACATAGTTGTCGCGGCTCTCGACCTCGCGCTTCTGCTTGTGCAGCTCGCGGTCGAAGATCTCGTAGTTGTGCTTCTTGATCGCCGGGCTGCCCAGCTTGCGCAGGATGTCGCGGTGCTGCGGGCTGATGATGTCGCGTTCGAGGATGTCCAACTGGGACGGACCGGGCTGGGCGAGCGCGCAGTAGTTGCAAAGCTCGATCTGGTCTCCGAAGTCACCCGGCTGGCGCTGCCACCAGCCGTGCTCGACGGGCCAGGCATGCTTGCCATTGAAATACAGCCGGTCGATCGCGCCGGCGACCTCGCAGAAATAGGCGCCCTTGTCGTTGATGGTCGCCGACCAGAGCTTCTGCACCCAGCAGTTGTCGCGGTTCTCTTCCCACTGCAGTTCGGAGATGCCGGTCGCCGCGATGTAGTCGGCCCGGGTGATCAGCAGCGCCTGGTGCTGGCCGGCGGACTCGTGAGTGTTGGTGTTGAAGTGGCTGTAGACCGACATGATGGTCTCGTAGTTGCGGTAGAAGCCCGCGCCGAGACTCGTCCACAGGCCACGGCCGTTCGATCGGTCGAACAGGCGCTCATTGGCGAAATTGTTGAAGTCCTTGATCGGGAACTTGCCGTTGTTGGTGTTGTCCCCGCCCCACAGCTCGGCGAAGCGCAGCGAAATCTGTTCGAAATTGGCATGCAGGGTCGGCTCGCCGGCGATGATGCCGATCAGCTTGTTGGGGGCGTTCCAGCCCTCCATGCTTTTCACGGCCCGCTCGAAGGTCTCCAGCTCCATGTCGGCCCGCTGGGTCTGGTGCGGGATCAGCCGGGTGCAGTTTGAGCACTTCAGGTGGCACTTGGTGCTGATGTCGATCTGGACGATGTCCATGTCGGCGGGCGATCGCATGGTGTGTTCTCCAGGGTCGCTCTTCACCAGGGCAGGGGCGACGACGAGACGGAATCCTCAACCTGAGGAGGCCGATCAACGCTCTTTGACTCTCCTTTGAGTCGCCGGGAAAGCTAAACTCTTTGCCGGCTCGTGCGGCAAAGAGTTGCACGCTCCCGCGGCCTTGCGGAGCGGGGTCTTCCCAAGCAAGGTGAACACCAATCACTCAGACGCTCGGGAGGGCGCCATGCCTCAGATCATCGCCAACGGCATACCTCTCGAATACGCGATCTATGGACGGGAGAGCGGCGAGCCGATCCTGCTGATCATGGGCTTCGGGGCGCAGATGACCCGCTGGTCGCCGCAGTTCATCCGCGAGCTCACGGAGCGAAACTACCGCGTCATCGTCCACGACAACCGCGACGTCGGCCTGTCCCACCGCCTGGAGGCGCACGGCGAGCCGGACATGACCGCCGTCTACACCGCCCTGATGAGCGGCCAGACGCCGGACGTGCCCTATCTGCTGAACGACATGGCCGCCGACAGCGCCGGCTTGCTTGAGGCCCTGGGGATCGAGAAGGCCCACATCGTGGGCGCTTCGATGGGCGGCATGATCGCCCAGATGGTGGCGGCCAATCACCGCGAGAAGGTGCTGTCCCTGACCTCGATCATGTCCACCACCGGCAATCCCGCCCTGCCCCCGGCCAATCCCGAGGCCATGGCCGCGCTGACCAAGCCGGCGGTCGACCCGGCC
Organism: Phenylobacterium glaciei; assembly: GCF_016772415.1. NCBI lineage: Bacteria > Pseudomonadati > Pseudomonadota > Alphaproteobacteria > Caulobacterales > Caulobacteraceae > Phenylobacterium > Phenylobacterium glaciei. Next base: position 2,856,498 of record NZ_JAGSGD010000001.1, read on the forward strand.
GAAAACCTGGACAAGCACATCTGGAGCGGGCTGGAGAGCCAGAAGGTGACCGGCAGCCCGGCCTATCCGACCCCCGACGAGATCCTGATCGAGCGCATCAAGCAGGACGCCAAGCGCGCCTATTATCCGGTGGGCCGCGCCCGTCAGATGGCCGCCATCGTCGCCAGCGGCGACCGCCGCGAGGCCCTGGCCACCATCGTCGCACCCACCGTGGTGATCCACGGCGAGGCCGATCCGCTGGTCCCGGTCGAAGGGGGCCGCGACACCGCCGCCGTCATCCCTGATGCGGAGCTGCACACCATCCCCGGCATGGGTCATGATCTGCCCCAACAGCTGATCCCGCGCATCGCCGACCTGATCGAACGCGCCACGGCGCGGGCGCGTGAAGGGGTCTAGGCGGCCTTAGAGCATGTCAGGCGCAAGTGGGAACCGGTTCGCCGCCCGGACATGCTCTAACTTCAAGGAGATAGACCCTCTTTGTCCGGTCAGGTTGATTCAACCTGACCCGGAAAGGGTCTAGGCTTGGCGGCCGGCAGGCGGTCCAGCAGAGCGAAGGCCGGCCAGAACAGCACCAGCAGGGCCAGGGCCACCGCGTTGGCGGCATAGACCACGAACATCGGCGCCCAGTGATCGAAGAACGGGTCTCGAGTTTCGGCCTCGAGAGCTTCAAGGGTCATGGTGGTCTCCATCAGCGGACCCCGCGACGGCGCGCAGGTCCACATCCGTCCGGCGCAAGAGGGGGGCCAGTTCGCGCGTCCCTTCGTTCCCTGAGGGGAGAAACTTCGCCGACGCGACATATCCAGTCGGGCGAGTTGGAGCCCATGACCTGAAAAGCCGTCGGCTTTGACGCGCCGAATTGGGACAGGCGCCACGTGAGCTGAACCAGATGCCCATTCGCGCGCTATAGTCGGCAGCGAGGGAGTCGAGAGATGCGCGATCTGCGGCAAGCCTTTTACGGAATGGCCATCGCCACCGTGGCGGGCCTGATCCTTGGCGGCGCTTCGAAACCCAACATCCGCGAGATGACCGATCTCGATGGCCCACAGCTGCTGTCGGGCAAGTCCGGGGAGCGGCTCGGCCCCGGCTTCCGGCAGACGGCCAGCTGGACCAGCTATGACGGCCAGGTCCCCGACTATGTGATCGGCACCGACTGGACCCAGCCCGCCCCCGTGGAGATGGCCCAGGCCGAGCCTGAACCCGCGCCCGCCCGCCCAGTCCACGAGGACGCACCCGTTCGCTGGACCCCGGCGAAATACGAGTCCGAACCCGCCCCGCCGCCCTCCTATCCCTCCATGGGCGGCGACATCCTGGCGGGCCTAGAGACCGCTCACGCGCCGCCCGCGCCGCAAGAGTCGCCGGACGAAGCCGCGCCGCCGCCCGCCTAAGCCCCCTCGCCTTTCCGCCCGTCCGCCTCTAGACGGATGCGCATGACGACAGACGCCGTTCAGATCATCGCCCGTGGCCCCCGCGCCGTGGCCGAAGCCGCCGCCGAGGCCATCGACGCCGATCCCATGCTGGAGGGGGTCACCTACTCCATCCTGGAGGAGGACGAGGACCGTGACGTCTGGCGCATCGACGCCTTCCCCACCACTGAGGATGAGAGCCGCGACTTCGCCTCAGCGCTCGCCGCATACCCTGCGCTGAAGGTGCTGGTGGAGAAGCTGGCCGACGCCGACTGGCTGGCCATGGCGCTGTCGGGCCTGCCGCCGGTGCGGGCCGGGCGCTTCTTCGTCTATGGCGCCCACGACAAGGGCCGCGCCCCGGTCAACGCCGTGAACCTGCGCATCGAGGCGGGCGCCGCCTTTGGCACCGGCCACCATGGCACCACCGTCGGCTGTTTGCAGGCCTACCACGACCTGCTGAAGGCCCACCGCTACGAGCGCGTGCTGGACGTCGGCGCCGGCACCGGGGTCCTGGCCATCGCCGCGGCCCGCACCGGCACGCCCATCGCCGTCGGCACCGACATCGACGCGCCCTCGGTCCGCATCGCGGCTGAGAACGCGGTGCTCAACAAGGCCAAGGTGCGCTTCCTGCATGCCTCGGGCCTGGGCCACGCCTCAGTGCGGGAGAAGGCGCCCTACGACCTGGTGTTCGCCAACATCCTGGCCCCGCCGCTCGTGGCCCTGTCCCACGACATCAAGCTGGCCCTGAAGCCGGGCGGCATCGCCATCCTATCGGGCCTGCTACGCACCCAGGAGCGCAGGGTCCTGGCCGCCTACCGCTCCAAGGGCTTCACCCTGGTCCGCCGCATCCACCGCGACGCCTGGGCGACCCTGGTGATCAAGCGAAACTAGGAACTGCCTGGGGCGACCGGCGTTCTCGCCTCGACGGTGGTCTTCACCGCCGATTTTGAGGACGCACCCATGAGCAATCCCAACGACCCCTATGTCGAACGCACCGTCGTCGAGCAGCCGGCCACGGTCCGCACGGAATACAGCGCCGCTCCGGCCGCCAGTGGCTCCAGTAACGCAGGCTGGTGGATCGCCGCCCTGGTGGCCGTTGTCGCCATCGTCGGCCTGGTCTTCCTGTTCAACAACAACAACACCAGCCAGACCGACCTGCAGGCCGCCACCGACGCCGGCCGCAGCCAGGCGATGATGGAGACCGCCGCCAGCCAGGCGCAAACCGCGGCTCAGGCCGCCAGCGAAGCCTCGGCCAACGCCGCCTCCAGCATGGCCGGCGCCACCCAGGCCGCCGCCGATAGCGCCCGTAACGCCGCCGACCGCTCGGCCCAGGCCAGCCGCGACGCCGCCGCCAGCGCGGCGGACGCCGCCCAGGACGCCACCGACGCCCCGCCCCAACAGTAAGAAACCAGAAACGTCATCCCGGGGCTTGTCCTGGGGACCCATGATCTCCGTATTTCCATAGCTCGCGCGGCGCCCGCCCCGCCTTGTGGCTGAACCTCGGAGATCATGGGTGGCCGGGACAAGCCCGGCCATGACGATCTAGGCTATGGGCGTGACCTTGCCGTCCAGGCCCATCAGGCCCAGCTCGACGGCCATGTGCGCGTGCTTTTCGACCACCGCCGCGCGCAGCAGGTGGAGTTGGGCGACGTGGCTCTTCAGCTCCGTTTCGGGATCTTTCACGGCCGCCTCACCGAGCAAGAGCTTGTAGGCGCCGCAATCGCGGTGATCGACCACGATCACCCGGTGGACGTCGTGAAGCTTCACCGCCAGGTCCAGGTGGGTGAAAAAGACATCGCGCCAGGCAGGATAGGTCGTGTTCACCGCCCCCAGGGAGGCGCCGGCCAGGACCACGTGGTCGTAGTTCTCCGTCAGGCCCCGCCCGTCCATATAGGACTCGACATCGTTCATCAGGCGATAGTCCATGCACGACAGCAGCAAGGCCTCGGCGTGCCCCGCCGCCCGCGCCATGCCGGGCCGCGCCAGCAGCGACAACCCTGCGCCCAGGGCTACAGCCCCAGTCATCGCCTCGCGCCGCGACAGCGCGGGCCAGGATCCCATCGAACAGCAGGTCATCGGCGTCTCCCCCGGGGCGTGCGACTCTATCGCCGCCACTAAGGTAGAGCTTCACCCCACGATGGGCCTCGCGTCCAGTCGCGCGCGCCAGTGGCGGTCGCGTTCCTTAAGCCAAGTGTCCTTGCCGATCGGGCCGAGGTCCTCCGCCAGGGTCTCCACCACCACATAGGTGAAGGCCTCCGCACCATGCGCGGTCCAGGCCGCCTGCATCGCCTTGTTGCGGTGCGAGCCCATGCGCAGGCCAAACATGGCTGAGTTGGCCGCCCCGTCCAGGTTGCGGCTCATGCCAATCCAGATTTCCCCGGTCGGCTCGCAGCGCAGGCTGAAGATCCCCATCGGGACCTTCCGCTCCTTGTAGGCCTGGGCGATGTCGCGGCGGCGTTGCTTGTCCACGGTCTGGTCCTCGACTGGAGGCGAGCCTTGTAGCGCGTCGTCCCGCCTCCGTCAATTATACCCGGATGTTATTCGTCATTCGCCGCACGCCACTCGTCGGCCAGCAGGGCGTAGACATAGCTGTCGCGCCAGCCGTCGTGGGCCTTGGTGTTCTTCAGCAGGTGGCCTTCGCGGCGCATCCCCACCTTCTCCATGATCCCGTAGGAGCCGTGGTTGCGGGCGTCGCAGGTGGCCCAGATGCGGTGATGGCCCAAATCCGTGAACGCGATCCGGGCCAGGGCGCGGGCCGCTTCGGTCCCATAGCCCTGCCCCCAGGCCCCGCGGCTGTAGCAGTAGCCGAAGGCGCTGTTGTCGGTGTTGGCGTCGTGCAGGGAGATGACGCCGATCATCTCGCCGGTGGCCTTGACCTCGACGGCCAGGCTCAGCTCCTCGCGCGGCCAGGTCTTCTGCCGGTCCAGATTGCGGTCCAGCACCTCACGCGTCACCTCCGGGGTGTTGGGGCCCCAGGTCATGTAACGGACGACCTCAGGGTCGATGGCATAGGCGTGGATGGCGTCGAAATCGTTCTCGCGAAAATCGCGCAGCAATAGTCGCTCGGTCTCGAGAGGAAGCCAGGGTGGGGTGGTGGTCATAGGAAACACTCCGATTTCAAAAGCATCGGACGGGTCCCGGTCTATCCAGACCCCGGCCGATATTGGCGGGGTCTGGTTCGAAGTCGCACTAGCTCAAGGCATGCGCGTTCGAACGACCCGGATGGGACCGTTGGAATTGCTGCAACCGAGAGCGTGGGCGCGAACCATGGGTGATTTCTAGCCGAGCTTCGCGCCAATCTGCAAGCCTCAGCCCTTTGCGAGGCCGCTCCGAACGGCTTACATGCCACCCATGCGCCAGACCTTCGAAGAAACCACCGACCGCTCCTTCGGCCCCCGCCACGTCCCTCTGATCCGCAAGGCCATGGCCGCCCAGGGCCTGGACGGCTTCCTCGTGCCGCACGAGGACGAGCACCAGAACGAGTATCTGCCCGAGGCCAACGACCGGCTGGCCTGGGCCACTGGCTTCACCGGCTCAGCGGGCGCGGCGGTGATCCTCAAGGACCGCGCCGCGGTCTTCGTGGATGGCCGCTACACCCTGCAGGTCCGCGACCAGGTGGACGAGGCCACCTTCGAAATCCGCGACCTGGTGGAGGGCGGCGTCCCGGCCTACCTCGAGACCGCCACGGCTCGCGGCCAGGTCGTCGGCTATGACCCGCGCCTGCACAGCCCCGACGCGCTTGACCGTCTGCAGGCCGCCGCCGCCCGGGCCGGCGCGCAGCTCAAGCCCGTCGCCGCAAATCCGCTGGACCAGGCCTGGGGCGCCGAGCGTCCCGCCCAGCCCACCGCCCCGGTGGTCGCCCAGCCGCTGGAGCATTCGGGCGAAGACTCCGCCGACAAGCGCGCCCGCATCGGTCGGGCCCTGGCCGCCCGGGGCGCCGACGCCACGGTGCTGACCTCGCCCTCCTCCATCGCCTGGCTGTTCAATGTGCGCGGCGGCGACGTCATCCGCTCCCCCCTGCCGCTGTCCCAGGCGATCCTCCATAAGGACGGCACGGCGCGCCTGTTCCTCGACCCGGCGAAGGTCACCGAGGCCCTGCCCGCCTGGCTCGGCAACCAGGTCGCCCTGGAGACCCCCGACGACCTGCCCGCCGCCCTGGCCGACCTGAAGGGCAAGCGGGTCCTGGTGGACCCTGGCCTGTCCTCGGCCTGGTACTTCGAGGCGCTGGCCCAGGCCGGCGCAGAGGTGGTGCGCGGCGAGGACCCCTGCGCCCTACCCCGCGCCGCCAAGAACAGCGTCGAGATCGCCGGGACCACCGAGGCCCACGCCCGGGACGGCGTGGCGCTCGCCCGCTTCCTCCACTGGCTGGCCACCGAGGCCCAGACCAGCCTGCCCGACGAGGTGGAGGTGGTCACCAAGCTGGAGGGCTTCCGCGAACAGTCCGGCGCCATGAAGGACCTCTCCTTCGACACCATCGCCGGCGCAGCCTCCAACGGCGCCATCGTTCACTACCACCCCACCTTCCGGCAGAACAAAAAGACGGTCTCGGGCTCGCTGCTGCTGGTGGATTCCGGCGCCCAGTACCTGGACGGCACCACCGACGTCACCCGTACCGTCGCCATCGGCGAGCCGAGCGCCGAGATGCGCGAGCGCTTCACCCTGGTGCTCAAGGGCCACCTGGCCCTGGCCGCCGTCCGCTTCCCGGCCGGCACCACCGGCTCGGCCCTCGACGTCCTGGCCCGCGCCCCGCTGTGGGCACGGGGCCTCGACTTCGACCACGGCACCGGCCACGGGGTCGGCTCCTATCTCGGCGTCCATGAGGGCCCACAACGGATTTCTAAACTGCCCAACTTCGTGGCCCTGCAGCCCGGCATGATCCTTTCGAACGAGCCCGGCTACTACAAGGAAGGCGCCTACGGCATCCGAATCGAGAACCTGCAGTATGTCGCCGAGGCCGCCCCCATCCCCGGCGGCGAGCGCCCGATGCTGGGCTTTACCACCCTGACCCTGGCCCCTATCGACCGCCGCCTGATCGAGGTGTCGCTGCTGACCCCCGACGAGCGCGCCCAGATGGACGCCTACCATGCCCGCGTCCTGGCCGTGGTCGGCCCCCGCGTCCCCGCCGAGGTCCGCGCCTGGATGGAAGAGGCCTGCGCGCCGCTCTAGGTCTTCCGCATCCAGAAGGACGCGCCGTAGAGATCGAGCCGGTCCAAGGGCCCCTTCTGCAGCAGTCCCTTGGCGTGGGCCGACAGCTCGGGGTCCTGGCCGACAAACCAGGCGGGGAACAGCACCTCGAAACGGTCGCCGCCGAACAGCAGGGCCGTGGCCAGCAGGTACTGCTCGTTCCACATCCGGAACACGTGGCCGCTGATGTAGTCGTCGGGCAGGTAGATATCGTGGATGTGGAGGATCACGCCGGGCTTCAGGCGTGGCAGGATCTCCAGGAAGAACACCGTCACGTCCGAGTTCTGGAAGGCCCGGTGCGAGGAATCCAGGAACAGGATGTCGCCCGCCTCCAGGGTCTGGAAGATCTTCAGGTCACAGGCTTCCAGCGGCCGGCGGATCACCTCGTCGCACAGCTTGTCGACGCTGTTGCGCGGCTCCGGATCGATGGACATCAGCGTGGTGGCCAGCCCGTAGGTCTGCACGGCGCGCCGGGCGAACTTGGTGGACATGCCCGAGCCGATCTCGATGAACCGCTTCGGCGCGTGGGCGCGCAGCATCCCGGTCAGCACCATGCCGTCCAGCGCCGGATACCAGCTGTTGAGCCAGAACGGCGTCGAGGCTTCGTAGCTCCCGCCCATGGGCACCTCGGCGAAATCCCGCTGAATCTCGCCAAGCCCGTTGAGGAAGGCCGCGTAACGCGTCCGCCCCTGGCCGATCAGCTCGGTAAGCTCCGGGTGCGAGGGCCGCCCCGCGCCGTACCGGATCGAAGCGTTGTAGGGGTAGTCCACCACCGTGACCTTGCGGCTGGCGCGATCGTCCGACAGCGTCAGGTTGGTCAGGGGCGGCAGGGGCGTCGCGGCCGGATCGCGCCCCACCAGCGCCAGCGCTCGAACCAGGGCCGCTTGCGCCTGCTCCGTCTGACCGGCGTCCCGCAACACCACGGCAAGGTCCCACCAGGGAAACTGGATCTCGGGCGCCAGCTCGGTGGCGGCGCGAAGGTGGGTGATGGCCGCGTCGCTCTCCCCCATCTTGTGCAGCGTCACCCCCAGCAGCCGCAGGGCGGTGAGGTTCTCAGGCTCCTTGGCCAGCACCCTCTGGAAGATCAGTTCAGCGAGGTTGAGCATGTGGGCGCGCAGGCGCGTCTGGCCGGTCGTCAGCAGCTCATCGATGGATGCGCCCTCGGACATCAGCCCGCCACCAGGGCCAGCCACTCGTCCTCGGTGATGACCTCGATGCCGAGGTCGGTGGCGGTCTTCAGCTTGGAGCCCGCGCCGGGGCCCGCGACCACCAGGTCGGTCTTCTTGGAGACCGAGCCTGAGACCTTGGCGCCTAGCCCCTCGGCCTGGGCCTTGGCCTCGTCGCGGGTCATCTTCTCCAGCGCGCCGGTGAAGACGATGGTCTTGCCGGCCACGGCGGTGTCGGTCTTGGGTCGGGCGACGGCCTGCACCTCGCGCAGTTCGGCCGCTAGGTTCGTCACCATGTCGCGGTTGTGCGGTTCGCCGAAGAACTCGGCGATCATCCGCGCGGCCACCACCCCGACGGCGTCCACGGTCGCCAGTTCCAGGAAGTCGTCACCAGGGCCCTGGCCGGCGGCCTTCGTCACCGCGGCCTCGAAGGTCGCCCAGTCGCCGAACAGGTCGACGAGCGCCTGCCGCGCCCGGCTGTTGATCTTCGGGATCGAAAGCCGCAGCCGCTCGTCCATCGAGGCCTGGGCCGGGACCAGCACGTCCGGCTTGGTCCGCGCCCAGGCGATGATCGCCTCCAGGGCCGTGGGGCCGATGCCGTCCAGGGTGGAGAGCGCCAGATAGTCCGCACCCGGCCGCTGCTGCGCCGCCGCCTGTCCGGCCTTGATGAAGGTCTCGACGGTCTCGTAGTGCCGCGCCAGGGCCAGGGAGGTGGTCTCGCCGATGTGCCGGATACCCAGGCCGAAGATGAAGCGGTCCAGCGGGATCTTCCGCCGCTCATCGATCCCAGCCACCAGGTTGGTGATGCTGGTCTCGCCATAGCCGTCGCTGCCGCGCAGTTCGGTCAGGCGGTCCTCGTCGCGGGCCAGGCGGAAGATGTCGGCCGGCTCGCGCATCCAGCCGCGCTCATAGAAGGCGGTGAGCTGCTTCTCCCCCAGGCCCTCGATGTCGAAGGCGCGGCGGCCGACGAAGTGGCGCAGGTGCTCGATCCGCTGGAACGGACAGGCGAACTCCCCGGTGCAGCGCCGCACCACGGTCTCGGCCCCGGACGCGGTGGTTTCCCGCGCCAGAGGCGTGTGCAGCGGGCAAGGGCAGTGGGTCGGGTATTCGAAGGGCACGGCGTCGGCCGGCCGTTCGGCCAGCACCACCTCCACCACCTGCGGGATCACGTCTCCGGCGCGCTGGATGACGACGGTGTCGCCGACCCGCAGGTCCTTGCGGGCGATCTCGTCGGCATTGTGCAGGGTGGCGTTGACCACCACCACGCCGCCCACCGTCACCGGGCGCAGGCGCGCGACCGGTGTCACCGCCCCTGTGCGCCCGACCTGCAGGTCGATGGCTTCCAGCACGGTCCGCGCCCGCTCGGCCGGGAACTTACGCGCGATGGCCCAGCGCGGCGTCCGGGTCACGAAGCCCAGCCGCGACTGCCAGTCCAGGCGGTCGGCCTTGTAGACCACGCCATCGATGTCGAAGGCGAGCTTGGGGCGGGCAGCCTCCATTTCGCGGTAGGCGGCCAGCAGCCCCTGCGGCCCCACCACCCGCTGCGACTGCGGCGTGGTCTGGAAACCCCAGGCCTTCAGCTTAGCGAGCGCCTCCCACTGGGTCTGGGCGAAGGGTTCGCTCAACAGGCCCCAGGCATAGGCGAAGAACCGCAGCGGCCGCGTCGCGGTGATCTTGGGATCGATCTGGCGGAGCGAGCCCGCTGCGGCGTTGCGCGGGTTGGCATAGGTTTTCTGACCCGCGGCCTCGGCGTTGGCGTTCAGCGCGGCGAAGCCGTCATGGCCCAGATAGACTTCGCCCCGCACCTCGATGACATCGGGCCAGCCCGAGCCTTTCAGTCGGTGGGGAATGTCGGCGACGGTCTTGAGGTTCTGGGAGACGTCCTCCCCTACCCGCCCGTCGCCTCGTGTCGCGCCCTGGACGAGGGCGCCCTTCTCGTAACGCAGGGAGGCTGACAGGCCGTCGATCTTGGGCTCGGCGGTATAGGCGATGGGCTCTGCGTCGGCCCGCAGAAACCGCCGCACCCGGGCGTCGAACTCCACGGCCTCCTCGTCGGAGAAGGCGTTGTCGAGGCTGAGCATCGGCACCCCGTGCTCCACCGGCGAGAACTGTTCGGCCCGCGCGGCCCCCACCCGCTGGGAGGGCGAGTTCTCACGGACCAGCTCCGGGAACCGCGCCTCGATCTCCAGGTTGCGCCGCTTCAGCGTATCGTAGTCGGCGTCCGAAATCGTCGGCGCGTCCTGCTGGTGATAGGCGAGGTCATGGGCGGTCAGCGCGTCGGCGAGCCGGGTCAACTCCCCGACGGCCTCGGATTCATCAAGGTCTGCGACCGGTTTCGCGCGCTCAGGCATGCATCAGCGCCCGGGCGGCGGCGCGGGCGGCGTCGGTGATGTGGGCGCCGGCCAGCATGCGGGCGATCTCTTCTTCACGATCGGCGGGCGACAGGGTCTCCACGGCGGTGCGCAGGCGTTCCCCGTCCCCGGCCTTGGCGATCCGCCAGTGGGCGTCGGCGCGGGCGGCGACCTGGGGAGAGTGGGTCACCACCAGCACCTGGGCGTCGGCGGCCAGGCGGCGCAGGCGCAGGCCCACGGCGTCGGCCACGGCGCCGCCCACCCCCTGGTCCACCTCGTCGAAGATCATCAGCGGCTGCACGCCCTCGGCGCGGCCGGCCAGGGCGGCCTTCAGCGCCAGGGCGAAGCGCGCAAGCTCCCCGCCCGAGGCGATGGCCCCCAGGTCGCCGAACGGCGCGCCGGGGTTGGTGGCGATCTCGAAGGCGACGCGATCGGTCCCCGTGGGGCCGGCGCGATCCTCCGCCAGGGTCTCGACGGCGACCCGGAAGCGGGCCTTGTCCAGTTTCAGCGGCGGCAGTTCGGCCATCACCGCGGCGGCCAGGCGGTCGCCGGCGGCGCGGCGGGACGCCGACAGCTTCTCGGCGTCGGCCATATAGGCGGCGCGGGCCTGGGCGACGGCGGCGTCGGCGGCCTTCAGGTCGTCCTCGCTGGACTCCATGGCCCGCAGGCGCTCGGCGAAGCGCACCCGCAAGGTCGGCAGGTCCTCGACCGCGACCTGCAGCTTGCGCGCCATGCCGCGCAGTTCGAAAAGCCGCTCCTCGGCCTTCTCCAGACGGTCAGGGCGGAAGTCGAAGGCCTCGGCGGCGGCGTCCACGGCGGCCTCGGCCTCCTGGGCCTCGCCGAACACCCGGTCGATGGCGACGCTGGCGGCGGTCAGCCGGCTGACGGCGGGACCGTCCTCGGCGGCGCCGGCCTGTAAGGCGCGGGCGCGGGCGTGTTCGACCGCACGCACCGCCGCGGCCAGCTTGGCGCTCAGCCCGTCGAAGGCGCCGCGCGCGTCATTGATGTCGGTGATGGCCTTTTCGGCCGCGCCCAGGATGGCGCGCTCCTCGGCCAGCGCCGTTTCCTCCCCCGCCTGGGGGGCGAGGCGATCCAACTCTGAAAGCCGCAGGGTCAATTCCTCGGCGTCGGCGGCGGCGCGATCCACGGCCTCGCGCAGGGCGTCGGCCCTGGCGCGGGTCTCCCGCCAGGCGGTCCAGCGGTCACCCACGGCCTTGGCCAAGGGGCGCAGCGAGCCATAGGCGTCCAGCAGCGGCCGGTGGGTGCGCGCGTCCAGCAGGCCGACGGTCTCGTGCTGGCCGTGCACCTCCAGCAGATGCTGGCCCAGTTCCTTCAGGACGCCGACACTGGTGGCCTGGTCGTTGACGAAGGCGCGGCTGCGGCCGTCGACGGAGAGCATGCGGCGCAGGACAAGGTCCTCGTCGCGGGCATAGGCAAGGCCCTTCTCCTCCAGCACCTCCCACACAGGATGGTCCAACGGCGGGGCGAAGACGGCCGAGGCCATGGCCTGGCTTGCGCCCTGGCGCACCAGCCCGGCATCCGCCCGCGCGCCGGTAGCCAGGCCCAGGGCGTCGAGGATGATCGACTTGCCTGCGCCCGTCTCACCCGTAAGCGCCGTCAGGCCCGGGCCGATGGACAGGTCCAGGGCCTCGATGAGCACGACGTCGCGGATCCAAAGCCCGATCAACATGGCCGGCAAGATCGCCTGGAATCAGACGCGCTGAAAGGGATCAGTTCGCCTTAGGTTCTGCAATCGGCGTCGACGGCGGCTTGATGGTCGCGGTCTTGTCCTTGCGGAACGGAAGGTGGCGCAGCAGGCCGCCCTTCTTGCCCGTTGGCTCGATCGACGGACGCAGGCCCTTGTCGGTCAGCAGCGCGTAGGCGTCGGCATACCAGGGATCTCCCGGATAGTTGAAGCCGAGCACCGCGCCGTTGCGCTTGGCCTCGTCGGCCAGGCCCAGGGTGAGATAGGCCTCGACCAGGCGGTAGAGGGCCTCCGGCGAGTGGCTGGTGGTCTGATAGCGGTCGATCACCGTACGGAAGCGGCCCAGCGCGGCGATGGTGTCGCCCTGGCGCAGATACCAGCGGCCGATGGTCATTTCCTTGCCGGCCAGCTGGTCGTTGACCATGTCGATCTTCAGACGGGCGTCGGCGGCGTATTCGGTCTTGGGGTAGCGCTGCACCACCTCGCGCAGGTTATCCAACGCCTGGCCTGTGGCGGCCTGGTCGCGGCCCACATCGACGATCTGCTCGAAATAGCAGATGGCCTTCAGATAGTGGGCGTAGGTCGCCGCCGGGTTGCCCGGATACAGCGAGATGAAGCGGTCGGCGTCGCCGATCGCCTCAGCGTAGTTATTGGCCTGATAGTGGGCGTAGGCGGTCATCAGGATCGCCCGGCGCGACCATTCCGAATAGGGGTGTTGACGCTCCACCTCCTGGAAATAGTCCACGGCCTGGTTCCAGAGGCCACGGTCCAGCCGGTCGGCGCCGGTGGCGTAGAGCAGCTCCACGGGGCGCTCTTCATAGGCCAGCTTGGGCCGCTTCGGTTTGCCGGCGCAGCCGGCCAAGGCAAGGGCGACCATGCAGGCGACAAGCGCCGGGCGACCCCAGGAATTGCGAAGCAAGGACACCGTCACCTCAAACAGACCAAATGCGCGCCCCCGCGCGGCGAGTCCCCGCTTCTACACCACGCTAGGCAAGGCGCAAACGGAAGGGAGGGAACGACGCCCGGAACACCGACCAGGATCGGCTATAGAGCGAGATTGTCGAAAGAGAGGCGGCCGGCAAAGCCCCGATCAGACGGCGTGGGCCAGATTGTCCACCAGGCTGCGGTAGCGCCAGGCCTGCGGCTGGGCGACCAGGGCGCGGACCACGGCGTTGTTGATGCCATGGCCGGCCAGCACGCCTTCAAAGCGACCGATTACCGGCGCGCCCAGGACGAACAGGTCGCCGATGGCGTCCAGGGCCTTGTGGCGCACGAACTCGTCCGGCCGGCGCAGGCCTTCCGGGTTGAGGATGCGATCGCCCTCGATGACGACGGCGTTCTCCATGGAGCCGCCACGGGCCAGGCCCATGGCGCGCAGGGCCTCGACCTCATGCAGGAAGCCGAACGTCCGGCAGTCGGCCAATTCGGTGCGGAAGGCGCGCTCGTCCATCAGCAGGTCGACGCGCTGGCGGCCGATGGCCTTGGAGTCGAAGGCGATCTCGAAGGCGACCTCAAACTGATCGGCGGGGCTGAGGGCGGCGCGCTTGTCGCCGTCAACGACCTCAATGGTGTGGAGGATTTCGATGTAGCGCCGCGGAGCGTCCTGCCCCCGACGGCCGGCGCGGTCGAGGATCTCGACGAACGGCTGCGAGGAGCCATCCATGATCGGCATTTCCGGGCCGTCCAACTCGACGACGGCGTTGTCGATCTCCAGCATGACCAGGGCGGCCATCAGGTGCTCAATGGTGGCGACGGTCACGTCGGCGGCGTTGGTGATCACGGTGCCCAACTGGGTCTTGCAGACCGCCTCGGCGCTGACCGGCACGCGGTTATCGCGATCGGTCACGTCGGTGCGGACGAAGACGATGCCGGTGTTGGCGGCCGCCGGTCGGACCGAGACGCGGGTGCGGGCGCCGGTGTGCACGCCGACCCCGGCGAAGATCGCCGGGCCCTGCAGGGTGTGTTGGAATGCAGATGCGGCCAAGACCGGAACCCTCTTGAAGTGGTCCGGCCGGGAGTGGCCACGGAACGCCTCAGATGCCCTTTTAAGGTTATGTTGCGGCGCCGCAAGACACGTCCTGTTTCCGAATGTTTCGATTTGGGTCGTCAGGATTTGTTAGCAGAATCAAAGCTTAGAGCCCCTCGCCTAACACGCGAAACGGGCCCCGAAAATGCAACAAGGCCGGGCGTGACACCCGGCCTTGCGCGAAGTTCAGTCCGGCGTTTTCGCCTAGTTGGCGAGGCGACGCAGGAAGGACGGGATTTCCAGGTCTTCCTGGCCCTCGGCCTGTTCCTGCGGGGCCGGAGCCTCGGCAGGCTGCGCGCCGCCGCGGGCGGCGGTCCGGGCGGCCGGCGCGGGCGCCGGGGCGTCGTAGCGCGGACGGCTGCCGAACAGACTCAGAAAGCCGCCGCCGCGTTGCGGACGGCGATCCTCGAAGGCCGCGTCGGTGAACAGCGGCTCGTCCTCGTCCTCGGCCACGGCGGGATCGACGATCCGGGTCATGGGCGCGGGGGCAGGTTGCGGCGGCTGCACGGCGGCCTGGGTGATCTGGGGCTCGACCCAAGCCGGCGCGGGAGCCGGGGCCGGGGCCGAATAGAGATCACCTTGGGCCTCATCCTCCAGGTCGAAGCTGGCCTTCGGGGCCGGCGCGGGAGACGGGGCGGCGGCGACCGGGGCGCGATAGGCCGGAGCCTCATAGCGAGGAACCGGAGCCTGGGCGGCCGGGGTGGCGTAGATCGAACGCACAGGCTCGGGCGCGGGGCTTGGCGGCGGCGAATAGGGTTGGTGCGCCTGTTCGGTCGCCCGCAGCGGTGGCGCAGTCAGCGGACGGCGCTCCACCTTCGGCTCAATGGCGGCGATCGACGCCCCATCCATGCCCGTGGCGACGACGGAAACCCGGATCATGCCGTTCAGCGTCGGGTCGAAGGCGGCGCCGAAGATGATGTTACCCTCGGGATCGACCTGTTCGGAGATGGCGTTGGCCGCCTCGTCGACTTCCAGCAGGGTCATGTCGAGACCGCCGGTGACGTTGACCAGCACGGCCTTGGCGCCCTTCAGGGAAACCTCGTCCAGCAGCGGGTTCTGGATGGCGTTCTGGGCGGCCATCAGGGCGCGGTCTTCACCCGACGCCTCGCCGGTGCCCATCATCGCCTTGCCCATCTCGGTCATGACCGTGCGGACGTCGGCGAAGTCGAGGTTGATCAGGCCGGGCAGCACCATCAGGTCGGTGATGGAGCGGACGCCGGAGTGCAGGACCTGGTCGGCCATGCCGAAGGCCTCGGCGAAGGTGGTCCGCTCGTTGGCGACCCGGAACAGGTTCTGGTTCGGAATGACGATGAGGGTGTCGACATAGCGCTGCAGCTCGGCGATGCCGGCGTCGGCCAGGCGCATGCGGTGACGGCCTTCGAAGTGGAAGGGCTTGGTGACCACGCCCACCGTCAGGATGCCCCGCTCGCGGGCGCATTTGGCGATGATCGGCGCGGCGCCGGTGCCGGTGCCGCCGCCCATGCCGGCGGTGATGAAGACCATGTGGGCGCCGTCGAGGTGCTCACCGATCTCGGGAATGGATTCCTCAGCCGCGCTCATCCCCACTTCCGGGTGGGCGCCGGCCCCCAGGCCCTGGGTCACCTGGACCCCGAGCTGGATGCGCCGGTCGGTCTTGGAGAACGACAGCTGCTGGGCGTCTGTGTTGGCGACGACAAACTCGACGCCCTCCAGCCCAGCTTCGATCATGTTGTTGACGGCGTTACCGCCTGCCCCACCGATGCCGAAAACAACGATGCGCGGCTTCAACTCGGTCGCGCGCGGCGCGGAAAGTGCAATAGCCATAGGGACCTCTACGTCCTCCGTCAGTCATGCTGGGAGACAAGGCGACCCGCCCGCCAGGCTCCCTCGACGGATGGCGTTAAGGAAACGCCTACCATCGTTAATTGGCGGTTAACTGCATAAGGCGAGTCGGAGGTCCGTCGAGCCGCTAACCAAGCAAATTTGTTGGCGCGTAAGGCTTAGGTGCGATTCCCCGGCCCGAACTGCGACACCCTGACTCACAGATTTCGTCAAGCCGCTGATCATATTCAAAGAACAGGATCGCGACTCAACTGAGTCGAATGTGAGTCGGCAGGCGATCCGGTGTCAGCCTGAGGTCAAAAACCCAAGTTGAGCCTATCTCAGCTTCAGCATGAACCTGTGGACG
Organism: Phenylobacterium glaciei; assembly: GCF_016772415.1. Classification (NCBI taxonomy): domain Bacteria; kingdom Pseudomonadati; phylum Pseudomonadota; class Alphaproteobacteria; order Caulobacterales; family Caulobacteraceae; genus Phenylobacterium; species Phenylobacterium glaciei. The sequence continues at coordinate 2,872,500 of NZ_JAGSGD010000001.1, forward strand.
AACCGCCTGGAGCGGTGAGCTAGAGGTTCTCGCGCAGCCAGGCGGCGGCCTTGGCCACCGGGTTGGCGCCCGGGTCCACCGGATCGCGGCGCAGCTTGGCCGAGGCCAGCGCCTTGGCCGAGACCGCCTCACGGGGGCCGAAGGCGTGGCGATGCAGCACGCCGGCCGCCGCGCAGAAGGCTGGACCCGAGGCGGCGTCGGCCAGGTGCGGCACCCGGCGCGGACGGCCCAGGCGCACCGGACGGTCAAAGACGCGGACGGCCACCTCACGGACGCCGGCCAGCTGGCTCGCGCCGCCAGTCAGCACCAGGCCCGCGCCCGGCTCGACTGGCGCGCCCGAGGCCTTCAGGCGGTCGCGCAGCAGTTCCAGGGTCTCTTCCACGCGCGGCGCGATGATGCCTTTCAGCAGCGACCGCGGGGCGATCACCGGACCCGCGCCCGGATCGTCGCCACGCGGCGGCGCCTCGATCATCTCGCGGTCCTCGTTGGCCGAGGCGATGGCCGAACCGTGCAGGGTCTTGATCCGCTCGGCGCCGGCGATGGAGGTGGAAAGCCCGCGGGCGATGTCGGCGGTCACGTGGCTGCCGCCCACCGGCAGGGTCTCGACGTGGACCAGGCTGCCGCCGGAGAAGACGGCCGCCGAGGTTGAGCCGCCGCCCATGTCGATGCAGACCGCGCCCAGGTCCATCTCGTCCTCTTCCAGGGCGGCCAGCGCCGAGACGAAGGGGGCGGCGACCACGCCGTCGAATTGCAGGTGCGCCCGCTCCACGCAGGCGCCCAGGGTCTGGAAGACGGCCTCGGAGACCGAGACCACCAGCAGCTCCACGGCCAGGACCCGGCCGAACATGGCGCGCGGATCGCGGATCCCCGCCTGGCTGTCCACGGCCCAGGCGACGGGCAGGATGTGGGCGGCGCGGCGGCCAGGGATCTTGATCTGGGTGAGGGCCTGCTGGATGGCGCGGACAAGGTCGTGGTCGGAGATGGCGCGCGCGCCCAGGGACACGCGGCCGGAAATGCGATGGCTGGTGAGGGCGCCGCCGCCGGTGGCGACCGTGACGCTCTGCACCTGGACGCCGGCCACGTTCTCGGCCCGCTCCACGGCCTGGGCGATGGCGTCCGACGCTTCGTCCAGGTTGACGATCGCCCCGCCGCGCACGCCGCGCGACTGGACATAGCCGACGCCGGCCGCCGTCAGGGTGCGGTCTGAACGGCGGACGCCGTCATGCTTCATGATGAAGCAGCTCACCTTCGACGCGCCAAGGTCCACCGCGGCGATCACCGGCTGGCGGCCAAGCGCGGCCTTCAGCCCTTCGCGGCTTTCCTTGCGGTCCTCAACACGGGTCGCCAACTGGTCTGCCCTCTTCATCCTCAAACGCCGTTCGCGACGAGTTGCCCGGGAAGGGCCCCGTCGCGCGGCCGCACCGCCACCACGCTCGGATCACGCAGATCGATCCGCTCGAAACCCAGTTCCAGGATGCGCTGGCTCTGATCCAGCTGCTCCAGTTTTATCAGGGCGCCGTCTTCGTCCACCGCCGGCAATTGCACCAGCGATCCGTCCTTCAGCCGCAGGTCCCAACGGCGGTTGTCCACCCGCACCAGGGCCTCGATCCGCTCCATCAGGCGCGGCCGGGCCGCCACCTCCGGCAGGATCTGGGCGGCGTATTCATTGGCCCCCTCGCCGACGATCAGCGGCAAGCTGGGAAACTTGTCCGAGCGGGCCTCGGGAATGATCTGGCCGTGATCATCGATCACATGGCTCTGGCCGCCGTGCTGCCAGACGGCCAGCTGCTTGCGTTCCACCACCGCCAGCACCAGCGTGTCGGGCAGCAGGCGCACGATCCGCGCCTCCTTCACCCAGCCCACGGCCTCGATGCGTTGGCGCAGGGCCTCGAGGTCCAGGCCCATCAGCGGCTGGTCCTTGTAGACCCCGGCGGCGGCCAGGATATCGGCGGTGGCCATGGGCGAGGCGCCCTGCACGTGGACGGCCTTCAGCCGGAAGCCGAGGTGGGCGAACTGCCCGCCCACGCCGGTGTTGATCGATTCGGAAAGCTTGTGGGCGCGGTCGCCGGTGGAGAGCGTCGCGATGAGGGCGACCGCCAGCACTCCGGCGGCGGCCATTAGGGCGTGCTTGGGAGAGAGGCCAACGCCGCGGGCGGCGCCCAGCTTCGCGGGGGCGTACCCCGCAGGCGCCTTGGCCTGCGAGCGCGTCTTGGGGCCAGCGGGCTTTCTAGCCCGGGGTTTCGCTGAAACTCGCGATCCCCCCCGCAGCGCCGCGGGCATAAGCGTCCTCCGTGATCCAAAGCACCAGGTTGTCAAAGTCCACGCCCTTCAGCGCCGCTTGCTCGGGGACGAGCGAAGTCGGCGTCATGCCGGGCTGTGTGTTGACCTCTAGAAGGACCAGAATGTCGTTAATGTCGTCATAACGAAGGTCAGATCGGGTAACTCCGCGACAACCAAGCGCAGCATGGGCGCGCTCGGCCAGCTCCATGGCTTTCGCCAAGGTTTTCAATGGAATCTTGGCCGGCAGGATGTGCTCGGACCCCCCGTCGCCATACTTGGCCTCGTAGTCGTAGAAGCCAGACCTGGGGACAATATCGGTAACGGTCAGGGCCTTACCGTTCATCACCGCGACGGCGAGCTCCTTGCCGCGGATATAGGGCTCGATCATCACCTCTTCGCCATAGGTCCATTCGGGCGCGACGATGTCCTGCGGCGGGCGATTTGCGCCGTCCAGGACGATGAAGACGCCGACGGAGGACCCCTCTGCGTTGGGCTTCACCACATAGGGTGGCGGCATGACGTGGTCGGCGGCGGCCTCGAAGCGGTTGAACAACCCCCCGCCTGGGACGGTCACGCCGGCGGCGGCCAGCACCGCCTTGGACTTGGCCTTGTCCATGGCCAGCGCCGAGGCCAGCACACCCGAGTGGGTGTAGGGCAGGTTCAGGGTCTCCAGCACGCCTTGGACGCAGCCGTCCTCGCCCCACTCGCCGTGCAGGGCGTTGAAGCAGACGTCGGGCTTCAGTTTGGTCAACACCTGGGCCAGGTCGCGGCCGGCGTCCACGCGGGTCACCTTGGCGCCGAGGCGCTCCAGGGCGTCGCCGCACTCACGGCCCGAGACCAGGCTGACGTCACGTTCGGAGGACAGGCCGCCCAGCAGCAGGGCCACATGACGGCCGGAAAGAGGTTGGCTCACTTGGCCTCCGGGGCGAGGAACTTGCGGAAATCGATGTCGCTGTCGGCGACGGTGTAGAGCAAGGCGGTCCAGACCGCGACGTTCTGGGCCAGTTCCTTCGGATCGACCTTGTCGAGGGTGTCGTCCGCCGAATGGTGCAGGTCGAAATAGCGACTGGCGTCCTGGTGCAGGTCCGCGACCGGCGCGCCGAGCCGCACCATGCCAGCCACGTCGGAGCCGCCGAACCGGCTGGGATCACCGGTGACCGCCACCTTCAGCGGCGCGACCACATTGGCGAAGGTCTGCATCGCCGGCGCCGCCCGGCTGCCCTTGGGCAGGTCGACCTTCCAGATCACGCCCGCACCCTCGTCGCTCTCGCCGACGAAGACGATATTGGTGATCTCGTCCTTGTGGGCCGTGGCGTAGGCGCCGCCGCTGCCGCCCTGCTCTTCCGAGCCGAACATGACCACCCGGATCGTGCGGCGCGGGGCCTGCGGCAGGCTGGCGATCACCTTGGCGGCGCCGGTCATGATGGCGACGCCCGCGCCGTCGTCCACCGCGCCCGTGCCGGGATCCCAGCTGTCCAGGTGGCCGCCGATCACCAGCACCTCGTCAGGCTTCTCGCGCCCGACGATCTCGCCGGAGATGTTCCAGGCCTGGGCCTTGGGGTTGAAGCTCGACTGCATGTCGAGGCGAACCTTGATGGGCTTTCCGCGCGCGGCCATGTGGTCCAGCAGCTCGGCGTCGACGGTCGACAGCGCCGCGGCGGGAATGCCGGCGGGCGCCGCGCCGCCGGTGTGCGGCAGCCGCGTGTCGTCGGTGGAGAGCGACCGGGTCAGATAGGCCGCCGCCCCGCGCTTGGCGGCCTCAAGCGGCCCCGAGGTGCGCTGGGCGTTGATGGCGCCGTAGCCCGAGCCGTCCTGGGTGCGGGTCATCTTCTGGGTGACGACGGCGATCTTGCCCTTCAGCGACCCCACCGGCTGGGCCAGCAGGTCGGCATAGGTGGAGAAGACCACGATCTCCGCTTCCAGCCCGCCCTTGGGCGTCGGCGAGGAACCGCCCAGACCCAGGATGTGCAGGGCCTGCGGATAGGGCGAGATCACCGAGGCGCTCTCAGGTCCCCGCGACCAGGCGCCGGTCTCGAAGCTCTCCACCTTCACATTGGCGAACCCCAGCCGCTTGAAGGTCTCGACGCTCCAGTCCTTGGCGCGGGCCATGGCCGGCGAGCCCACCGGACGGGCCCCGACCTCGGTGGTCAGGCTCTCCAGCACGTCCCAGGCGGTGGGGTCGGACAACGCCTTGTCGCGGAGGCCCGCGGCTGTGGCGGCAAGGTCGGCGGCCTGGGCCGGAAGGGCGGTGAGGAGGGTCACGGACGCGGCCGCGATCAGCAGGCTTTTCATCCTCCGGCGGTGCGACAGGCGCGGGCTTAAGTCAAGCGCCCGCCCGTGGTCAGCGCGGACAGTTCGGCCCGCCGTGATCAAGGCACAGGCGCTCCCCGCCCGCCGGGACGTGCCCGGTCTTGTCCAGCACGCCGTCGAGGCGGAGGTTGGCGATGGAGGGACCGTCGGCGGTCATGGTCACCCACATCATGTGGTCCATCGCGCCCTCCGAATCGTCGAATTCCCGCTCCCCGCCGGTGGTCCCCAACATGATGTGGTCGCGGCCGTTGCGCTCGGTGTAGGCGTAGCGGTGCAGGTGCCCGTTCAGCAGGGTGTAGGGCCGCCCCTTCAGCGCCGCCTCGATCCGCTCCAGCCCGCGCCCGTCGGTCCGCCGCCAGACGGGCTTGTGCATCAGCACCACCGTCCAGCGGGCCTTGGGATGATCGGCCAGCACACCCTCGAAATAGGCGCCCTGCTGCGGGCTCACCTCCCCCACCTTGGCCTCCATCAGGGTGGCGTAGGGCAGGCGCCGGGCCTTCTCCGGATCGCTCTTCTGGGCCTCCAGGAAGTCGGCGCGCATCCGATAGATCTCCGCCATCCGCGGCTCGGCATAGTCCTCGGTGTCCAACACCAGGAACAGCACGCCCTTGTAGCTGAAATGGTAGTAGCGCGGCCCGTAGCGCTGGGCCCAGACCCGCCGCTGCGCCAGGTTGGTCAGGTCGTGATTGCCGCCGACATGGAAGAACGGCGCGTGCAGAGGCTTCAGCCGCGCGTCGAACGCATCCCACTCGGTGTTCAGTCTGGCCTCATCCTCGGTCCCGCCCTCGATCAGGTCACCGACGGTGATCACGAAAGCCGGCCGCAGCAGGGCCAGCTGCGCGGCGGCCACCTCGAACACGCCCGGCCGGTAGCCGGACTCCAGGTCGCTGACCACGGCGAAGGCGAAACTGTCCTTGGCGTCGTCGAAGGGCGTGCTGGTCCAGGGCTTGGCGCCCTGAAGGGGCGGCGGCTGGAACGCCGGGCTCGCCGCCAGGGCCGCTGATCCGAGCCCCACCGCCAGGCCGAGCCCCGCAACGGTCCGCCAAAGCCACCTCACCGCGCCATCCATCAGCCTGTCCCCCTGCCGCACGATGAGGCGCGCGACGCCCGCCGCACGTCAAGCCGGAGGCCTCCGCCCCGACGTCAGGCGGCGTCCAGCGCGGCCCAGGTCTTGGGCCCGACGATGCCGTCCTGCACGGCGCCCTTCGAACGCTGGAACGCCCGCACAGCGGCCTCGGTGTGGGGGCCAAAGACGCCGTCCGACGCCAGGCCCAGTTTTCGCTGCAGGTCCGAAACCGACGCGCCCTTGGCGCCGCGACGCAGGGTCGCGCGACTTTGCGCGTCGACCGCCGGGATCAGGGTCGGCGGCGGCGCGGTCCCGTCCAGAACAGCCCGGACGCCGGCGCGGAAATCATCCATGTCGAACAGCGGATCGGGCTTGCGACCCTTCGGCAGGGCATATTCCTTGTGCCCACAGCACATGCTCTCATTGGCCCCGATCTTCCGCAGGATCGCGGCGACACCGCGCTGGTAGGCGTCCATCTGGACAGCGGGCCAGGGGTCATCCGGCAGGCCGGTGTTCTCGGCCTCGATCCCGATGAAGCTGGTGTTCCCGGTGGTGACCTTGCCCCACTCGCCCTTGCCGGCATGCTGGGCGCGCCCAGCGGCGATGACATAGTAGGTGCCATCCCGCCCCAGCCCCAGCTGCGCCAGCGGGCCGTGGAGACCCGCCCGTCCGTTGGTGATCACCCCCAGGCTCGGCATGTTGCCCTTCGGCCCGCCGGCGGTGTGGTGGCAAATGACACCCTTCGTGGGGCCGACGTTTCCCACGCCGCGATCCATCCAGCCGGGTTGTTCGGCCACCTTCAGGCCGGCGGCTTCCAGGACGTCAGGCAGCCAGGTCAGGGCGTAGGCCATGGTCAGCTCTCCTCTCTCGGTTTCCGGAACGGGCTAGACGGTCGCCACGCCGCCTCGCGCGGGCGGCAGGTCTTCGTCGGGCGTCTCGTCGTCCGCCTGGTGACGGTCGAAGCAGTTGTCGGCGTCCTCGTCCGGCGCCTCAGGGGCGGTCTCGCCGGCCGGGGCGGCGGGGACGATCTTCGTCGCCGGTACGACGGGCGCCGAGGTCGGCGTCGCGGGCCGAAGCGTCGCGACCGCGGTATTGGCCAGCAGGTCGGGCACCAACCGCTCCAGGAAGCCGGCCGTAAAGGCCACAACCACCACCATGGCCCAGGAATAGACCGCGGGCGCCGCCGCCTCGATGTCGATGGTGCGGTTGCCGAAGGTCGGCGTCGCCACCACCCCCGACTGCAGCAGGAAGATCAGGATCGTGGCGGCGATCAGGCCGATGACGATCCTCAGCACCGCGTCTGCAGAGTTATCGACCACCCGCAGATCGGGCAGAACCGTGCGGTTTCGGATGCCCGTGGCGATGGAGAAGAACGCCCCGACGGCCCCGGCGCCCGCCGCCAGCCACAGGGGATCGGTCTTGTGTTCGAAGGCGTGGACCGAGGCCCGATACCAGTCCGACGTCATCACGAAAATCACCACCAGCCCGAAGGCCAAGGCCATCGACGCCACCAGCAGGTACTGGAACCGGGCGCGGGAGACGCGCTCCTCGTGGATGTCCAGCTTGACGTTTTCCAGCAGCGCTTTGGCGCTGGCCTCGTCATCTTCCAGCGCCAGCACCAGGGCGTCGGCCACCCGCCGTTCGAAGCCGTGGGCCTTGGCCTTGTCGGCGTCGCTGCGACCGGTCCGCCAGCCGTCGATCAGGCCGTTGATCTCGCCCCGCAGCGGCCCAAGAGTCGCCAGGATGCTGCGCTGCTTGGCTTCACGGACCGGATCGTCCGCGCAGTGGGCCAGGACCCGGTCCTTCGTCCGATAGACCGCGTAATCCGGCACACGCCTGGAAAACACCGCCTCGATCTGTGCGCCGGCGGCGTCGATCGCGCCTAGCTTGACTTCGTCCACCTTCATGGCCGCGCCCCCCAAACCCCACAGCGACCCTGCCGCACAAACGCCAGGGTTTCAACTTGGAATAACACAGGTATGACGTTAGCGGAGGTCACGTCCCGCGCGATGCGGACAGCGGGCGATCGGGCCGCCTTAGGCCGGCAGGCCGAGAAACGCCTGAACCGCTGACAGATAGTCGGGGAAGTTCTCGCGCCGGGTGTTGTGACCCGCCCCGCCGACCAGGACCGTGACGATGTGGGGATTGAGGGCCTTGGCCTCGTCGGCGATCTCCGGGGTGACCAGGCCGCCTTGGGCGCTGTCGCCATGGATCAGCAGGGTCGGCGCGGTGATCTGGCTGAGCGAGTCCTGCCAGGGCGCGGCGTAGAACGGCATGGCGTTCGGATCGACCTGAAGCTTGGCCGCCGCCCAGGCCGGAAAGTCGTCCTCATGCCACAGGGGCGACTGCGCCCTGCCCATGGCGATCAGGTCGGTCTCCGACATTGCAGCAAAGCCCTCCACCTGCTGGCGGAACTTCCCGGCGCGCCGTTCGGCGGCGGCGGCGTCGATCCGCGGCAGGAAGGGCGGGTCCTCCAGGATCACCTTCGCCACCCGGTCGGGATGGGCGTTGGCGTAGCTCGCCGTGGCCCGCGCTCCGACCGAATGACCCATGACGATGGGCCGGGCCAGGCCAAGCCCCTCGATGGCCTCGTCGATATCCTGGGCCGGATCGTGATCGCCGGCCGGCATCCGAGAACTGTCGCCGTGGCCCCGGGCGTCCAGCATGATGATGTCGAAGTTCGGCGCCAGGGCGTCGGCGAGCCTTTGCCAGCACAGGCCGTTGTCGGTCAGGCCGTGGGACAGAACCAAGGCTGGGCCCTCACCACCGGTGCGGTGATAGGCGAGATGTCCGCCCGACACCTCGACCCGCCCGGAGGACCAGACGCTCACCAGGCGTAGGCCTCGGGCGCCGGACCGATGGCCGGGAAGATGGCGTCGATCTTCGCCAGCAGGTCGGCGTCCAGTTGGAGGTCGGGCGTGTGCAGGACCGAGGTCAGTTGCTCGACGCTTCCGGGGCCGATGATGGCGCAGGTCATTCCCGGCTGATGCAGCAGCCAGGCCAGGGCGACGGCGCTCTGGCTCTCGCCCAGCTCGCCGCACAGACCCGCGAATTGGGACAGTTGATCGGCCCGGGCGGCGGCGGCGCGCTTCATGTCATCGCTCTGCCGGCGGCCGGTATCGGCCGGGGCCTTGCCGGCCAGCAGCCCGCCCGCCAGGGGGCTCCAGGCGATTACGCCGACCCCGTACGCGCGGCAGGCCGGCAGGACCTCCATCTCGGCGCGGCGTTCGATCAGATTGTAGAGGCCCTGCTCCGACACCAGGCCGAGCCGTCCTCGGGCGATGGCCTTCTCGTTGACCTGTGCGATCTTCCAGCCGGGGAAGTTGCTGGAGCCGACATAGGTGATCTTGCCCTGGGCGATCAGCCGGTCCATCGCCTGCCAGATCTCCTCCGGCGGGGCCAGCCGGTCGATATGGTGCATCTGGTAGAGGTCGATGTGATCCACCTGCAGCCGCCTCAGGCTGGCGTCGCAGGCCATCTGGATGTGACGCGCCGAGAGGCCCCGGTCGTTGACGTCGTCGGACATCGGCTCATGGACCTTGGTGGCCAGCACGATGCGGTCGCGCCGTCCCGGCTCCTGCGCCAGCCAATTGCCGAGGATCGTCTCGGTGGTCCCCACGCCCAGCCGGCCGCCGTACTGGTTGGCGGTGTCGATGAAGTTGATCCCGGCCTCGGTGGCGCCATCCAGGACGGCGAAGGACTCCGCCTCCGAGGTGCGGGGGCCAAAGTTCATGGTGCCGAGGCAGAGTTGGCTGACCTTCAGCGCCGAGCGGCCAAGCTGGCGATACTTCATGGGGCCCGCAGGGTGGGGCCGGTGACCAGGGTCTCGCTGGAGTCGGCCACGCAGTGCCCGACCAGCTTCTGGGCGTGTTCCGACAGCTTTTTGTAGTCCTGATAGCTGATGCCCGGGACGATCGGCTCCCGGAACCAGGGCGCGTAGAACTCCAGATTCGGGATCGCCCGCATGTGGTCGGAAACGTTGGGCGTGCCCCCGTGCCAGGCGCGCACGTCGCGGATCATGATGGCGCCGGCCGGCGCCGGGCAGACGGTGCTGAGCCGCATCCACTCCGGCTCGTCGGCCAGGCCGGGGATGCGCACGCGGGAATGCTGGGTGCCGGGAATTTGCCGGGTCGGGCCGTTCAGCTTGGTGACGTCCTGGGGCAGGAAGTTCACGCAGACATAGGGGCATGGCAGGTCGCGGATGGTGAGCTGGCCGCGCGGGTCGTGATAGGCGCTGAAGGGGGTGCGCCCCCCCGGCCGCCAGTCGTTCACGTCGGAATGCAACGGCTGGTACTCCACCGCGCCCGGCAGGCAGAAGTCGCCGCTGGCCGCCCGCAGCACATAGTCGGGGCTCTCGAAGATGGCGGTGACGATGTCGGTGACCGCCGGGATATCCAGCAGCATCTGCCATTCGGGGCGGTGCAGCTGGCTGCGGGTCAGGCTGCTGCCGCCGAAGGAATAGCGGTGCGAACCCCGGTTGCCTGCCCGGTCACCGTCCAGGCTGAGGATCTCCCGGGCCACGGCGTTGCAGCCGTCGGCCAGGAACCCCGTCTGCTCGTCGTTCAGCACATTGGCGATCACCACGAAGCCGTCGCGGCGGAACAGATTGACCGCATGCTCGACATCCCCCGGCTCCAGGATGTCCAGGCCCTTGAGGCCGTTGTGGGCCTCCAGATGCGCCCGCAGCGCCAGGATCTCCGGGGTGTCCATCGACCGATGGGTCCAGGCTTGCGGTTGAACCGGCCTATTCATAGCAAACGCCTCCACCCCATCTTGTTCGCCGACCCGCCGAGGTGAAGACAGGCCGACCCTCCCCTTATGCCGCGATCATCGCGGGCGCCGCGACACTAGGCAATAGTATGTTTTAATCCGCCACGGTGCGTCTGATCCCCACAGTCAAGGCTCTGCCGGCTCCAGGTCAGGCCGCGCGAGCCGAGCCCGCCCAAAAAAATGCGGGCGGCAGGCCTGGAGACCCGCCGCCCGCTGGTGAAGACTAGAACCTCAGCTTGAAGCCGACATAGGCTTGGCGACCGAAGATGTCGTAGTAGGCCGGGATGGTGTCCAGGGCCTGGGTGCCCGCCGTACCCGACGCGAAGAACGGGGGATCCTTGTCCAGCAGGTTGGAGACACCGCCATAGACCTCCACGGCGTCGTTGAACGAATAGCGGGCCTGGACGTCGTGGTACCAGTAGGCCGGGACCTCAGGCACGGCCGCCGCGGCGAACGGGCTCATCTTGGTCTTCGGAATCCAGCGGGCCACCCAGTTCACCTTCAGACCGCCATTGGAGTAGCTGGTGGTGAAGTTGCCCTGCTTCTTCAGGAAGCCGGCATCGGAGGTCGACCCGCCCGCCGAACCGAGCAGGTCGATGGTCGAACCCGCAACCAGTTCGTCGGCCTTGTCGTAGAAGGTCATGACCGCGTTGAAGTTGACCCGGCCGATGTCCTTGTCGCCGAACAGGTCGCCCAGCTGGAAGCCATAGTCCACCTGCAGGTCGACGCCGCGCACGTCCAGGCCGCCCAGGTTGTCGACGGTGTCGTTCACGCCTTGCAGGGCGTAGCCGACGCCTTCGATCTGGCTGAAGCCACGGGTGACCAGGGCGCAGTACTGAGCCCTGGCCGCGCCGCTGAGGTCATAGCAGAGGTCGGCGATGGTCTGCCGGCCGGTGGTGGTGATCACCTTCTGGATGTCGATCTGGAAGCGGTCGACCGTGACCACCAGGGGCTGCAGGACCGAGGGCAGGTAGTCGGCGTCGCGGCCGTTGAACACCAGGCCATAGGTCAGGGTTTCGGCCTCTTCCGGCACCAGGTTGGAGTTGCCCAGCACGAACCCGGTCACGCCCTGGCGGGTGATGGTGGCGGGGTTGTAGCTCGAAGGAATCCCAGCCGACAGGCAGTTCGCCGCCCGCGTGGCGTTGGCGCTGTAGCGTTCGGTGGCGCAGGGGTCGTTGATGTTCCCCGCCGTCTGCGAGCCGCCGTTGTACTCCGACAGCACCGGGGCGCGGACGGCCTTGTTCTTCATCACCCGCAGGCGCAGGCCCGGAACCGGCGACCAGTCGCCGCCGATCTTCCAGGTCTCGTACTTGCCGAAGTTGGAGCTGTCGGACCAGCGGAAGGCGCCCTCGACGTTCAGGCTCTCGATGAACGGTAGATCCTTCAGCAGGGGCGCGCGGGCCTCAATGTAGGCCTCGTTGGTCCGGAAGGTCGCCTCCGGGTTATCGAAGGTGCGGTTGCCGGTCACCAGACCGCGGTTGATCGGGTCGTCATAGTCGAGGAAGGCCGTGGTGCGCCGCGATTCCAGGCCCACGCCCACCTGCAGCGGTCCAGCCGGCAGGTCAAAGAGGCTGCCGCCCAGGAAGGCCAAGCCGTTCTCCAGCTCGGTTTCGCCGCGTTGGCCGGCATTGACGCTGATGTAGTTGGCCATGGCCGGCGTGAAGGCTGCGAATGGATTGAGCGGAACGCAGCCCGAGGCGCGCGCCACCGGGTCGGTACAACGATAGGTCCCGGCCGGCGCGCCGGGGACCTGCTCGACCCGCAGGCCGTTATAGAGGCGGTCGCGCGCCACCAGGCCATTGGTCACGCTGTCAAGGGTGGTGCGGCCCCAGACGTAAGAGGCCTCGTAGTTCCAGTTCGAGCCGATGCCGGCCAGGGTGTCGAACTGGCCGGTGACGCCGGCCGCGATGCGCATGGTCTGGCGCTGGTTGTTGGCGCCGCGCAGGCCCAGCTGGTCGAAGCGTTCCAGCCAGCTGATCTCGTTGTCGCCCGCCGCCACGGCCCGGGCGCGCAGGGCGGCCGGGATGAAGGGGTTGGTGGTGGGGATCGAAGCCTCCAGCCCGCCCTGGGCCACCGGCAGGGAGCCAAGCAGGTCGGTGGTGGACTGGAATGGGTGGCCTTCGAAGGGCGCCTGGGTCTTGGACGACCCGTAATTCATCTCCAGGAAGGCTGTCATCCACGGCAGCACCTCATAGGAGGCGTCGGTGGCGAACATCACCCGCTCGGTCGGGATGGCCAAGGCCCGCTTGGGGTTGCGGTCATAGCCGTCGAGATTGAGGGTGAAGGGGATCAGCGCCCCACCGCTGTCGGTGAAGCTCCCGTTGCGCTGAGTGAAGTCGCCCGCGGCCAGGCCGTTGCCGGCCCCGATCAGGAAACGGCCTTGCGGCGGCACGCCCGAAAGCGCGCTGTCGGCGGGCGAGGTTCCCGCCCCACGCTTCACAGCCGCCGGCGGGTTCCAGACGAAGTCGTGCTCGCACAGATAGCGGTCCGCGCAGGAGACGAAGCCCTGATAGTCGTACTGCAGGGTGGCCCCCAGGTGGCCCTTGTCGAAGGCCTTGCCGAACCGGATGAAGGCGCTGGGGTTGATATTGTCCTTTTCGGCCAGGGCCAGGCCGTAGCTGGCGCCCATCTCCAGACCGTCGAACTTGGTGTCGGTGATGATGTTGACCACGCCGGCCACGGCGTCGGCGCCGTAGATCGCCGCGGCGCCGCCGGTCAGCACCTCGACCCGCGAGATGTTGGCCGAAGGGATGGTGTTGAAGTCGACGCCCGAGCCCACGATGTTGCCGGCCGGCGCGCGGCGGCCGTTGATCAGGGTGACCGAACGGTTGGAGCCGAGGTTACGCAGGTTGGTCAGGTTCAGGCCCGAACTGGCGGCGCCCGAGAAGGTGGACTGGGTGCGCGAAGCGCCGAACGACGCGGCGAATTGCGGCAGGGTGGTCAGGACATCGACGACGTTCTCATAACCCTGTTGCTCGATACGCTCCTCGCCAATCACCTGCACCGGCACGGCGCTCTCGGTGTCGACCCGGGCGATGCGCGAGCCGGTGACGATCAGTTCCTCGACAGTGTCGGTGTCGGCCGCGGACGCGCCGGAAGCGAACGCCGCCACGGCGCACAGCACCGTTGTGGCCAGCAGGCGCCGGCGAGTGGATAAAAGCTTCACGATGTACTCCTCCAAGCTGTGAGCCTGGAGGCGCGCCCAGCCCTCCGCCATGCAGCGCCCCCGCTCGATGTCTCAGCTTGGAGAGAGCGTTACAGTCCCGGTCAATGTGAGAAGTCACATTTCAGATGTCTCAATTACATTTCAGGAAAACCTTGAGCCTAATCCGCAATACCGTCGATGTATTTGTGTTTCTAAGCTTGTAGTTTTAGTTACACGAAACGCCGAACCGACGTTGCATTGCAACTCGTTAACTTGCCCGCGCGTTGGCGACATGTAATCGTCAACCCCCCGTGCGCGCCTGGGGTTACACTGGATGAGCTATTCGCCGTCGTTCTCCGGCCTCCGGACCTTGGAGGCGGTGTGCCGACTGAGGAGCGCCACCCTGGCCGGCAAGGAGTTGGGGGTCACCCACAGCGCTGTAAGCCAGCACATCCACCGGCTCGAAGAGGGGCTGGACACCACCCTGTTCGTGCGCCGCGTCCCCGACATGGTGCCCACGCCCACGGCGCTCAAGCTGGCGGCGGCCTATAACGAAGCCAACCGAGTCATAGAGGTGGCGCTGGCCGACATCGTTTCCTCAGGCCGTCCCCGCGCCCAACTGGTCGTGACGCTCATGCCGTCCATGGCCCGCCTATGGCTGGCCCCACGGCTGGTGAAGCTGCGCGACGACCTCCCCGACCTGGTGCTGGATATCCGCACCTCCCGCGCCCTGGCCGACCTGGAGATGGACGAGGCCGACATCGCCATCCGCTTCGGGTCGGGACGCTGGCCGCGGTTGAACGCGCGCATGTTGTTCGAGGAAGAGTTCTTCGCGGTGTGCAGTCAGCAGTTCGTGCGTGAGTACGGCCTGGAGTCGCCCGCCGACCTCGCCCGCGCGCCGCTGGTCATTCCCGACACCCCGCCCTGGTCGATCTGGTTCGAGGCCGCAGGCCTGGCCCCGGTGGATCCGGCCCACACCTTCTTGGTGGACGATGCGGAGCTGGCGCTGCAGGCGGCGATCGACGGCCTCGCCGCCGCCCTTGTCCGCCGTGACTGGGCGGCCCACGACATGGCGGCGGGGCGACTGGTGAGTCCTTTCCCGGTGGCCGCGCGGACCGGCGTTGGATGCTACCTCGTCTGGCGGGACGGGAATGCGCGGGCGGCCGAAATCAAGGCCTTCGGCGACTGGGTCGCGCAGGAGTTTGGAGCCATGGCGTGATCCGCCTCCCTAGATCGCGGCGGGTCGCCCAAACTGCGCGCGGACCAGCGCGCAGTCGCCGAGCGCCTGGAGCGGCGGATCTGGCAGATCCGTCAGGGATTGCACAGCAGCCAGGGCCGCGGCATCGAGATTGGGCCCGCCGCTGGCGCCAATCAGCCGCACCTGTCCCGGCGCGCCATGGCGCATGCTCAACAGGTCGAATTCCAGCTCGACAACCCCAACCTCCAGACCACGCACGGCTTCCGGCGGATAGGCGAGACTGCGATCCAGGTGCCGCTCCACGGCCCGGGCCCATTGGCGCACCGCCGCAGCCCCTCCGCGTTGGGAGAGGATCTTCGCCGTCACAGAGCACACGACGAAGACCTCGGTTACGCAGGTGTATGTATCAGAAAGCAGCCCTTGTGTTACATTTTGAGTGTAACGTTTATGTATATTCATCTGATTTGCGCAACCTCCCGAATACGAGAATATTTCCGGTGAGGTCTCGACACGAACGACATTTAGGTTCGGATTTGTAACCTGAACTAACAGGGACTGTTTTGACGCGAATTCCATCCACGAGCGCCCTTCGACTTCTGGAGACCGCTGTCCGGCGGCGCAGCTATTCGCATGCAGCCACCGAGCTGAACCTTTCCCACAGCGCCGTCGGACAGCAAATCCGCAGGCTGGAGGAGGATCTCGGACGCCGGCTCTTCCAGCGTCAGGGCCTGAGCATGGCGCCCACGGCTGAGGCCCAGGAACTGGCCGCCGCCTACGTGGCCGCACGCGACACCATCGAGCGGACCTGGATGCGGCTGGCCCAGGGCGCATCGCAGACCACGGTTGTGCTCAGTGTTGAGCCCGCGATGGCGCGCCTCTGGCTCGCCCCCCGGCTCAGCGCCCTGCGCGCCGCCCTTCCGGAAATCCAGGTCCAGGTCCAGACCACCCGCGACCTGGCCAATTTCGAAAGCGACAACGTGGACCTGGCCATTCGCCTTGGCGGTGGCGGCTGGCTTGGCATCGAGGCTGAGCAGGTCCTGGAAGACGACATGTTTCCCGTGTGCAGTCCGCAACTGGCCCAGGCGCGAGGCTTGGCCCGGCCCCAGGACCTGCTGGCCGCGCCCCTGCTGCGCGACGAAGCTGATTCCTGGCTGGCGTGGTTCAAGGCCGCGGGGGTGGCGGGACCTTTCACCACCCAGGGACCGCGCTTCGATGAGTCCGGGGTCATGCTGGAGGCCGCCGCGGCTGGCCTTGGCGTCGCCCTCGCCCGCGAGGTCTTCGTTCAGGGTGATTTGGACGCTGGCCGCCTCGTACGCCTGTTCGACGTGAGCATCCCCGCCTGGCCGCGATGCTATCTCGCCTGGCGTGAAGGCTCAGCCAAGAAGGTGCTGGTGAACCGTCTGCGAGCCTGGATCTGGGAAGAGACGGCCGGATGGCGGCGCGGCTAGATCTGGCGTCTGATTCACCGCATCGGCGGAATCGCCAAGCGATCCCACCGCAACCGATCTGGCTCTAGACGCTGATCCGCTCGATCAGCCGTCTGTCAGCATCCAGCACCAGGGCCTCGGGCAGGCGCAGGCTCTTCCAGAGGTCGGCGTCGCAACGTCCGGTCTCCAGGCCCAGATAGGCCGCCAGGATCGTGCCGTGCGTGCCCACCATCAGGGGTCGTGTGGCGTGCCGGAACAGCCCCTCGGAAAACCGGGCGGCCGCCTCCCCCGCCGGTTCCGCCCCCTCGATGCTGAGATGGGGATTCTCCAGCAGGTGGGCGACGCGGGCCTCGAAGGTCGCCGTATCGCTGAAGGGCCATTTGGGCCGGTGCAGTTCGGCGAACGCCGGGTCGGTCTCCACCGTCAGGCCAAGGCCCTCGGTGAGAATGCGCACGGTCTCAAGCGCCTTGATCTCGGGGCTGGAGACGACGGCAACCGGCGCCAGATTCTTCAGCTTGGCCGCCAGGGCCCGCGCGGCGGCGCGGCCCTCGTCGGACAGCGGCCACTGGGGCGGCGGCACATTGGGGTCCTGGGCCGGCGCGGCGTGCCGGATCAAGATCAGGGCCGGCCGATGCGCTTGATTTCCCATTCCAGCTCGATCCCGGTCTTGGCCTTCACGTCGGCGCGCACCGCCTCCCCCAGTCCCTCCAGGTCGGCGGCGGTCGCCTCACCGGTATTGATCAGGAAGTTGGCGTGCAGGGGCGAGAACATCGCCCCGCCGAAGGGTTTGCCGCGCCAGCCGGCCGCGTCCACCAGTTTCCAGGAGGACTGGCCGGGCGGGTTCTTGAAGGTGGAGCCGCCGGTCTTCTCGCGGATCGGCTGGGTGGTCTCGCGGCGCGCGGTGATCTCGGCCATGCGGGCCTCGACAGCGGCGGGATCGTCGGCGGTTCCCTCGAACAGCGCCCCGGTGAAGATCAGCCCGCCCTGCGCGGCCTTGGCCGACCTGCGGTAGGAGAAGCCCATCTGCGCGTTGGAGACCGTCACCCGCTCGCCAGCCCGCGTCACCGCATAGGCCTCGACGAGCACGTCCTTGGTCTCGGCGCCGTAGCAGCCGGCGTTCATCATCGCCGCCCCGCCGATGGAGCCCGGAACGCCGCGATAGAACTCCAGCCCGGCGATCCCGGCCTTGCCGGCTTCCCGCGCCACCTGGGCGTCCAGGGCCGCGGCCCCGGCATAGATGCGATTGTTCCCGCGCGGCTCGATCGTCCCGAAGGCGCGCCCGGCCAGGCGGATCACCACGCCCTCGACCCCGCCGTCGCGCACCAGGGTGTTGGAGCCGACGCCGAGCACCGTGACGGGGACCGAGGTGTCCAGGCCGCGCAGGAAGTCGGCCAGGTCGTCTTCATCCTGTGGCAGGAACAGCAGATCGGCAGGACCGCCCACCCGGAACCAGGTGAAGGGGGCCAGAGGCTCGTCGGCCAGCAGCTTGCCGCGCACCGTCGGAAGGCTGTCGCGCCAGCTCACTTGGCCGCCAGGGCTTCAAGCTGGGCCGGCAGGGCGTAGGCCCAACTGGTGATGTCGCCGGCCCCCAGGCAGACCACCAGGTCGCCGGCCTTGGCCTCGTCGGCGATCACCCGGGCCAGGGTGGCCGGGCTCTCCAGGGCGATCGCACGGCGATGGCCGAACCGGCGCAGCCCCTCCACCAGACCGTCGCGGCTGGCGCCCTCGATGGGGCTCTCGCCGGCGGTATAGACGTCCGACACGATCACCACGTCGGCGTCGTTGAAGCAGCCGCAGAACTCGGAAAACAGGTCGTGCAGGCGCGAATAGCGGTGCGGCTGCACCACGGCGATCACCCGGCCGCTGGTAACCGCGCGGGCGGCCTTCAGCACCGAGGAGATC
The DNA here is from genome assembly GCF_016772415.1 of Phenylobacterium glaciei. Lineage (NCBI taxonomy): Bacteria > Pseudomonadati > Pseudomonadota > Alphaproteobacteria > Caulobacterales > Caulobacteraceae > Phenylobacterium > Phenylobacterium glaciei. The sequence continues at coordinate 2,890,598 of NZ_JAGSGD010000001.1, forward strand.
TCGACGGGGTGGTGGCCGTAGTCGTCGATGATGCGGATGCCGTTCGCCACCCCCACCGTGGTGAAGCGCCGGCCCACCCCGCCGAAGGTGGTCAGGCCCTGGCGGATATCAGCCTGCGACACCCCCAGCTCCCGGGCGATGGAGATGGCGCCCAGCGCGTTCATGACATTGTGGTGGCCGGCCATAGGCAGGTGCAGGTCTTCCCAGCGCATGGGCTCAGCGTCGTGCGGCGCGATGACGGCGTCGAAGCGTGAGCCGTCGGGGCCCATGCTGATCTTCTCGGCGCGGACCTCGGCCTGGGGATTGGTCCCGTAGGCGATCAGGCGGCGGTTGACGACCTTGGCGGCCATGGCCTGGACGTCGGGGTGGTCGGTGCAGACCGCGGCGAAACCGTAGAAGGGCACGTTCTCCACGAAGTCCTGGAAGGCCTTCTTCACCGCGTCGAAGTCGCCGTAATAGTCCAGGTGTTCGGGGTCGATATTGGTGACGATGGCGCAGGTGGACTTCAGCTTCAGGAAGGTGCCGTCGCTCTCGTCGGCCTCCACCACGATCCACTCGCCCTCGCCCACCTTGGCGTTGGTGCCATAGGCATTGATGATCCCGCCATTGACCACCGTGGGGTCCATGCCGCCGGCGTCCAGCAGGGCGGCCACCAGCGAGGTGGTGGTGGTCTTGCCGTGCGTGCCGCCCACGGCCACGGAAAACTGAAGACGCGTCAGCTCGGCCAGCATCTCGCCGCGATGCACCAGCGGCAGGCGCCGTTCGCGGGCGGCGAGCATCTCGGGATTGTCGGCCTTGATGGCGGTGGAATAGACGATGGCCGAGGCGCCCTCGATATTGGCCGCGCCCTGGCCGATGAAGACCTTGATCCCCAGCTTCTCGAGCCGCTCGGTGTTGGCGCTGGCCTTGGCGTCGGAGCCCTGCACGCTGTAGCCGATGCGCAGCATGATCTCGGCGATGCCGCTCATGCCGATCCCGCCGATGCCGATAAAGTGGACGGGACCGACGGCGAACGGGACGGGACGACGGTTCATCGGTTCACTTCCCGGCTGCGGTCTTCTCGACCAGGTCGGCCAGGCGCTCGGCGGCGTCGGGCTTGGCGATGGAGCGGGCGCCGGCGGCCATGCGGGCCAGGCGCTCGGGATTGGTCAGCAGCTTTTCCAGGGCATTGGCCATGGAGTCGACGGTCAGCTGGTGTTCGCGGGCCATCTGGGCGCCGTGGGCGTCCACCATCACCTGGGCGTTCTGGCCCTGGTCGTCGTCCAGCGCGATGGCCAGCGGGATCAGGATCGCGGGTTTGCCGGCGATGGCGAACTCACAGACCGTGCCCGCCCCGGCCCGGCCGATCACCAGGTGGGCGGCCTTCAGGCGGCCGGCCATGTCGCGGAAGAACGGCGCGATCTCGGCGTCCACCAGGGCGTCGGCATAGACCTTCCGCGCCTGGTCCATGTTCTCGGCCCGGGTCTGTTGCTGCACCTTCAGGCGCAGGCGCAGGGCCTCGGGCAGGGTGCGGATGGCTTCCGGCATCAGCTCCGACAGCAGGCGCGCGCCCTGGCTGCCGCCGGTGATCAGAACGTGGATCGGACCGTCGTCGGTGGGCGGCGTATAGGCGACCTCATAAAGAGCGCGGATCTCCGGGCGCACCGGGTTGCCCACCACCACGGCGCTGGCGGCCACCTTGGGCGGCGCCTTCTGAAGCATGGGGAAGGCGCAGGCCACGGCCTTCACATGGCTCACCAGCCGGCGGTTGGCGCGGCCCATGACCGAGTTCTGCTCGTGCATCACGGTGGGCAGGTTCAGGGTGATCCCGGCCAGCAGGCCCGGCACGGAGGGATAGCCGCCAAAGCCGATCACCACGTCGGGCTTGATGCGCCGGAAGGCGGCGCGGGCCTGCATCACGCCGCGCAGGATGGACAGGCCGGCCAGGGCCATGCCGACGGGATCGCGGGGCTTGTAGGTGCGGGCCGACAGGCCGATCCGCTCCTCGGCCGGGAAACTCTCGGCGAAGGCGGCGACCCGCTCGTCGCTGGCCAGCACGATGCGCCAGCCGCGCGCGATCAGAGCCTCTGAAAGGGCCTGGGCGGGGAAGAGGTGTCCCCCGGTGCCTCCGGCGGCGACGACGGCGATCTTGCGCATGGGTGCGCTTTAGGCGAACGCCGCGGACTTGGCGAGGCCCTCGCCCTGGGAATAGGCCCCCGGCCGCCTGCGAGTCAGCGCCAACGCCAGTCCCAGGGTCAGGCAGATGGCCAGCATGGACGAGCCGCCATAGGAGATGAACGGCAGGGTCATGCCCTTGGTGGGGATCATGTTGAGGTTCACCGCCACATTGATGAAGACCTGTTCGCCCACCAGCACGAAGAGGCCGGCCGCGGCCACCTGCTGGAACGGGTCGGAGAGCTTCATGGCCTTGTAGAGCCCGCGGATCACCACGAAGGCGAAGATCGAGATCAGCAGCAGGGAGAAGATCAGGCCGTACTCCTCGGCCGCCACCGAATAGATGAAGTCGGTGTGCAGGTCGGGCACGTGGCGCTTCATGACGCCCTCCCCCGGGCCCCGGCCGAACATCTTGCCCGCCGCGATGGCCTCGGCCGCCCGGTCCACCTGGTGGGTGTCGGCCCGGTCGGGGCTGAGGAAGCGGTCCACGCGGCTGGCCACGTGGGGGAACAGGAAATAGGTCGAGGACAGGCCCGCGAGCGCCGTCCCGCCCAGCAGCATCACCCAGGAGAGCGGCACGCCGGCCATCCAGAAGGCGGCCCCGAAGGCCACGGTGATCAGCACCGTCTGGCCGACGTCTGGCTGGATCAGCAGCAGGCCCACCGACAGCAGATAGAGGCCAAAGGCGATGGTGACGCCGGGCACCCCCTGGCCCTTCTGCCCCTCGGCGAACATCCAGGAGACCAGGATGATCAGGGCCGGCTTCATGAATTCCGACGGCTGCAGGGTGAAGCCCGCGAACTCCAGCCAGCGGGTCGCGCCCTTGGCGTTGTGACCGATGAACGGCAGGATCATCATGATCGCGATGGCGCCGATGTAGATGAAGAAGGCCGCCCGCCGCACGCCCTTGGTGTCCAGCATCGAGGTGGAGATCAGGATCACCGAGCCGGCGGCCGCGAACAGGCACTGGCGCACGGCGAAGTGGAAGGGGTCGCCGATATTCATCCGCGCCGCCGCCGACGGGCTGGCGGCGAAGGACATCAGCACGCCCAGGATGATCAGCACCCCCACGGCGCCCAGCATCCAGCGGTCGATCGTCCACCACCAGACGCCCACCGGGGTGCGGTCGCTGCGGGCGAAGGCGTGGGCCTGCTGCGGCTGGGCGGTCATGCGCGGGCGCCCTTGGCCGCGGGCGCGGTGAGGCCCTGGACGGCGACGCGGAACGCCTCGCCTCGGGCCTCGAAGTCCGCGAACTGGTCGAAGGAGGCGCAGGCTGGCGACAGCAGCACCACGGCGTCCTGGCCCTTGGCGGCGGCGTCGGCATAGGCCTTGGCCACGGCGACCTCCATGGTCCCGCAGGCCAGCGTCTGGGCCTTGCCCTTCAGGGTTTCCTCGAAGGCCTCGGAGGCCTCGCCGATCAGGTAGGCTTTCTCGATCTTGGGGAAGAGGTCGGCCAGGGCGTCGATGCCGCCGGTCTTCGGCTGGCCGCCGGCGATCCAGTAGAACTTGGGATAGCTCGACATGGCCTGGCGGGCGGCGTCGGTGTTGGTGGCCTTGCTGTCGTTGACGAAGCGCACGCGGCCCAGCTGGCCCACGGTTTCCATGCGGTGCGCCAGACCCGGGAAGCTCATCAGCCCCTCGGCGGCGTCCTCGGCGGAGATGCCCAGGCCACGGGCGGCGGAATAGGCGGCCGCCGCGTTCTGCCAGTTGTGGCGACCCGGCAGGGAGCGGGCCCGCAGCAGGTCGGCGACCTCGACGGCGCGCTCGCCGGTGGCGTCGTAGAGCAGACCCTGCAGGGCGTAGACGCCCCGGCCCATGGCCTTGGACGCGGAGATCGGCACGATAGTGCGGCGGTTGGCGGCGGTGATCTCGGTGCAGATGCGCTGGCCCCAGGGATCGTCCACCCCGATGACCGCGGTGTCGCCCTTGCCCTGGTTCAGCAGAATGCGGCGCTTGGCGGCGACATAGCCCTCCATGCCGCCGTGGCGCTCCAGATGGTCGGGCGAGACGTTCAGCAGGATGGCGACGTCGGGCTTCAGGCTGCTGGTCAGGTCGAGCTGGTAGGAGCTCAGCTCCAGGACGTAGACCGCCCCGCCGTGCATGTCGTCGAGGTCCAGGACCCCCACACCGATATTGCCGCCGACCCGGGTGTCGCGGCCGGCCGAGGCGCAGATGTGGCCGATCAGGGCGGTGGTGGTGGACTTGCCGTTGGTGCCGGTGATGGCGACGATCTTCGGGCGCTTGTGCTCGGGCGCGGCGTTCACGGCGCGGGCGAACAGCTCCATGTCGCCGACGATCTCGACGCCGAATTCGTGGGCCTTGATGACGGTCCAGTGCGGCTCGGGATGGGTGAGCGGCACGCCCGGCGACAGCATCAGGGCGGCGAACTGCGTCCAGTCAGCGGTGGTCAGGTCGACGAGGGGCAGGCCTAACGCCTCCGCGGCGGCGCGGCCTTCGGGACGCTCGTCCCACAGCGCCACCTGAGCCCCGCCGGCCAGCAGCGCGCGCGCGGCGGCCAGACCCGTACGGGCCAGGCCGAACACGGCGACCGTCTTGCCTTCGAATCCGCGGACCGGGATCATGACCTGCTCGAGCCCTCCCCTACCGCAGCTTCAGGGTGGCGAGGCCGAAGATGGCCAGCATCACCGCGATGATCCAGAAGCGGATCACCACGGTGGATTCCGACCAGCCCAGCTTCTCGAAATGGTGGTGGATCGGGGCCATGCGGAACACCCGCTTGCCCGTCAGCTTGAACGAGGCGACCTGGATCATCACCGACAGGGTCTCCAGCACGAAGAGCCCCCCGATGATCCCCAGCACGATCTCGTGCTTGGTGGCCACGGCCACGGTGCCGATGGCGCCGCCCAGGGCGAGCGAACCGGTGTCGCCCATGAAGATCTTGGCCGGAGGCGCGTTGTACCAGAGGAAACCCAGGCCGGCGCCGATCATCGCCCCGCAGAACACGCCCACCTCGCCCACGCCGGGCACGAAGTGCAGCTGCAGGTACTTGGCGAAGACGTAGTTGCCCACGAGGTAGGTGATCAGGCCGAAGGCCGCGGCGGCGATCATCACCGGCACTGTGGCCAGGCCATCCAGGCCATCGGTGAAGTTCACGGCGTTGGCCGCGCCCACGATGATGAAGGCGCCGAAGGCCAGGTAGAACCAGCCCATGTTCCAGAGCAGGCCCTTGAAGATCGGGAAGGCCACGGAGGTGGCCAGTTCCGGCGACTCCGGCGGTCGGCCGCCATAGATGACGATGAGCGCGACGGCGGCGAGCGCGATAAGCGTCTCCAGCACCAGGCGGACCCGGCCCGAAACGCCGTCCGTCGTCTGCTTGGTCACCTTGGCGTAGTCGTCGGTGAAGCCGAGGATTCCGTAGCCGACGGTCACCAGGATCACGGCCCAGACATAGACGTTGGAGAGGTCCGACCACAGCAGGGTGCCCACCAGCAGGCCGGCCAGGATCATGACCCCGCCCATGGTCGGCGTGCCGGCCTTCTCCACCACGTGACGGGCGATGCCGTCGGCGCGGATCGGCTGGCCCTTGCCCTGCTTGGCCTGCATCCAGCGGATGAAACGAGAGCCCATCAGGGCCACCACCAGCTGCGCCGTGAACAGCGCCATGCCGGTTCGGAAGGTCAGGTATTTCAGCAGGTTGAGGATCGGGACGTGGCCGCCCGCCGACATCTGCTCATACAGCCAATAGAGCATCAGCCCGCCTTCCCTGAACGACCGTCGAGAGCGAGCAGCGCGGCTGTGACCGCGCCCGCCTTCGAGCCGTTGGAACCCTTGACCATCACCAGATCCCCAGGCTCTACGGCCTGGGTGACCTGCGGCGCTAGCTCGGCCGCAGACTCGGCGTACCCGCCCCGCCGAGTCGACGGAAGGGCGTCCCAGAGGGATTTCATCAAAGGTCCGGCGCAGAACACCAGGTCGATGCCGGCTGCATCCAGCGGTTGGGCAAGCCCGGCATGGTATCCAGGCCCGCCCTCGCCCAGTTCCAGCATGTCGGTCAGCGCGACGATCCGCCGCCCCGAGGTCTTGCGGGCGCCCAGGCTCTTGAAGGCCGCGGTCATGGAGATCGGATTGGCGTTGTAGCTCTCGTCGATCAGGGTGAAGGCCCCGTCCGGCAGAGAGATGGCCTTCTCGGCGCCGCGGCCCTCCAGAGGCTCGAAGGCGCCCAGGGCGGCCAGGCTGTCGCCCAACGACACGTCGAGCGCCTCCAGCATCAGCAGGACCGCCATGCTGTTGGGGCCCCAGTGGAAGCCCTTCTGCAGGATCGGGAAGTCCAGCGCCTTGCCGTGCAGGCGAGCCTGGACCACCGCGTGGTCAGCCTGGGGCTGGAAGTCGATCAGGCGAGCGTCGCAGGTCTCACCGGCCCCGAAGCTCAGCACCTTGGCGCCGGCCTTGCGGGCCGCGTCGCTCAGCAGGTCGAACCAGGCATTGTCGGCGTTGAGGATGGCGACGCCGCCGGGCTCGATGCCGTCGAAGATCTCAGCCTTGGCGCGAGCCACCCCGATCTCGCCATCGGGGAAGTTCTCCACATGAACCGCGCCCACCGTGGTGATCGCCACCGCATGGGGTCGAACGAAGCGCGAGAGCGGCGTGATCTCGTCGGCGTGGTTCATGCCGATCTCGAAGATCGCGCGCTCGGTGTCGCGGGGCATGCGGGCCAGGGTGAGCGGCACGCCGATGTGGTTGTTGTAGCTCTTCACCGAGGAGTGAGCCTTGCCCGCCAGCATCAGGCCGGCGCGCACGGCCTGGGTGACGCTGGTCTTGCCGACCGAGCCGGTCACCGCCCCACGGCGCACCTGAGGCGCGCGAACCCGGGCGGCTTCTCCCAGCTTTTCCAAAGCTTTAAAGGTGTCTTCCACCAGGACGTGGGGACCCTCCACCGCCTGGCTGGCCAGCGAACCCGTCGCGCCCTTGGCCAGCGCGGGCGCCACGAACTCATGACCATCCCGCACGCCGGCCAGGGCCACGAAGAGGTCGCCCTGCTCGATGGAGCGCGTGTCGATGGAGACGCCGTCCACGGCGAAGTCGCCGACCACCTGGCCGCCGGTCGCCTGGGCGATCTCGCCTGCGGTCCAGAGGCTCATGGCTGGCCTCGCAGGGCCTGCCCGGTCTCGACCACATCGTCAAAGTGATGCGCAACCCCGGCGATGGTTTGGGTCTGCTCGTGGCCCTTGCCGGCCACCACCAGGATGTCGCCGGCCTCCAGCTGATCCACACCTGCGCGGATCGCCGTGCGACGGTCACCGATGTTCTGCATGCCCGTTGTCCCGGCCGAGACCTCGGCGCGGATGGCGGCCGGATCTTCGCTCCGGGGATTGTCATCGGTGACGATGGCGATGTCGGCATATTGGGCCGCGATGCCGCCCATCAGCGGACGCTTGGTGCGGTCACGGTCGCCGCCGGCCCCGAACACCACGATCAGCTTGCCCTCGACGTGCGGCCGCAGGGCCTTCAGCACCGTCTCCAGGCCATCGGGCGTATGGGCGTAGTCCACATAGGCGACGCCGCCCTTCTGACCGGTCCCGATCAGCTGCAGCCGGCCCGGCGCGCCCTCCAGCGTTTCCAGGGCCTTCATGACACCGGCCACGGGCTCACCCGCCGCGATGCACAGACCCGCCGCCACCAGGGCGTTGGAGGCCTGGTAGCCCCCCACCAGGGGCAGGTTCACCTGATAGCTCTGGCCCTCGGCCAGGATGGTCAGGCGCTGGCCTTCCGGGGTCGGCGTGCGGGCCACGAGCTTGAGCCCCTGCCCCGCTTCGCCCACCGACACGATCGTCTGGCCGTGAGTCACGGCGGCGGCGGCGAAGGCGTCATAGGCGTCGGAATCGGCGTTCAGCACGGCGGTCCCGCCGCGCGGCAGCAGGGTGGTGAACAGCCGCAGCTTGGCGTCGCGATAGGCCTCCATCGTGTGGTGGTAGTCGAGGTGGTCCTGGGTCAGGTTCAGGAAGCCGGCCGCCTGGATACGGGCGCCGTCCAACCGCCGCTGATCGACGCCGTGCGAGGACGCCTCAAGGGCCAGGTGGGTCACGCCCATCGCCACCAGCTTGCTCATCAGCTCGGTGACGTCGGCCGCGTCGGGCGTGGTCAGGCCAGGCGGCTCCAGCTGCGCGTCGAAGCCGTCCGGGCCAGTGGCGTAGACCCCCAGCGTGCCCATGCTGGCGGCGCGGTGGCCGCCGGCGTTGAAGATTTGGCGGCAGAAGGCGGCGACCGAGGTCTTGCCGTTGGTGCCGGTCACCGCGACCACGGTGGCGGGCTGGTCCTTCCAGAAGGCGGCGGCGGCCAGGGCATAGGCGCGGCGCGGATCGGGGGTGACCACGAAGGGCACGTCGACGCCGGGCGCCTGCGCCGTGGCGATCACCGCGGCCGCGCCGGCCGAAACCGCGCTCGGCACGAAGGCCAGGCCGTCGGCCTTGGTCCCCGGCAGGGCGGCGAACAGGAAACCGGGCTTCACCTTGCGGCTGTCGGCGGTCACGCCCTCGATCATCGGATCGACGGCCAGGTCGCGCGCCACCAGTTGGGAGAGGCGAACGCCCATCAGTGCTCGCTCTCGATGGGCACGACGGCGGCGTCGGGGGCGGGCGCGACGAGATCAGGACGACGGGCGACACCCAGGAACGGGGCGATGCGGTCGATCACCCGGCCGACCGGGGGAGCCGCGGTCCAGCCGCCGGTGGCGAAACCGAAGGTCTCGGGCGTGCCCTTGGGCTCGTCCATGAGGATCAGCACGAAGTAGCGGTCGGCCTCCAGCGGGCCGTCGGTGGGGAACACAGCGGCGAAGGATGAGACCAAAACGTTGTTGGAGTAGCGGCCGCCGATGATCTTGTTGGCCGAGCCGGTCTTCCCGCCGACCCGGAGGCCCGACGCATTGGCCTTGCCGCCAGTGCCACGCACCACATTGACCCGCATCAGGTCCAGCATGGCCCGCGAGGTTTCTTCCGACACCGCGCGGTATCCCTCCGGACGCGCGCCCGGCTTCATCGGCCGGATGGTCAGGGGCACATAGGTGCCGCCATTGAGGATCGCGCCCATGCCGGCGGCCACCGAGAGCGGCGAGACGGATATGGCGTGGCCAAAGGAGGTCGACGCCACATCGTTCTCGGTCCAGTGGCGCGGCACGATCGGCTTGGCGCTTTCGGACAGTTCGACCGGGGCGGCATGAGTCAGGCCGAAGGCCTTGAAATACTTCTGCACATTGGCCGAACCCGCCTGCAAGGCCAGCTTGGTGGTGCCGATGTTCGACGAGTGGATGAAGATGTCGGATACCGACATGATCTTATTCTCGGCGTGGTAGTCGTGGATCACCTGATTGCCGATCTTCACCGGCTGGCGGGCGTCGAAGGTGGAGGCCAGGGTCGCGGTGCCGGAGTCCAGCCCCATGGCGACGGTGAACACCTTGAAGGTCGACCCCATCTCATAGACCGAGGCCGCGGCGTGGTTGAGCAACTGCTCTGGCGTCGCCTTGCCGGCCAGGTTGGGGTCGAAGGTCGGATAGGACGCGATGCCCAGGATCTCGCCGGTATGCACATTGGTGACGATACCCACGGCGTCCTTGGCCTGGTGGGCCATGGCGGTCTTGTAGACCTCGTCCTCCAGCGCCGCCTGCACCCGCAGGTCGATGGACAGCGCGGTGGCCTGATGGCCGGCCGCGCCGCCGCGGATCTGGTCGTTCAGGGCCAGCTCGGCGCCCGACAGGCCTTCGCCACCGGTGTCGGCGAAACCGATCAGGTGGGCGGCGGTGGCGCCCAGGGGATAGAGGCGATGCTGTTCCGGCTCGAAGGTCACGCCGGGCAGACCCAGTTCATGGATCTGGCCCCGCACCTCGGGCGTCAGGCCGCCCACCAGGAAGCTGCGCCGCTCGCCGCGCACGGCGCGCTCCAGCCGCGCGGGCGAAAGGCCCGGCAGGGCGCGGCGCAGGGCCGCGCGGGTTTCGCTGGTGTCCCAAATCTCCCGCGGATCGACATAGAGGCCGTAATGCAGCAGGTCGGCCGCCAGCATGGCGCCGTTGCGGTCGGTCAGGTCGGCGCGGGCGGCGCCCACCGGCGCGGTCAGGCCGTTCGTCTTACCGGCGTCGGAGAACAGGGCCATTCGCGCGGCGCCTATGCCCAGGGTGACGAACCCCGCGGCGAACATGGCGGCCACGAAGAAGATACGGATGCGGGTGTCGTCCTCGGCCTTGCCGGCCGCCTTGGCGCGCTCGAAGGCGTGCTCCAGGCCCCAGAGCCGCGCCTTCACCCAGCCCCAGCCGGGCGCCTGGAAGTTGGGGTGGGCCAGGCTCACGACTTCGGTTCCTTGCGGGCGATCTGCGCCAGGGCGTCCGGCGCGATCTCACGCTTGGCGGAGATGGGCGCCAAGCCCAGATAGCCGGTGGAAAGCTGCTCGATCCGGTTGGGCTGTTCGAGGTGGCTGACCTCGGCCTTCAGCAGACGGATGCGGTCATGTTCGGCGGCGATCTGGCGCTCCACCGAGGCGATCTCGGTCCGCTCGCGGCCGGCGATGGTCTTGGCCAGATAGACCGACATCACCAGCGCGATCAGCAGCGCCAGGGCCACCACGTCGACGAGGCGAAAGCCCCTGACACGACGATCGAGCAGGCTCATGCGGCGTCCCTCCAGACCGGAGCCTCGGTGCGGACCGCGGCGCGAAGCTTGGCCGAGCGGGCGCGCGGATTGGCGGCGGTCTCGGCGTCGGAGGGCGGGTGGGCGCCCTTGAAGATCAGGTCGAAACTCGGCGGCGCGCCGGCCTGGGCTGGCGGCAGGTGCCGTGAACCGGCAGGCGTCTGGCCGGCGCGAGGCGTGAAGAACGACTTCACGATCCGGTCCTCCAGCGAGTGGAAGGTCACCACGGCCAGGCGACCACCCGGCTTCAGCACGCGCTCGGCGGACGCCAACCCCGCCTCCAGCTCGGAAAGCTCATCGTTCACCGCGATCCGCAGGCCCTGGAAGGTGCGGGTGGCGGGATGGACCTTGGCGCCGCGGCGGCCCCCCAGCACCCGCTCGACGAAGTCGGCGAACTCCAGGGTGCGTTCGAAGGGCTGCTCCTCGCGGCGGCGCGCGATGGCGCCGGCGATGCGGCGAGCCTTCTTCTCTTCGCCGTAGACCCAGAAGATCCGCGACAGTTCGGCCGGCTCGGCGGTGTTGATCAGTTCGGCGGCGGTCTGCCCCGTGGCGCCCATGCGCATGTCCAGGGGACCGTCGCGCATGAAGGAGAAGCCACGGTCGGCCTCGTCCAGCTGCATGGAGGAGACCCCGAGGTCCAGGGCCACGCCGTCGACGGAGCCCTCCCCCAGCCGCTCGTCCATCTCGGAGAAGCAGGCCTCGATCAGCTGGAACCGGTCACCCAGGCCCTCGGCGAACCGTCGGGCGGTGGGGTCGCGATCGAAGGCGATGACCTGGGCGCCGGTGGCCAGCAGGGCGCGGGAATAGCCGCCTGCCCCAAACGTACCGTCGACGATCGTCTGGCCGGGACCGGGCTGCAGGGCCTCGATCACTTCGGCCATCAGGACAGGCGTGTGGGGGGCGGTCACGCGCCGAGCCCGGCGCGGGCGGCGCGCTGGGCCGCGCGCAGTTGGGCCAGGCCGTCGCGGGCCATCTCGCGTTGGGCGGCGCGGTGGGCCTGGAACGCCTCGCGCTCCCAGATCTGGAACCGGTCGCCGAGGCCGACCACAACAACCCAGTCGCTCAGGCCGAACATGTCGCAGAGCCCCTCGGGAAGGGTCACGCGGCCGGCGGTGTCGAAGCTCATCTTGGCCATGCCGCCCAGGATCGAAGTTTCCAGGGCCGAGCGCAGAGGGTCGCCGAAATCCATCTCGTCGATGACGCCCAGATAACGGTCCAGCAGCGTCTTTCCGCCACCCTCGATGCAGTCGGCTTCGATGGAGGGAAAGCAGATGATTCCGTCGAAGGGGCCAGAGGCGAGAGCGCGGAATTCCTGCGGCACAACGATGCGCCGCTTTGCGTCCAGCTGCTTCTCGAACGTCGAGACGAACATCCCGCCGCGCCCCAGTTAACCGGCCCCCGCTCGGACCGCCCTCGTTCCACCTGGCAGCGCCGCAAATCACATGGGCGCAGCCTTCAGCAGACAAGAACTGGGTTAACACGGGCTAAACTGGGCGACAATGCCTCTGAATGACTATTTGGCGTGGATTCAAAGATGTCGCGGACACTTATGGTTAACGGAGATAAACACTCCACAGAACATACACAGAACCTGTTAAATATAGGGACGGAATGTCGCAGAGGTTGTGGATAACTAGAGTCACCCGCAACGGCTGAGCTATCGCCCTTGCTGTCGCGGCCTCAATTTGGGGAATGATGGACCAGACGGCCTGTAAGCCGGGTTCTGTGCCGCCCGCGAACGGGCATTGGCGATCATTCCTCTGGACCGCCCATCGCTGGACGGTTCTCGCGACCTACCCGGGTGTCTCGGGCCTACGACAGCCCTACCGGCGAACCGGCGCGACACCCCTATTCGGTCTTGCTCCTGGCGGGGCTTGCCATGCCGTCCCCATTGCTGGGTCCGCGGTGCGCTCTTACCGCACCCTTTCACCCTTCCCGGCGCCGAAGCTCCGGAGGTCTGCTCTCTGTGGCGCTATCCCTAGGGTCACCCCCGGTGGGCGTTACCCACCGCCATGTCGTCGTGGAGCCCGGACTTTCCTCGCCTGCTTGCGCAGGCGCGACCGCCCAGCCATCTGGTCCGCGGGCTTGATGGGCCGGGACGGCGTTGGGGTCAATCCGACAGTCGCCCATAGATCAGCTGGTCCCAATAGCGCCCCTTCCAATGGGCGTGGTCGCGCAGCGTGCCCTCCAGCGAAAAGCCGTGGCGCTCCAGCAGAGCACACGACCGCGCATTGCCCAGGGTCACCATGGCCTCGATCCGCCGCAGCGACAGGTCGTTGAAGCCGAAGGACAGCACGTACGGCAGGATCTGGCGCATCACGCCGCGGCCCCACTCGGCGCGGCGCAGGTCGTAGGCGACCTCCCCGCGACGGGCGCGGTCGAAGATCAGGTTGTTGAAGCCCACCGTGCCGATCAGGTCGGGCGCCCCGGCCCGCCGGATGGTCCAGCGCACCCCGCCGTCGCCGGCGGCCAGTTCGGTTCCCCAATCGATGATGTCATGGGCCTCGGCCACGCTCTCAAGCGGGGCTATGTCCATGTATTCCGCCACCAAAGGGTCACGGAACAACTCAAAAAGCCCCTCGGCGTCGTCGCGTTGCAGGGGCGACAGCGTATATTCGCCGACCTTCAGGACACAGTTGGCGAGCCCTAAGCTCATCCCGCGACCTGCATCAGGTCCCCAGCCGCAGCAGGCCGATCAAGCGCGCCCGGGTCTCCCCGTCGGCGATCCCATCCACCTTCTCGGGCCGCCAGTGGCGCTGGAAGGCGGTGACAACGGCGGTGGTGTGAGGGTCAAAGGTCCCGGACGGCGCGCAGTCGAAGCCCAGCCGCGTGAAGCCCGCCTGCAAGGCGAAGACCGCGGCGCCCTCCTCGCCCTCCCCGATCGGCTGGCCTGGGGCGGCGGCGGGCTCGACCCACAGGCCGTGGCCCGCCTGCGCCAATCGCTTCCAGGGAAACAGCTCGCCGGGGTCCTGCTTGCGGTCCGGCGCGACGTCGGAGTGCCCGACGATGGCGCCGTCCTCGATGGTCCAGCGGGTGCGGATCTCCGCCACCAGGTCGATCACCGCGGCGATCTGCGCCTCAGGGAAGGGCCGGTAGCCGAACTCGTGGCCCGGATTGACGATCTCGATCCCCACCGAGCGGCCGTTGATGTCGCGCTCGCCCTTCCAGGACGAGACGCCGGCATGCCAGGCCCGCCGCTCCTCGGCCACCAGGGTGAAGACCCGGCCATCCTCCTCCACCACATAGTGGGAGGAGACCTTGGCCTCGGGATCGCGCAGCCGCGCCAGGGCCGCCTCGCCGGTCTGCATGCCGGTATAGTGCAGGACGATCATGTCCGGCGGGCTCTTGCGGACGTCAAAGTTGGGCGAGGGCGCGGGGATCGGAGTCATGTGGCCAAGGTTATTGCGAGCGGTTGCGCAAGGCCACCAGCAAAGCCACCGCCTGGCTGGGCCGCAGGGCGATCACCAGCACGCCGGCCAGGGCCACCGCCGTCCCGAACGCCATCCGTGGGCCGAAGTCGTCATGGGTGAAGATCACGCCGCCGACGATGGTGGCCAGCGGCGTCATCAGGGTGAGCGGCGAGATCAGGTTGGCCTCATACTTCTGGATCAGGCTGTAATAGAGGGTGTGGGCCACCACCGAGACCACCAGGCCTGAGAACAGGGCCGCAGCCACAAAGGGCCAGCCCGCCGCGACGCCGGCCTGGATCTGCCCGGGCTCCAGCCAGCCCGACAGGATCGCCATCGGCACCAGGGAGGATAGGCCCACCCAGGCCTGCAGGCGCAGGGGCTTCACGCCGTCCATCTGCTTCATCATCACCGCCCCCAGCCCGCCCAGGAACGAGGCCGCCACGATGAACAGCAGGCCGCCGGAAATCTTGAACCCGTGCGGGTCCCACATCACCGCCAGCACCCCGGTGAGGGTCAGCAGCATGCCGGCGATGCGCCGCCCGGTCAGCCGCTCGCCCAGGATCAGGAAGGACAACAGGGTGGTGATCGGCACGCCGACCTGGCTGACGATGGCCACCGCCGAGGGGCTGGCGGTCTTCAGGCCGATGAACACCAGGGCGAAGGTGCCGGCCCCCATCAGCAGCCCCACCACCACCATCCGCCAGCGCGGGCGCGGCATCGGCAGCAGCCAGGGGAAGACCGCGATCAGCACGACGGCGAAGCGCACGGCGGCATAGAACATCGGCGGCACCCCCAGATGGGCCACCACGAACTTCGACACGATATTGTTGGCCGCCCAGACGACGCAGACGAAGGCGAGGAGGAGAAAGTCCCGGAGCGACATGGGCCGGGCTTAGAGGGGTTTCGCGACGCTGGAAACTGGTTGTCGGGTCACGCGGGTGGAAACAGCTCCGGCGGCCAGTTCAGCGCGCCCGCCCTCTGGTTGGCGGGGCGAGCTTCCATTCGGACGACATAGGCGTCCAACACCGGGTCGGCGGGAATCTCGTCGGTGTGCCGCCCCATGGCCAGGGTCGCTCCCACCATGACATCGGCGGCGGTGAAGGTGTCGCCCAGCAGGTAGGGACCAGCTTCCAGCGCCACGGCCAGGACGCGGGTGGTCTCGGCCAGCGGCGCCCAGCCTGCGCCCCAGCCGCCAGGCTTCTCCGGCAGGGTCATGCCGCAGGTCGCTCGGGCCGGCTCGAGGGCCGCGCTGGACCACACCATCCAGCTCAGATAGGCGCCCCGGCGCGGGTCCTCGATCTTCGGCGCCAAGGTCCCATAGCCGTACCGATCGGCCAGATGCAGGCAGATGGCCGGCGTTTCGCGGACCACCGCCTCACCGTCCACAAGGGTCGGAACCGCGCCGGTGGGATTGAGTTGCAGATAGGCTTGCGAGCGCAGCTTGCCCGGCCGCGCATCGATCAATTCCGTGCGGTAGGCGACCCCCAGCTCCTCCAGCATCCAAAGGGCCGTGAAGGACCGGGTGGCGATGCCGCGATAGAGGACAAGGTCGGTCACGGACTAGCTCCGCCGCCGTGTGAAGCGCAGCGCCGTGAGCGTGTCGGAAAAGCCGATCACCTTGCTGTCCACCAGGCCGTGGGCCTTGGCCGCCGCCATCACCTCGACGTCTTTCAGAGCGGCCGCCTTGCCCTTGCGCGACACGATCCACAGCGCGCCCTTGCCGGCCAGCGCAGGGATCAGGCGGGGGATGGCGTCCAGCTCCGCCAGGCTGTCGGCGGCGTAGAACAGCAGGTCCAGGTCGGTGAGGTCAGCCACCGGCGCCGCATCGCGCGCGGCCAGTTCGCCGGCCAGGGCGTCGTCGGCGACGTTCAGCACGGCGACCCTCATGCCGGGTTTCACCCCCAGCTTGTCGAGCCGGCTTTTCGGATTGAGAATGGCGTCGGCCCAGCTGGCCGCGGCCTTGTCGCCGAGCGCGAACCGCGAGCCGTCGGCCAGGACCAGGTCGCCGGCCTCAGCGCGAACGCCCCTCAGCGCCTCACCCTCGAACACCCGGCGGGCGGCGCCCCGGAACAGCAGCTTCGGCGCCTCGTATTGCAGCCGCCCCGCGTCCTCACCCTCGGCGAATGTCGCGCGGACCTGAGCGTCCTTGCCCATGGCGTTCCTCCCCGTCCACGGTCAGCTTGGCCATGCGGACGGGGTGGCGCAAGCCTATCCCTTGGGGGTCTTGGCTTCGCGCGGAATGGGCGGCGGCTTGCCCTGATTGCGCCGGGCAGGCGCCGAGAGATTGCCCAGGAAAGCGAAGGACAACAGGGCGTGGTCCATCTTGGTGACAGTCATTTGGCGTCTCCTTGACCAGCTGGTCGAGCCAGAAAGAGACGCGAAGCGGCTTCCAGGGGCTTGCACCCTCCTAGTCGTCAGCGCGTCGGGACCAGAGAGTCGCGCCGAGCCTCGTCAAACGCAAGAAAAACATCCGCTTACGGACTATTTCAGCCCACGGAATATCCGTTAAATCTTTGATTATATTGAATGTCGACTGGCGCTCAGGCGCTCAATCGTGACGGCGTGTCGCAGGCAGGCCACACCTCGAAAGCCCCTGATTCCAGGCGGAATCGGGGCCAGTCGAGGTTGAAATTTTTGATCCGTATACGGCTAATTGGTTGGCTGCGGCGCGAACGCCCTCTCCCGCCTGGGAGAGGGCTCGCGAGCTAGGCCGCCTTGCCGAGCGACAGGGTCTCGTAGCGGGCCAGATGGTGGTCGGTGGAGCCGAAGGCCGCCTCGATCATGGTGGCGCGCTTGAAATAGTGGCCGATGGCCATCTCGTCGGTCATGCCCATGCCGCCGTGGATCTGGATGGCGTTCTGGCCGACGAACTTGCAGGCCTTGCCGATCTGCACCTTGGCCGCCGACACGCCCTTGGCCCGCTCGGCATCACTGTCATTGAGCTTGATGTCGGCCATGTAGGTCATGGAGATCGACTGTTCGAGCTGGATGAACATGTCCACCATCCGGTGCTGCAGCACCTGGAAGCTGGAGATCGGCTGGCCGAACTGCTTGCGCTGGCGGGCGTACTCCACCGTACCCTCGTGCAGCTGGCGCAGGACGCCGCAGGCCTCGGCGCAGGTCGCGGCGATGGCTTCATCCATCACCTTTTCCACCAGCGGCAGGGCCTGGCCCTCGGGACCGATCATGGCCTCGGCGCCCACGGCGACATTCTCGAAATAGACCTCCGAGGCGCGGAAGCCGTCGACCGTGGGATAGTCCCGCGTGGTCACGCCCTTGGCGTCCTTGGGCACGATGAACACCGACACCCCTTGCGCCTCGCGCTGGCCGCCGCCGGTCCGCGCCGTGACGATCAGGTGAGTGGCGTAGGGCGCGCCGATGACGACGGCCTTGTGGCCGTTGAGCACGTAGCCCGCCCCGTCCTTCTTGGCCGTGGTCTTCAGATCGCTCCAGGTGTAGCGGCCCTGGGGTTCGGCATAGGCAAAGGCGATGATGGCCTCGCCGGCGATGATCTTGCCGATCAGCTCATCGGCGCCGGCCGGCTTGCCGTGCTTCAGGAAACCGCCGCCGATCACCACGGTGGGCAGGTAGGGCTCGACGACGAGCGCCTTACCCAGCTCTTCCATGATCACCATATTGTCGGTGGCGCCGCCCCCCAGGCCGCCCTGCTCTTCCGAGAAGGCCGCGCCCAGAATGCCGAGTTCGTCGGCGAAGGCCTTCCAGACCTGCGGCCGCCAGCCGGGCTCGGCCTTCAGCGCCGCGCGGCGCTGATCGAAGCTGTAATTGTCGGCCAAGTAGCTGGCGACCGTGTCGCGCAGCATCGACTGTTCTTCGGTGAAGCTGAAATCCATGTTCGTCCCCAAGGGTCGTGGGCCGCCGGTGTCCTCCCTGGCGGCCGGTCAGTGTTCTGTCGCGGCGGTCGCCCTAGAGTCCCAGCACCATCTTGGCGATGATGTTGCGCTGGATCTCGTTGGAGCCGCCGTAGATCGAGGTCTTGCGGCCGTTGAAATAGTCGCCGGCGGTGTCGATGGAATGCAGCGGGCCGACGCCGGAGTTGTGGCCGCCCTCCCCCAGGAACGGCGCGCCGTAGTGGCCGGCGGCTTCCAGGGCCAGTTCCTGCAGGCGCTGCTGGATCTCGGTGCCCTTGATCTTGAGGATCGAGCTTTCCGCGCCCGGGCCCTTGCCGCTGCTTTCGCCGGCCAGGGTCCGCAGTTCGGTGAACTCCAGCGCCGTCAGGTCGATCTCAAGCTCGGCCACCTTGCGCTTGAAGAAGGCGTCGGCCAGCAGCGAACCGCCGGCGTCGGCCAGTTCGGTCGAGGCCATCTCGCGCACCCGCTCCAGGCCGCGCTTCGACCGCGCCACCCCGGCGATGCCCGAGCGTTCGTGGGCCAGCAGCGCCTTGGCGCAGGTCCAGCCCTGGTTCTCGTGGAAGACGCGGTTCTCCACCGGCACCTTCACATTATCCAGGAAGACGTCGTTGACCTCGTGGCCGCCCTCCAGGGTGATGATCGGACGCACGGTGACGCCGGGCGTCTTCATGTCGATCAGCAGGAAGCTGATGCCGGCCTGCGGCTTGGAGTCGGGATCTGTGCGGACCAGGAAGAAGCCCCAGTCGGCGTGCTGGCCCAACGTCGTCCACGTCTTCTGGCCGTTGACGATGTAGTATTCCTTGCCGTCATCCCCGGTCACGCGCTCGGCGCGGGTCTTCAGGGAGGCCAGGTCGGAGCCGGCGCCGGGCTCGGAATAGCCCTGACACCACCAGATCTTGCCGTCGCGGATGTCGGGCAGGAACTTGGCCTTCTGCTCCTCGGTGCCGAAGGTGTAGATCACCGGCGCCAGCATCGCGACGCCGAAGGGCAGGATGCCCAGGGTGTCGGCGCGGGCCTGTTCCTCGGACCAGATGTACTTCTGGGTGGGAGTCCAATCGGTCCCGCCCCATTCCTTCGGCCACGAAGGCGCAGACCAGCCCTTTTCCGCCAGGATGCGGTGCCAGGAGAGGTAGTCCTCCTTGCCCAGCGGCTCGCCGCGTTCCTGCTTTTCGCGCAGGGCCTTGGGGTAGCTGTCGGCCAGGAAGGCCCGGGCCTCCTCACGGAAGGCGTTATCTTCGGGCGAGAAATCGAGGTTCATCACAAGGCTCCCTGGCGCTTCCGCTTACAGCGTATTGCGTGAGGCCAGAACATAGGCAAACGCCTTCGCCTTGGGAAGATGACGTTGACGTCAGCGTCAAGAAAAACCCTTGGAAGATGTCAGGTCTTGGCCAGATACGCGTCCACCTGCGCCACCCTGGACGCGATCTCGCCCTGCGCAAGGAACGACCCTGTGAAGCTGTTGCGGGCCAGCGTCGCCAGCTCGTCGCGGGTCAGCCCCAGGGCGGCGGTCGTGGCCGTCCAGTTCTCGCCGATATAGCCGCCGAAATAGGCCGGATCGTCGGAGTTGATGGTGGCCTTCAGCCCCAGGTCCAGCATCCGCTTGAGGGGGTGGTTCGCAAGGTCGTCCACCACGCAGAGCTTCAGGTTCGACAGCGGGCAGACCGTCAGGGTCATGCCGTCAGCCACCAGGCGCTTCACCAGGGCCGGATCCTCCAGCGAGCGGTTGCCGTGGTCGATGCGGTCGACGGCCAGGCCGTCCAGCGCCTCCCAGACATATTCCGGCGGCCCCTCTTCGCCAGCGTGCGCCGACAGCTTCAGGCCCCGTTCGCGCGAGGCCTTGTAGACGCGGGCGAACTTGCTGGGCGGGTGGCCAAGTTCCGAGGAATCCAGCCCCACCCCCACGATCCGATCAAGGAAGGGCTCGGCTTCGCGAAGGGTCTTGAAGGCGTCCTCCTCCGACAGGTGCCGCAGGTAGCTGAGGATCAGCTTGGAGGTGACGCCCAGGTCCGTCTCGGCCTGCGCCATCCCGGCCAGCAGGCCGTCGGCGGCCACGGCGAAGGGGATGCCCCGTTCAGTGTGGGTCTGGGGGTCGAAGAAGATCTCGGCGTGGACCGTTCCGTCCGCCGCCGCCCGCCGGAAGTAGGCCAGGGTCAGGTCGCGGAAATCCTCCTCGGTCTGCAGCACGCCCGCGCCCTGGTAATAGATGTCCAGGAAGTCCTGCAGGTTGGAGAAGGCGTAGGCGGCGCGGACCTCTTCGACCGACTTGAACGGCAGGTCGATCCTGTTGCGCCGGGCGAACTCGAACATCTGCTCGGGCTCGAGGCTGCCCTCGATGTGCAGGTGAAGCTCGGCCTTGGGCAGGCCTCGGATGAAGTCGTTTTGCATGGCCGCTATCTCCCGGCGGCCGGGGCCGCCCGTCAAGGCAGCTTGAACTTCATGTGGATGACGATCTTGCCGTTCGTGATGCGGCGGTCGCCCTTCTGCGGATGAAAGCCCTTGGCCAGCTTCAGGGCGAAGGCGCCGACATTGGCTCCGGTCGGCGTCTCCGACAGCACCACGCAGTCGCGCAGAACCTGGCCCGCCGCCACCCGGCACTGCACGGTCGCCAGTCCCTGGCCCGCCATTACGCTTGTCGCGGCCGCCGCGGCGATCCAGATCATCCGTGGGATCTCCCAATTTCGCCCTGTGTGAAGCGAACCTTCGCCGCACGCCAGCCATTCCCGATCTTGCGCCCGGCCAAGAGGGCGCGCATCACACGGGCCCCATGCCGCGCATTCTCACCTACAACGTCCATCGCTGCGTCGGCACCGACCGTCGCCTGGACGTGGGCCGCATCGCCGAGGTCATCGCCAGCCTCAAGCCCGACATCGTCGCCCTGCAGGAACTGGACGTCGGCCGCCTGCGCACCGGCAAGGTGGACCAGGCCCACGAGATCGCCCAGCGCCTGAAGATGGCCGTCCACTTCCACGCCGCCATGAAGGTGGAGGAGGAACTCTACGGCGACGCCATCCTCACCACCTATCCGGAGCACCTGGTCCAGGTCGGCCCCCTGCCCGGCTATGGCCGCATCCCGCAGCTGGAGCCGCGCGGCGCTCTGTGGATCGCCGTGGAGATCGACGGCAAGAAGGTGCAGATCATCAACACCCACCTGGGCCTGGTTCCCAAGGAGCAGCAGCTGCAGGCCGCCTGCCTGGCCGGCCCAGCCTGGCTGAACCATCCAAGGTGTGAGGGACCGACCATCCTGCTGGGGGACTTCAACGCCAGCCCGACCTCGGTGGTCTATCGCACCCTCATCGGCCGGCTGCAGGGCGCGCGCCGGCTGGCGCCGGAGAAGAAGCCCACCTCGACCTTCCCCTCGGCCCTGCCGGTGGTGCGGATCGACCATCTGTTTGTCAGCCCCGAGATCCGGGTGACGGACCTGAGCGCGCCCTTCAATCCCCTGACCCGGGCGGCGTCGGATCACCTGCCCCTGGTCATGGATTTCGAGGTTTCGTAAGCGGCGCTCAGTCGCGGGTCTGGAAGACGCCGCTCTCCCCCAGCGCCCTTGCCTCGGCATAGAGCCGCTCGCGCCGTCGGCCGGGCCGCCAGGAATCGCTGACGTTCACAGGGTCGCCCAGGTGATAGGCCGCCACGAACTCTCCAAACGCAGTCATTTTCATCGGCAGGATCGGCGACAGCCGCCCTTCCCGGTTCAAGGCGTCGATGGCCGAAATCAGGCTGCCGCGTTCCTGCCGCGCCTTGGCGATCGAGTCGCCGGTGCAGCCCAGAAAGTGCGCGATGGAGCGGTCGCGGAAGGCGGCGATGTTCAGGCGCGCCCGATCGGTCGTGGCCTCGATGGCCAGCTCCAGCTCGGTATCGAAACCCCCCGATCGATTGTTCAGGTTGGCCGACCCGACCCGGGCCAAGGTGTCGTCGATGACCGTGCTCTTGGAGTGGACGATGATCTTCGTGCCCGCCGGGGTGATCGGGTAGAAGGCCCTGAAGCGCCCGAACACATCGGCGGTCCGCAGCCGCCACAACATGTTGGACCGCGCCCGGTCCATGGTCAGTTGGTCGAACCAGCTGGGACTGGCCCCGGTGGAGATCAGCACGATCTCGGGCCCGTTCGGCTCGGCCAGCCTTGCGGCCAGGGCCTCGGCGATCAGCGGGGATGTGAAGTACTGGTTCTCCAGGTAAATGATGTCCTTGGCCGCGTGGATCGAGGCGTGGGTCAGCCGCCGGATCTCCTCCACCTGCGGCTCATGGCGCCAGGCCGGCATGGTGCGCGCGATGCCGACATCCATGTCCAGCAGGTGGGCCGGCACGTGAGCGGGCCAGGGATCGGTGTCCATCTCCGGCGGCGGTTCGACGGTTTCCTTGGTGGCCCTATGCCAGCGCTCGCGGGCCAGATCCCCCAGGTCCTTGGCGACCGGACCGTCCACCATCAGCATCACCTCGTGCCGCGGCGCGTGGCACTCCTGGTCAGGCATGATGCGGCGGGGTTCGTGGTCGCGGTGACCCGGCGTGTCCCAGCGGTCGACGCAGATGTCGCCGCTGGCGCAGATCGCCAGCCTGTCGTCCACCACCAGCAGCTTCTGGTGATGGCAGCCGCCGATGGGCACGGAGTCGTCCAGGCGGAACTTCACGCCGGTGTGCTCGAACCACTTGCGGGCCTTGTGGGGGAAGAATTCTTGGCTGGCGGCGATCGGCAGGGCCGACTTCCAGATCAGCAGCCGGATATCGAGGTCGGGCCGGGCGCGCGACAGATTCACCAGGATACGGCCGGCCTCATCGGGATCATCGGGGGTCTCCACCCCGTCCGGGAACAGCCGGGTGCGGGGATCAAAGCCCCAGCCCAGCAGCAGGACTGAGCGCTTGGCCTTGCGCAGCGCCGCGAAGACCGCCGTGTAGTAGGCCTCGGTGTCGATCAGGAAGGCGGCGCGGTTGGCGCGCCCGACGCGCCAGGCGGTGTCGCCAGGTTTCAATACGCTCATAACCCGACCGAAACCCCGCTGGACACGCTTGCAAGAAAGCCTGCGCTCAGGTCGGGTTCCCGTCGAGTCCGCGCAACTCCGGAACGCGTGGGGGCAAATGAAAAGAGCGCGCCGGCTCTGGGGGGGCCGACGCGCTCCATCAAGGGCGGTTCGAGAGACTAGCCCTTGAAGGCTTGGCAGGGCCCGCTGAGTTCGACGGCCAGGCGTGCCTTGCGTTCGGCGTTGGTGGTCTTGGCTTCGCGGCGGCCGGCGTCCTGGGCGTCGGCGGCCTTGGCGATGACGGAGCTATCGCGGCTGCGGCTGGCGGCCTTCAGCCAGGCGTCGAGATCGGTGGTGTCGGCGGCGGTGACCGAGGCGATCCCGCGGCAGCGGCTGGCCTGGATGAAGCTCACGTCGCTGACGTCGGCGGCGGCCAGGGCGGAGCCGGCGACCATCAGGGTCGCGGCGGCGGTGAGCATGATAGTGGCGATACGCATTGTAGGTTTTCCCTCGAACGACAATGGGCGGAACCTGCTCTCGCGCCGCGGACGCTTCAAATGAATTCGCAGCAACATTGAGTATTCGAATCTTACCGATCTTTAATCATCGAACCTCGTTACTTATATACATAAACATCTTGTAATGTTACGCTGCATTCGGCAGAACGCGGATATGGCCCAACCCGATCTCAAGCTCGATGTCGCCGGCGTGAACGCCCTGATGGCGCGCGCCTTCCCCGATGCGCCGGTGGAGGCCCTGCCGCAGGTCACCGACCTCGCCCCCGGCCGCGCCCATATCGTGCGGGCCTATGGCGGCGGCATGCTGCGTCCTGGCGGGGTGATCTCCGGCCCCAACCTGATGAGCCTGGCCGACACCGCCGCCTACGCCCTGATCCTGGCCCATATCGGCGATCAGCTGATGGCGGTGACCAGTTCCCTGGTGATGAACTTCCTGCGCGGCGCACTCCCCGGCGACCTGCATGCAGACGCCAGCTTCCTGCGCCTCGGCCGCCGCATCGCCGTCTGCGACGTCAAGCTCTGGACGGAAAGCCAGGACAGGCTGGCGGCCCAAGCGACCGTGACCTACGCTATCCCTTCATGAGCGACCTGCCTCCCCGCCCCGCCCCGATCGCGACTCCCTGCATCAAGGTCTGCGTCATCGACGGCGAAACCGGCCTTTGCATGGGCTGCTACCGCCAGCTCACCGAGGTCGCCGCCTGGCAAAAACTGTCAGACGAGGACCGCGTCCGGATCATGACCGAACTGCCCACGCGCCGGGAGCGCATCCGCCCCGAAAAACTGGCGATGTTCCGCTAACCGAGCGCTTTCAGGCGAAGTGGCCGCCGGTTCGCCGTCCGAAAGCGCGACCAAGCAAAAAGCTTCATGTTCACCGGTTGCAAACACCCGCAGCCCTAACCTGTCCGTTCAACGCGGCCGCGTAAGGCCGGGCAGCGCCAGGGTGGCGAGGGTGTCGAGTATGATCAAGTTGGCCGCCATGGCCCTGATCGGAGCCGTCTCGGCGGTGGGGGCGGCGCAAGCCGTCGTCAGCCTGGATCCGACCACGCGGTCGGACGGCCTGCGCGCCGCCGTGGCCCACTTTGTTCCCGAACCGCAACCGGCGCCCGCCGAGGGCGGCGCGGCCTCCATCGCCAAGGCCAGCGACGGCCACTACTGGGCGCAGGGTGTCGTGAACGGCGCCAGCGTCCGCTTCCTCGTGGACACCGGCGCCAGCGCCGTGGCCCTCACCGCCGCCGACGCCCAGCGCCTGGGCTTCGACACCGCGAGATTGAACTACGGATACAAGGTGATGACCGCCAACGGCGAGGCCCGCGCCGCCGCCGTCAAGCTGGCCTCGGTTTCCGTGGCCGGCGCGAAGCTGGCCGATGTCGATGCGCTGGTTCTCGACAAGGGGCTCGACGCCTCCCTGCTGGGCATGACCTATCTAGGCCGCCTCTCCAGCTTCCAGGCGACCCGCACTTCGCTGATCCTTCAGCCCTGACACCGCGGCCAAAGCCCGGTCGACGACGCTGAGATCCGCGCCGGGCTTGACGCTTTCCACCGTCAGGATCCGCCGCCAGGTCCGCGCGCCCGGCGCGCCGTGGAACAGCCCCAGCATGTGCCGCGTGATCCCGGCCAGATGCACGCCGCGCGCCAACTGGCCGGCGATATAGGGCTTGTAGAGCTTGACCGCTTCGAAGGGATCGACATCGGCGCCCGCCCCGAAGATGCGCCGATCCGCCTGACCCAGGATGCCCGGCGTGTGATAGGCCGCCCGGCCCAGCATCACCCCGTCGGTGTGGGTCAGTTGGTGCTCGGCCTCGTCCAGGGAGCCGATGCCGCCATTGATCTCGATGTTGAGGCCAGGGCGCTCGCGCTTCAGCCGGTGGACCAGACCGTAGTCCAGCGGCGGCACGTCGCGGTTTTCCTTGGGCGACAACCCCTTCAGCCAGGCCTTGCGGGCATGGACGATGAAGGTGGTGACCCCGGCCTGGGCGCAGAGGTCCACCAGGGTGAACAGGCTCTCCTCCGGGTCCTGGTCATCCACCCCGATGCGGCACTTCACGGTCGCCGGGATCGACACCGCCGCGCCGATCGCCGCCATCCCCTCGGCCACCAGCGCCGGCTCGCGCATCAGGCAGGCCCCGAACCGCCCGCTCTGCACCCGGTCGGAGGGACAGCCGACATTGAGGTTGATCTCGTCATAGCCGAGGTCCGCGCCGATCTTCGCCGCCGCCGCCAGGTCCGCCGGCTCCGAGCCCCCCAGCTGCAGGGCGACGGGGTGCTCGACATCATCGAACCCCAGCAGCCGCTCGCGGTCGCCATGCAGCACCGCGCCCGTCGTCACCATCTCGGTGTAGAGCAGGCTTTCGCGCGTCAGCACCCGGTGGAAGGCGCGGCAATGCCGGTCCGTCCAGTCCATCATCGGGGCGACGGACAGTCTGTGGGCGCGTAGGTCAGGCACGAGTCTCGGGGTCTCGACGGATCAGAGCGCGCCCTTCTACGCTATCGCACAGGACAGATCGACACCCCCTCACGCTGGACGGCGCGGGCGCCCAGCGGCCTAAGGCAGGCGGCCCGCCAGGCTGTCGGCCCAGGCCGGCGGGTCCTGCATCTCGGGCGGCAAGGTCAGGTGGTTTCCAGCACGGGCGGTTCCGAATAGGAGCCCGCCTTGGTGATCACCTCGTCGGGCAGGGAGATCATCTGCAGGTAGGTCTCCTGGGGATAGGCCATGTGCGGCTTGGCCGGGTCATAGGGCGGCTGGCTCACCGGGCTCGGGCCGGTATAGGCCGCCGGCGCCTTGAACCGCTGGGCCTCCTCGGCGGAGATCCCGGCCTTCTCCAGCACGGTCGGGTCGATCCAGCGCGCCGGGTCGATCGGCTCGTGGCTGGTGGCGACCTCCAGGGTCATCTGGTCGGGGCCGGCGAAATAGATCGAGCGGCACATGCCGTGGTCGATGGGGCCGATGACATTGACCCCGTGACTGCGGATGCGGTCGCGCATGGCGACGAGGTCGGCGTCGGTGTCCACGCGGAAGGCCAGGTGCTGCAGCGTTCCGGGCGCGCTAGGCAGGGCGCCGTTGCCCGCATGGGTCTTGCCCAGTTCGATCGGGATGTCGTCGACATTGGGGAGTTGGACGATCGAGAAGTAGCCGTGGTCGTTCATCCGCAGGAAAGCGTGCAGGCCGCCCGGCACCCCGTGCATGTCGAACAGGGCCACCAGCGGGCAGCCCATGACCTCGGAGAAGAAGGCGATGTGTTTCTTGATGTCGCCGGCCATGAAGGCCAGGTGGTGAATACCGGTGGGTTGCTGGCTCATATGTCCCTCCCTTGGGGCTCTTATCTGTCGTCGAGGATCAGGCCGCCCAACAGGGCGTCGAGGATCATGTGGGCGTGGGCCGCCTGGTTCTCCGGGGTCTCCGGATCGACGCCGAAGGCCTCCCGCATCAAGGGTGCGAGGTTGATCACTCCGGCGGCGGCCGATTGCAGGGTGATGACGATCTGCGCCGGCGGGAAGGGCTTGAGCGCCCCGGCCGCGATGGCGTCGGCGGCCAGGCGCACCAGCCGGCGGTTGCGCCGGCCCATCAGGTTCTCGTTCAGCCAAGCCAGACGCTCACCGCCGGCCATGCCCTCCAGCGCCACGATCCGGCCCAGCGCGGGATGGCGCCAGGACATGTCGATGAAGAACCGCATGGCCATACGCAGTTGCTCGAGGGGCGCAGCGTCCCGCGCCGCGGCCAGAAACCTCTCCTCCTCGGCGATCGCCGCCGACAGCTCCAGCATGGCTGCGCGCCACAGCTGATCCTTGTCGTCGAAGTGATAGTGCAGCGCCGCCTGGCTGACCCCCGCCGCCTGGGCGATGCCGCTCATCGAGGCGCGCTCGAAGCCCAGGCGGGAGAACTGATCCAGCGCCACATCGAGAATCCTCGCCGCCGTGCGCTCACCCTTGCCGGGAGCCTCGCGACTGGGAAGCGGAATGACGGCGGCCGTCGCCATAAGAATTTGACTTTCAGATCAGCTTTCCTGATTTGATAATCAGAAATGGATCGCCGGGCAAGGCGCGCCGCACAGGGAGAAGATGATGGCGGTGGTTCGCGAGCCCTACGGTTTCGTCCATGCAGATACGAGCCGGCTGAAGGAGGTCTACGGCGGGCCGACCGGCCAGGTCTTCGTCGAATGCATGCGCATCCGGCCGGCGGCGGTCGACTCCAAGACCGTCATCCTGTTCAGCCACCCGATCGGCGGCGGCTCGTTTCTGCCGCTCGTGAACGCCCTGGCCCACGCGGGGCGTCATGTCATCTATTGCAACCCGCGCTACCGGGGGAACGACACAGCCCTGATCATGGAGAAGTGCGTCCTCGACCTCGGCGCCTGTATCGCCGACCTCAAGACCCGCTTCGGCTATGAGAAGGTGGTTCTGGGGGGGTGGTCCGGCGGTGGATCGCTGTCGCTGTTCTACCAGGACCAGGCTGAGCACCCGACCATCACCCACACGCCTTCCGGCGACCCCATCGATATCGCGGGCGCCGGCCTGCAGCCCGCCGACGCCATCCTGCTGCTGGCCGCCCACATCAGCCGGTCGGTGACCATGACCGAGTGGCTGGACCCGTCGATCCTGGACGAAGACAAACCCTACGAACGCGACGTGGGCCTGAACATCTACGACCCCGCCTGCCCCGATCAGCCCCCCTATTCCGAGGCCTTCGTCGCCCGCTTTCGCGAGGCCCAGGTGGCGCGCAATCGCCGCATCACCGCACGGGTCAAGGCGACCCTGGCCGAACTTAAGGCCAGCGGCGATCCCGACGCCGAACGGCCCTTCATCGTCGCCGGCACCATGTGCGACGTGCGGTGGACCGATCCGGCGCAGGACCCCTCCGACCGCCGGCCGGGGACCTGCTATCTCGGGGAACCGAAGATCGCCAACGACGGCCCGGTGGGCCTGGGCCGCTTCACCACCCTGCGCTCCTGGCTGTCGCAGTGGAGCTATGACGAGAGCCGCGCCAATGGGATCGTCAACGCCCAGGCCATCTCCTGCCCGGTGCTGGTGATCAACAACACCGCCGACCTGGCCTGCACCCCCAGCCACGCCGACCGGCTGTTCGAAGCCGTCGGCTCGGCGGACAAGGAGATCGTCCAGATCAAGGACGCCGACCACTACTACATCGAGCGCAGCGACCTGCTGCCTCAAGCGGTGGGCGCGGTGGAAACCTGGCTGGCGAAGCGGGGCTTCTGACCTACCAGATGCGAACCCGATCGGCGGGCGCCAGATAGAGCTTCTGCCCCGGCTTGACGTCGAAGGCCGTGTACCAGGCGTCGAAATTCCGAACCTCATAGGCGCGGAACTGTCCGGGCGCGTGGGGGTCGGTGGCGATGATCTGGCGCAGGAACGGCTCGCGCATCAGGGTCCGGTAGCTCTGGGCGAAGGCCATGAAGAACCGCTGGTCGCCGGTCAGGCCGTTGATCACCGGGGCGGGCTTGCCCCCCAGGCTGGCGTGATAGGCGTCCAGCGCCGCGGCCACGCCGCCGAGGTCCCCGACGTTCTCCCCCAGGGTCAGCCGGCCGTTGAGCTTCAGGTCCGGCAGGGCCTGATAGGCGTCGTACTGGGCCGCCAGCTTGCCGGTCGAGGCCTCGAACGCCTTCAGGTCCTCGGGCGTCCACCAGGCGATCAGCCGGCCCTGTTCGTCCAGCTTGGAGCCCTGGTCATCGAAGCTGTGGCTGATCTCGTGGCCGATCACTGAGCCGATGGCCCCGTAGTTCACCGCCGGATCGGCGGCCGGATCGAACCAGGGCGCGGCCAGGAAGCCCGCCGGGAAGGCCAGCTTGTTCAGCGAGCCCGCATTGAAGGCGTTCACCGTCTGCGGGGTCAGGGTCAGCCACCACTGGGCGCGGTCCACCGGCTTGCCCAGGTCGGCCAGATTGCGCGCGTACTCGAACTCCGCCGCCCGCTGGCTGTTGCCGAAGGCGTCGCCCCGCACCACCGTCAGGGCTGAATAATCGCGCCACGTTTCCGGATAGCCCACCTCGACCCGCAGGTTGGCGAGCTTGACCTTGGCCCGCACCTTGGTCTGCGGCGCCATCCAGTCCAGGCCGTCGATGCGCCGGGCGAAGGCGGCCTTCACCTCCCCCACCAGGTCCTCGATCTTGGCCTTGGCTTCCGGCGGGAAGTACTGGGCCGCATAGGCCTTGCCCACCGCGTCGCCCATGGCGAGGTTGGTGGCGCCCACGCCGCGCTTCCAGCGGGCGTTGAGCTCCGGCGTGCCGGTGAGCGCCTTGCCGTGGAAGGCGAAGTCGGCCTCGACGAAGGCCTTGGGCAGGATGGGGGCGGCGTCATTGATCAGGCGCGAGGCCAGGTAGTCGCGCCACACTTCCATCGGTGTCTCGGCGGCCAGCTTCGCAAATCCGCTGATGGCCGAGGGCTGGTTGACGATCAGCGCTGGCCGGGCGCCGAAGCCCGCCCCGTCCAGATAGGTTTTCCAGTCGAAGCCGGGCGCCGCCGCGGCCAGCTGGGCTGGGGTCATGGGGTTGTAGGTCTTGTCGGCGTCGCGGGACTCCACCCGGGTCCAGTGCACCTTGGCCAGGGCCGTCTCGAAGGCGATGATCTTATCGGCCCGGGCCGCGCCGCCCTCCATCCCCGCCAGGGTGAAGATGTCCGTGAGGTAGGTCTTGTAGGCGGCTCGCGCGGCGGCGAACTTCGGGTCATCGGTCAGGTAATAGTCGCGGTCCGGCAAGCCGAGGCCCCCCTGCACCAGTTCCGACGAGGCCTTGGTGGGGTCCTTGGCGTCCTGCCCGACATAGGGGTAGACCGGGAAGCTCGGCTGCGGCGAGCCGTAGCCGAAGGGCCGCTGCTTGCGCTCCAGGGCCGCCATGGTCCGCGCCAGGTCCTTGGGCGTCTTCACCGCGGCGATCACAGCCAGGTCCGCCTTCAGCGGCGTTATCCCGGCCTTCTCGATGGCCGCCTCGTCCATGAAGCTGGCGTAGAAGTCGGCGAACTTCCTGGCGTCCGCCGCGCCGCCCGCCTCGACGATCCCGCGCACCCGGGCGAGACTCTGCTCGCGCAGGCGGGCCACGTCGCCGTAGTTGGAACGGTCGGACGGGATGGTGGCGGTCTTCATCCAGCCGCCGTTCATATAGGCGTAGAAGTCGTCGCCGGGGGTGACGGTCTTATCCATCCCGGCGGTGTCGATGCCGATCTCGCCGAACTCCGGCTTGTCCGCCGCGCTCGCGGCGCCGGCGACCAGAAGCACGGCCACCGCCGCCGCACACATGAATTGACTGCGCATCGACGCCCCCTTGGAAATTTGTGCGCGGAGAATGGCGGGCGGCCGCCAGCCTGTCCTCAGAAAAACGTCCGGTGGAAGATGAACTTTCCTCCATCTATCACCGGTGACCCCGCCTTGCGCAGGCCCGTGCGAAGGGCGTGCAGGACCGCGCTCTAACGGTTCGGTGGCCCCGCTCCCGTCCGCTCCGCCGCCACCGGCAGGCCGCAATCCAGCAGTTCCGCCCAGATCTGCTCAGGGGTCTCGGCGAACCGGAAGATCTTGAGGTCCGCGGAATCCACCATGCCAGCGGCCAATAGCGCGTCGAAATTGATGACTGACCGCCAGTAGGCCTCATCGAACAGCACCACCGGGATCGGCGGCGACTTGTCAGTCTGGCGCAGGGTCAGGATCTCGAACAGTTCGTCGAGGGTCCCGAAGCCGCCCGGGAACACCACAAGGGCGTTGGCGCGCATGGCCAGGTGCATCTTGCGCATGGCGAAGTAGTGGAAGCGGAAGGTGAGTTCGGGGGTGGAATAGGCGTTCGGTTCCTGCTCGTGCGGCAGGCTGATGTTGAACCCGATCGACGGCGCGCCCACGTCGGCGGCCCCCAGGTTGGCGGCCTCCATGATCCCGGGCCCGCCGCCGGTGGCGATCACGTTGTCACGCAGCCTGTCGGCCGTCCGGATCGCGCCACCCTGCCGCGAGGCCAGGGCGGCGAAGGCGCGCGCCGCCCCATACCAGTCGCCTTGCCGGCCCGGACCGTCCTCGGCGATCCGGGCGCTGCCGAACACCACCAGGGTGGATCGCACTCCCCACGCGGCGAGCGCCTCATCCACCTTGGCGAACTCCAGCATGAAGCGGACCCCGCGCATGGGAGAGCTCAGCAGGAAGTCCTGGTCCAGGGCCGCCAAGCGATAGGCGGGCGAGATCAGCTGCGCCGCGTTGGGCGCCGGTGCAGGGGTCGGCATGAAAAGGGTCCCTCCAAGGCGTGGGCAGATTAGATGCGAAGACCCGCCGCGACTTGATCTGGCGCAACGCGGTGGGGTCGTTCCCGGGCGAACCTGTGGTCAATCTTCCCAGGAGCCATGGTCATGAACTCGGACCTGCGACCAGACATCATCGCCGTCCTTGAGGCGGGCAAGGACCTGACCTTGGCGACCCTCAGGCCAGATGGGTCGCCGCAAGCCACCACGGTGAGCTATGCGAGCCAAGGCCTCGACATCTATTTCGGCTGCGGGAGCCAGTCGCAAAAGGCGCGCAACCTGGCGCGCGACCCCCGGGTCTCGGCGACCATCGACCTGCCCTACCGCGACTGGGCGGAAATCCGCGGCCTGTCCCTCGGCGGGCGGGCGACCGAGATCACCGACCCCGAGGCCTTGGCCAGGGCAGGCCTGCTCTTCATGGAAAAGTTTCCCGAAGTCGCCCAGTACGTCGCCACTCCCGCCGGCGAGATGAAGATGTTCCATCTGCGGCCGCAGGTGGTTTCGGTCCTGGACTACGGCAAGGGCTTTGGTCACACCGACCTCGTGCAGATCGACGAGCCCGCCACCACCGACGGCGTGTCATGAAGCACGCGGTCATCATCGCCCATCCCAATCCCCGCAGCCTGACCTGCTCGGCCGGCGCGACCTATGCCGAGGCGGTTCGGGCTCTGGGCCACCAGGCCATTGTGCGGGACCTCTACCAACTCGGCTTCGACCCCTGTCTGAAGGCCGCGGAGATTCCGGGCGCGCCCGGTTACGCCGTCGGCGACGACGCGCAGGAGGAACGCCGGCTCCTGGCCGACGCGGACGTCTTCGCCTTCATCTATCCCCTCTGGTTCAACGCCCCGCCCGCAATGCTGAAGGGCTATGTCGAACGGGTGTTCAGCATGGGCTTTGGCTACGGCCCCGTGGCGCGGGGCACCGAACCGCTGCTGGAGGGCCGGAAGCTGATCACCTTCAGCTTCTCCGGCGCGCCGGAGTCATGGGTTCGCGACAGCGGCGCCCTCCCGGCGCTGATGACCCTGTTCGACCTGCACCTGTCGGCCGTCACCGGGTTGAACGTCCTGGATCACAAACACACAGGCGGCATCGTTCCGGGCATCACCGAGGAAGCGGTGGCCGAGGTGTTGGCGGCGGTCAGCACGGCCGTCCGTGAGACCTTTAACAGCGACCGCGCGTCGGCGGGTTGAGCCGAATGCGCCATAGGCCGTCGTCCGGTCCCCTGCTGGGCAGAACCCTGGTCACCTCGCTGCTGGCCCTGATCCTTCTGGAGGGCTGCGCCAGCCAACCTATGCCCCGGCCCGACACCGGCGCCGGGGTCGGTCGAGCGGTCAGCCAGCCGCTGCGCGATCTCAGCCTCATCCAAGAGACGGCCCCGGAGGTGCTGCAGCGCGCAGCCGTCTCGCCCTACGACCTGGCCCACGCCGTGGACTGCGCATCCCTCAGAGCGGAACTGAACGCCCTCGACATCGCCCTGGGGCCAGACCTCGCGCCGGGCGGCAAGGCGGAGGGCATATCCATCGGCGGTCTGGCGGCGGATTTGATCGGGGGCGCCGTCGGGCTTCCGTTCCGGGGCGCGGTGCGATGGGTATCGGGCGCGCGGTCCCGCGAGGCGGCGCTCAAGGCGGCCGTCCTCGCGGGGATGGTGCGTCGGGGATTCCTGAAGGGACGCTCAGGCCTGATGGCCTGCGACGCCCCTTCGCCGGCGATCTAGACCCGGACCTCACCGTGGTCCTTGCCGTCCCAATACTTCAGCGCCTTGGCCTTCACACGGATCAGGGTCAGGCCAGGGGTGTCGATGCCGGCCTCGAACCACTTGTCGAGATCGGAATTCCAGTGCTCGGCGAAGCTGGCCTTCTCGCGGATCAACTCGGCCTGGCCGGTGACGGCGATATAGAGGTTATGCTTGCCCTGATAACCCAGGCCCACCTGCGGATTGGCCTCGATCTCGGTGGCCACCCCAGTGCTCGCGTCGGTAAAGAAGTAGGCGTCGCCGTCGTAGTCGACGTCCTTATTGTTGCTCATCGGCCGTCCGGCGATCGCGCCACCCGAGGTCACGGTCGAGAGGATGGCGATGTCGATGTGCCGCATGTCTTTGGCGATGTCGGCGAGGGATTTGTCGGCCACGGGAAAGCTCCTTTGAAAGGTGTGCTCACCGCAAAGCCTAAGGGGCGCACCGGTTCCCGCGTCGGACATCCGACGCAACCGGTGCGCGGCCTTCGTCAGCCCGCCGTCTGCAGCTCCGATAGGGCCGGATAGTCGGTGTAGCCCTCCGCCCCCGGCGCATAGAAGGTCGCCAGGTTCCACCGGTTCAGCGGCGCGCCGGTGCGCAGGCGCTCCACCAGGTCGGGATTGGCCAGGAAGTCCTTGCCAAAGGCCACGGCGTCGGCCCAGCCGGCGTCCAGGGCGGCCTGGGCGCTCTCGCCGGTGAACTTCTCATTGGCGATATAGACCCCGCCGAACGCCTTCTTCAGCTGCGGGCCCAGGCTGTCGGGCCCCTGCGCCTCACGGGCGCAGAGGAAGGCCAGCTTGCGCTTGCCCAGCTCGGTGGCGACGTGGGTAAAGGTGGCCGCCAGGTCGCTGTCGCCGACGCTGTGGGCGTCGCCGCGCGGGGCCAGGTGCATGCCGACGCGGTCGGAGCCCCAGACCGAGACGGCGGCGTCGGCGCATTCCAGCATCAGGCGGGCGCGGTTGGCGATGGAGCCGCCGTACTGGTCGGTGCGATGGTTGGAGCTGTCCTGCAGGAACTGGTCGAGCAGGTAGCCATTGGCGCCGTGCAGTTCCACCCCGTCGAAGCCGGCCTTCTGGGCGTTCTGGGCGCCCAGGCGGAAGGCCTCCACCACGTCCTGGATCTCGCTGGTCTCCAGGGCGCGCGGGGTGGGATAGTCTCGCTCAGGACGCAGCAGGCTGACATGGCCCTTGGCGGCGATGGCGCTGGGCGCGACCGGCGCGCGGCCGTCCAGGAAGCTGGGGTCGGAGATGCGGCCCACGTGCCAGATCTGCATAAAGATGCGGCCGCCAGCGGCGTGCACCGCGGAGGTCACCAGGCGCCAGCCCTGCGTCTGTTCGGCTGACCAGACGCCGGGGACGCCGGCATAGCCCACACCCATGGGGTCGACCGGCACGCCCTCGGAGATCAGCAGGCCGGCCGAGGCGCGCTGCTCGTAGTACTTGGCCATCAGGGCGTTGGGGATGCGACTGTCACCCGCGCGGCTGCGCGTCAGGGGCGCCATGATCACCCGGTTGGGCAGGGTCAGGTCACCAACGACGAGCGGATCGAAGAGCGAGGGCATGGGTGGTCCTTGGGCTGGCGCGCGGATCGGCGGTTCCCCCACATAGGCGGGCCGGCGCCGTCTGCCCAGAGGACGGCGCACCTTTCGCCGCGTCCCCTCCCCTCACGCGGCGCCGGCCGCCGGCCGCCGGGTGCGCCAGACGGAATAGCCGATCCCGCCCAGCAGCAGGGCAGCGGTGACCCCGAGGGACACGGGCGCGGGGAACTTCTCCCAGCCGATGGCCTCGGCCACCAAGACCTTGCCGCCGATGAAGACCAGCAGCGCCGCCAGGGCCTGCTTGAGATAGGCGAACCGATCCACCACCGCGGCCAGGGCGAAGTAGAGCGCCCGCAGGCCCAGGATGGCGAAGATGTTGGAGGTGTAGACAAGGTAGGGGTCGGTGGTGATGGCGAAGATCGCCGGCACGGAGTCGACGGCGAAGATCACGTCCGCCAGTTCGATGATCACCAGCACCATCAGCAGCGGGGTGGCGAACAGCACCTGCCGGCCGCCCGGGCCTGGCTCACGCACGAGAAAGCGTGAGCCGCGAAAACCCTCGGTCAGCCGCAGGTGGGAGGCGGCCCAGCGATAGACGAGGTTGTCGCGCGGGTCCTTCGCCTCCCCATTGGCCAGGAACATCTTGGCGCCCATCAGGATCAGGAAGCCCGCGAACACCAGCAGGGCCCAGTCGAACCGCGCCACCAGGGCGGCGCCGAGGCCGATCATCACGGCCCGCAGCACGATCACCCCCAGGATTCCCCAGAACAGCACCCGATGCTGGTAGACCGTCGGAACCGCGAAAGCCGCGAAGATGCTGGCGATGACGAAGACGTTGTCCAGGGCCAGGCTCTTCTCCACCAGGAAACCCGTCAGGTACTCAACACCAGCCTGCGGCCCCAGCTCTCCCCAGACCCAGGCTCCGAAGCCCAGGCCCATGAGGATATAGCCGGCCGACAGGGCCAGGCTCTCGCCCACCCCGATCGTTCTCTGTTTCCGGTGCAGCACCCCGAGGTCCAGCACCAGCAGGATCACGACGACGGCGGCGAAGATCAGCCACATCCAGAGCGGCTTGCCCAGCAGGGGCGAGAGAAGCATGTCCAAGATCTTGTTCCCCAGCAGGAGGGCGCGGGTCGCGCGCCGGCGCGGTCCGACATCACGATCGTGACGATCGTCAGAGGGGCCCGGTCCGCTCATGGATGGATGGCTCGCCGGCGCGGGGTCGCCCGCGCGCGGCGGTAGAAAATCGTGCCGGTCGAGCCGGCCTTAGCCCACCGGCCTCAGACGCGGATGTCCAGGGTGTGGCCAGACACCCGGCGCGGCGCGAGGTTGGAGGCTAGTGGCGCAGGCCCCTCCACGGGCCGCCCGGTGGGGGAACTTGCGTGGGACGCGGCCAGGGTCGTGGCCTGGGCCAGGACCCGAGACTCCAGGCGCGGCCAGGGCGTCGGGGGCGGGAACCCCGAGACCCTCATCGCCGGCCTCCGGCGGCCACCAGGTCAAAGGCGTCGGCCTCCAGGTCCAGGAGGTCGCAGATCCGCAGGATCGCCGCCCGCTCCTCAGCGTCGAAGCCCCCGTCGGCGGCGGCGATGGAGCAGGCCGCGGCCACCAGCAGATGGGCCGGACCGGACCGCCCCCGCAGTCGCAGGATCGCCGCCTCGGCCACCGCCTCCCCATCGTCTGGATCCTTGTCGAAACGTTCGATCAGGGCCTCGAAAGCCTGTATCGCCTCATCCACGCCGAAGACGCCGAAGGCTGGCAGGCCTTGGACGCGCGCCACGAGACGGCGGCGTTCCTCGGCGGTCACCCATCCGTCGGCGTAGGCCACAAGGGCGCAGGCGCCCACCAGGGCGTCCAGCTGCAGGCTGTCGCCGGGGGTCCAGGCCTCGGTTCTCAGGCTGGCGTTGGTGGGCCGTCGATTGGAAAGATTCATGTCGCGTACCTCCTCTGTTGGAGGATGCGGCCAGCGCCGGGGCTGGAGATGGACCCGGCATCGGGCGCACCCGATGCGGTCCGACATCACGATCACGGTGATCGTCAGAGGGGCCCGGCCCGCCCTATCGATATGGGACAGGCCGCAAGAACCTCAAGACGGCGCGCGATGATTTCGCCGCATGCCTATGATCAGATTCGTAAATCGGCCCGGTCCCATGGGCTGCGGCGTGTCAGCCGCCGCCGATCCGCGAGGCGAGGTCGGCCACCAGGTCTTCCAGCTGATCCAGACCCGAATTGGTCCCCTCCTCGAAGCCGCCGCCCAGGTGCATCTTCGCCATCTCGTCGCTGGCGAACAGCGTGTGCAGGGTCAGCTTCGTCTTCCCGTCCACCTCATCGAAGGTGACGGTGACGACCATCATCTTCTCGCCGTTGAAGCCGTTGTCGTAGACGATCTTCTGGTCCTGCACGATCTCCAGATAGGTCCCGCCGAAGGGCTCGTTCGGCGCCCCGCTCGGCCCGGTCATGGCGAACTTGAACGCACCGCCGACGCGGAAATCGATCTCCGCGAAGGTCACCGGCCAGCCGACGGGGCCAAACCACTTCATGATGTGCTCGGGCCGCGAATAGGCCTCGAACAGCAGGGAGGCCGGGGCGTCCATGACGCGGGTGATGGTCAGTTCGCGGTCGATGGCGGGGTCGGTCATCAGGCGTCTCCGATACGGGCGGCGATCATCGGCTCAAGCCAGGCGCCGCGGGTCAGGATATTCAGGTGGGTGGTGTTTGGCAGGACAGCGAGCTGGGCGCCGGGGATAAGCCGCGCCATCTCGGCGGCATGGTCGATGCGTACGAAGTCGTTGTCGCCGATAGCCAGCAGGGTCGGCGTCTTCACCGCCCGCAGTTGCTCCGGCGACCAGCCGGTCCAGGCGCTGAGCATGGCGTTGGTCTTGGTCAGTACGCGATCAAAGGCCGTGGGATCGGGCGCGGTACGCCGGTAGCTGGCCTGCCAGGACGCGAAGTCCGCCTCGGTGGGCAGGAGAGCCGTCAGTTCGGGCGACGGCTGCTGGATCTCGCCCCGCTGCAACTTCACGAGCTCCGGCTGATAGCCGTCCAGGGTGTAGCTGATGCTGATGGCCGACACGGTCCGGGCCAGGTCGGGCCGGCGCACCGCCATGTTCATGGCCACCATGCCGCCGAGGCTATGACCGACGAAATGCGCCTGTTTCACGCCCAGATGCGCCAGCACGCCGGCAGTATCGGCGGACATGCGGTCCAGGCTGGGCGCGCTCTCTCGGTCGGCCGTATGGCCGTGCCCCTGCTGCTCGATGGCGATCAGCGGTCGGACCCGCGCCAGCCGGGCCAGGAAGCCGTCCGGGAACGCCGTCTCGATGGTCATCATCCCGCCGTGCAGCAGCACGAAGGGCGGCAGGCCAGCCAGCGGCCCGCCGTGGACCTCGTAATAGACCTTCAGGCCATCGACCTTGGCGTAGCCGGTGGTCGCGGTCTCCGCGGCGAATCCCTTCGTCGCCAGCCCCGCGCCCAACAGGGCCCCTGCCCCCAGAACCAACCGCCGATCCACGCGGTTCATGACGCCTCTCCCTTGGCCTGGAGCTCCTTCACATAGGCTTCGAGTTGATCCAGGCTTTCGTCCCAGAACCGGCGATAGTCGCCGATCCAGCGGGCCGCCTCAGCCAGGGGCTTGGCGTTCAGCCGCACGGGCCGAAACTGGGCGTTACGGCCCCGCGAGACCAGCCCCGCCCCTTCCAGCACCTTCAGGTGCTTGGAGATGGTCGGCTGGCTCAGCGCGAAGGGCGCGACCAGTTCATTGACCGTCGCCTCCCCGTCCGCCAGCCGCGCCAGGATTGCTCGCCGCGTCGGATCGGCCAGGGCGCCGAACACCCGATCCATCTGTTGCGTCGCCGCCTGCATATATCGTCATCCAGCTATATTGCTAATTATCTATATTTAGATGCCGCCCGACGTCAAGCATCTCCCTCTCTTCCCGACGTGGAGGAGGAAAAGCTCAACAAACGCGCAGTTACGCCCTTCCCTCTCCGGGCGCTCGCCGCACCATTGCCCCCTCTCCCCACACGCCTAGGCTCCGTCCAGGGCCAAACCTCTGGGTGACTTCCACCTGAGCATCCGCAGCGACCTTTCCGACGAGGCCCTCTCAGACATCACCGCCCGCGGCTATTCCCGGCGCAGCAGGGCCGCCTTCGGCGCGACTGTGGTGAAGCTGAACCTCTAGGCCGCCGCCGCCCGGCTCTGGCGGGCGAGCTGACGGAAGGAGATCAGCCGCTCGCTGGCCTCGTCCCACAGGGACAGCGGCACGGCGCGAAGGCTCTGCGGCACCGACAGGCGGCTGGAGTCGCGCAGCTCCGGATGATCCTTCAGGACGGCGGGCAGCCGATAGAACGGAATGCGGCTGGAGATGTGGTGCACGTGGTGGACGCCGATATTGGCGGTCATCCAGCGCAGCGGCTGGGGCAGGTGATAGTGCGAGGCGCCCTTCAGCGCCGCGTCGGTCAGGTCCCAGGCGTCGCGGCGGGCCCAATAGGTGTCCTCGAACTGGTGCTGGACGTAGAACAGCCAGACGCCGATGGAGGCGGCGATCACCAGGGTCGGCAGGTTCACCAACAGCAGGGCCTGCCAGCCGGCCAGCAGGGCGACGATGGTGAGGAATGTCGCGATGGCCAGGTTTGTGCCCATGGCGCTCAGCCACGGCCGCCAGCCGCCGCGCATCAGGCCGCTGGGCAGGCGCTGCTCCAGCAGGAAGACATAGGCCGGACCCAGGCCGAACAGCACCACCGGGTGCCGATAAAGCCGGTAGCCGATCCGCCGCCATGGCGGCAGGGCGCGGTATTCGTCCACCGTCAGGGTCAGGATGTCCCCTAACCCGCGGCGGTCGAGATCGCCGGAGGTGGCATGGTGGATGGCGTGGGTCTGGCGCCAGCAATCGTAGGGGGTCAGGGTCAGCACCCCGATCACGCGGCCGATCCAGTCATTGGCGTGACGATTGCGGAAGAAGGCCCGGTGGCTGCAGTCATGCTGCACCATGAACAGCCGCACCAGGAACAGGGCCGCCGGAACCGCCAGCAGCAGGGCCAGCCACCACAGCCCGAAGTGCGACGCCACCCAGGCCCCGCCCCAGATCGCCGCCAGGGGCGCGGCGGTGATCACGATCTCCAGGATCGAGCGTCCGGTGTGCGGCTGCTGATAGGCGGCCAGGCGCTGGCGCCACGGGCGGGTCTCGGTGGTCGGCAAGGGGTGACTCGCGAAGGTTGGACACCCGACATACCACCGCGATTGAGTCGGTTTGACGTCTGCCCGGCTTGCCTCGGCTGCCGCCCCTCCGCGTCAGGTGGACTGCGTGTTGTCGGGCAGGTTCAGGATGCGCTTGGAGATGATGTTGTTCTGGATCTCCACCGAGCCGCCATAGATCGACATCGCCTTGCCCGACAGCCAGCCGCGCACGGTCTCGATCTCTTCCTGATTGAACTCCGCGCCCTGCCAGCCCAGGCCCTGGTGGCCCATGATCTCCAGCGTGAGCTCGGCGCGTCCCTGGGACACCACCGTGGCGGAGTTCTTCAGCACCGAGGCGCCGTTGGTGGCGCCCGACGCTTCCTTCGATTCCGCCACCACCCGGGCCAGGGTCAGGCCGTGGATGCGGGCGTCCATCAGGTGCTTGGTCAGGCGGGTGCGCAGGTCCAGGTCGGCGATGCGGCCGTCGGCGTCGACCTCCACATAGCGCTTGGCGATCTCGTTCAGCGGTACGGTGCGGCCACCGCCGCTCGTGCCCGTCTGGCTGGCCCGTTCATGCTGCAGCAGGCGCTTGCCCACGGTCCAGCCGCCGTTCAGGGGACCCAGCAGGCCATTCTTCTCGGCCCGCGCCTCCGTGAAGAAGGTCTCGCAGAACGGCGAGGCCCCGGCGATCAGGGCGATCGGCCGCGGATCGATGGCCTTCTGGTGCATGTCGATCAGCATGAAGCTGATGCCCTCATGCTTCTTGGCGGAGAAGTCGGTGCGCACCAGCGCGCCGCACCAGTCGGAGTACTGGGCCCCGCTCGTCCACGTCTTCTGGCCGTTGATCACGTAGTGGTCGCCGGCGTCCTCGCACTTCATCTGCAGGGAGGCCAGGTCGGAACCCGCGCCGGGCTCGGAATAGCCCACGCACCACTGGACATCGCCGCGCACGATGGGCGGGATGTGCTGCTGCTTCTGCTCATTGGTGCCGTAGTCCATGATCGTCGGGCCGATCATGGTCACGCCCATCCCGAACATCAGCGGATTGAAGGCGCCGATCTTGGCCATCTCCTGGGCCAGGACACGGGCGTGTTGGGGCGACAGACCGCCGCCGCCATATTCCGCCGGCCAGGTGGGGGTGGCCCAGCCCTTCAGACCGATGGCCTTGCGCCAGGCCTTGAGCTCGGCGTTGGTGGTGGTCACCTCGGTCGCGGCCAGGAAGCCCTTGCCCTTCAGCGAGGCCGGGAAGTTGGCCTCCAGCCAGGTCTTGGCTTCGCCACGGAATTCCTCGAGGTCGAGGTCGCCTCCGAAATCGGCCATATCGTTCTCTCCCGCGGATCGTTCGTTGGCCCTAGTCTAAGCCTCTGAAACGGCGCGCCAAGTGTGACGTTGCGGCAGCGCGCAAACGAAAACCGCCGGCGCTGGGGGGACCAGCGCCGGCGGCTTCAAAACCCTACAGCGTAGGGGGCTCTTACATCGAGGCGACTTGGCTCGAACCCTCGGTGCGGGCCAGCTGGCGCAGTTGCACCTTGGCCGAGCGCACGGCGCCGGTGACGCAGGCGCGGTAGTCAGGGGCGTAATCGTTGGTCGCCTTGCAGACGGTGTCGGCGGCGGCGGCGATGTCGGCCGAGATTTGCTCGTTCGAGCGGCCCGCCAGGGCGACGCGGACGCTGGCCACTTGGGTGCGGCCGTCTTCCAGCTTGGCGAAACGGACCGGCGCGGCGTTGGCGGCCACACGGGCGCGGTGGATGGCGTAGAAGTCGCTGTTGGCCTTGTGGACCGAGGCCGACCAGCAGTCACCGGCGGGAGCGCCACAA
The DNA here is from genome assembly GCF_016772415.1 of Phenylobacterium glaciei. Lineage (NCBI taxonomy): Bacteria > Pseudomonadati > Pseudomonadota > Alphaproteobacteria > Caulobacterales > Caulobacteraceae > Phenylobacterium > Phenylobacterium glaciei. The sequence continues at coordinate 2,932,609 of NZ_JAGSGD010000001.1, forward strand.
ACCGTCGTGGCGGCGTCGCGGATTTCAGCGCGGACCTGGGCCACGGTCTTGCCAGTCAGGGCGATGCGGACGCTCTCGACGTTCACCGAAGGCGCGGCCTCAGCGGCGAACGAAGGGGCGGCGAAGGCGGCGACGGTGGCGGCGACGGCGAAAGCAGCAAAGGTCTTCATGGATGTTCTTCCCGACTGTGTTTTGCGTGTTGGTGAGTAATTGAACTTGTCGAGAACGCTTTTGGGGCAATCGATTTAAACTGTGGTTTATCAACACAGTGAATAAGGTTTTAATCAAATCTGTATTTTACGTTACTTCATATATACACAAACAGACGCCCGACCGCGCAGGCGCAGGCCCGCATCTGCAGGGTCAGAGAGTCCGCAAATAGCTTGTCGGTAAGGGATCAGGCGGTCGGGCGGCCATCGCGCCGCGCCGGGGTTACTCTTCGCAGTGGTTGCCCACCGAGACGTTGAGATCGGTCAGCAGGCCGTTTTCCAGCGAATAGACCAGGCCGTGGACGCAGAGGTTCTGGCCGCGCGTCCAGGCGTCCTGCACGAAAACGTCGGTGGCCACGTTCTTAACCTGGCGGATGACGTTCAGCTCGCACAGGCGGTCCAGGCGCTCGCCCCGGGTGCCCAGCTTGTCGAGTTCGCAGCGGTGCTCCTCGTGCACCTCGCGGATCGGGTGCAGCCAGTGATCCACCAGGCCGCGCCGCTCGCCGTCCACCGCCGCGGCCACGCCGCCGCAGCCGTAGTGACCCACCACCATGATGTGCTTCACCTTCAGCACATCGACCGCGAACTGCAGAACCGACAGATAGTTGGCGTCCTGCGGCGGGGCGAGGTTGGCGACGTTGCGGTGCACGAACAGCTCGCCCGGATCGAGATCGACGATCTCGTTGGCCGGCACCCGGCTGTCGGAACAGCCGATCCACAGATAGTCCGGCGCCTGCTGGCCCTTGAGCCTCTCGAAGAAGCCGGGATCGGCCGCGACCTTGCGCGCGGCCCAAGCCTTGTTGTTCGCCTTCAGGTCATCGAGCATGGCCGCGCCATACGCCCGCCAAGCCGAGGCCGCAACCCCCGACTCAGCCTTCGCGCGGTCCCGGCCAAGCCTCTCTGGCCCCCTCCGCCGCCACAGACATGCCCACACCGTCGCTGGCCCGAACCGGCAGGCCGGTGGGGTCGAAGCCGTCCAGGCAAAAGACATTGACCTCATACAGGTCGCGCGCCGCGCGCTTGCGGTGGAAGACGTAGATGCCGCAGGTCCGGCAGAAATGGTGCCGCGCCCGGTGAGTGTTCCACTCATAGGCGCCGAGCTGGTCCTCCCCCGACAGCACCGTCAGGAGATCGGCGCGCACCCGCACCATCCGCGCGTTCTTCTTCACGCACAGAGAACAGTCGCAGGCGGTCAGGTGATCAATCTCCGCCTCGATGGCGAAGGTCACCGCCCCGCAATGGCAGGAGCCGAGATGACGGGTCATGCGGGTCCCCGGTCGCGCCTCCCGGGACGGGAGGCGCTCGAGGATACGCTCTAGAGCATGTCAGGCGCAGGTGGGAACCGGTTCGCCGCCCGGACAGGCTCTAACGTCAAGGAGATAGACCCTTTTTGTCCGGGTCAGGTTGTTTCAACCTGACCCGGAAAGGGTCTAGGCCAGGCCCACCAGGGCGGCAAACACCATCACGGTACCCACCACGCCGACCGCCCAGGCCAGGGGCCGCACCATCGGTACGCCGAAGATGTAGAGAACCGCGTGGACGACCCGGGAATAGAAGAACAGCTGCGCGCCCAGCACCGTCGTGCCGTTGGACACCCCGGCGACAGCCGCCACCAGCACCAGGGGCGCGAACATCGTCAGCCCCTCGCGGTGATTGTCCACCACCCGCTTCATCCGCGCGTGGAAGCCGCTCGGCGGCGGCAGGTCGTCGCGGGAATTGGCCAGCGGCACCGCGCCCTGGGACCTGATGCCCACCAGGGCCTGGACGAAGACCAACACGAAAAGCAGGCCGACCGAATAGGTCAGCATCGTCAGTTCAACACTCATGATTTCCGCCCCGAATGCGCTTCCTGCTGAAGCTTCACCTTGGGAGGTTCAGCCCGCCGGGCGGCGACGTCAACCTTTCCGGGCGACGGGCGAAATCTCGACCGGCAGCTCCGCCAGCAGGTCCGGCAGGGCGCGCCAGGCGATGTCGCCGCTGGCCTGCGTCCAGGCGATGAACCTGTCCAGGAACCGCCAGGCCGCCTCATCGTGATCGAGATGGTGGGTCAGCAGGCCGACCGGCGCGGCCCAGAGTCCCGCCTGCCGCCGCTCGGCGAGCAGCTCGCGCAGGCGCTCCAGAATCCTGCCCTCGCCGCGGAACCGCGCGCCCCCTCGCCAGCGCAGCAGGTCGACATGGGTGTCCACCCGGGGCGCCTTCTCCAGCGGCGCGGTCTCGGCCCAGGCTGACCAACCGATATAGCCGCAGTCCTGCAGCACCGCCGGCAGCTCGGGATGGATGTCGTTCCAGGGCGGCACGAACACCTGGACCGCCCCCGGGAGTCCGGAGACCTTAGCCCAGCCGGCCCGCATCTGGGTGGCGACCCGAATCCGCATCCAGGCGTGGGGGAATTCCCCAGCCGCGGGGCCGTCTCGGCGGTTCTGGTGGTCCACACCGTGCTGGGCGACGCTGACCAGAGTCTCTCCCGCCAGCCGCGCCGACAGGGCTTTCAGATCCCCGTCGGGGATCACCGCCAGGGTGAGAGGCGTGTCGTGGGCCGCCGCGGCGGTCAGCAGCCGATCGAGCTCCGCCGACGGTGCGCGGGCGTCGTCGTCGCGCCACCACAGCACGGGCTTGCGGCCGGCTTTACGCCAGCGGCCCAGTTCCTGTTGCAGCAGCAGCCAACGCATGGGCCTGAATGCACTCTCCACTGCCGACCCCGCCCGACGACGCCCGCTGACAGGAATGACGCCGCGTGAGGCGCCACCCCTCATGATCACGACCAAATTGCCGCAAGGGCGCTTGTCGCCTCCGACCGAAGCGGGGCATCTGAGGGAAATATAGGCGATCGCCCAACGTCTCTTGAGTCAAAGCCCTGGAAGACCCCGCCGCCCCCATCGATCTATTGAGCGTGTACCTGGAGAAGCGGGCCAATCTCGTGCGCTTCTTCGCCGCCCGGCTCGGCTCCGTGGCGCTGGCGGAAGACCTCGCCCAGGATCTGTATCTCAAGGTCGCAGCCCTGGACCCGGCCGAACCGATCCTGAGTCCGTCGGCCATGCTGTTTCGCATGGGCTCGAACCTGATGCTGGACCGGCTGCGCAAGGAGCGGCGCACGGTGGTCCGTGACGACGCCTGGATAAAGACCGAGCGTACCTCCATCGGCGGTGAGGACGTGGTCGATGACCCTCCGGCCGACGAGGCCCTGGCCGGGCGCCAGCGGCTCGCCCAACTCACCACAGCCCTGGAAGACCTGCCGCCGCGCATGAGGCGGGCCTTTCAGCTTCACAAGCTGGACGGTCTCAGCCACGCTGAGACGGCGCGGGCGATGGGAATTTCGATCAGCGCGGTGGAAAAACACATCAGCGGCGCCCTGAAAACTCTGCTGGCGAGGCTGGGATGAAACGGAAAACTCGCCTCACAGGCTTTTTTCACCCGTTGAGTGGGGGGTTCTCCAGCTTGGCGACGTCATGGTGTCAGGGAGGCGGAGTCACCCGCCGGGGTTGCATGGTCCGATGAACGAGTCGCTGCAGGAAGGGATCGACGCCACGCGCGACGCCGCAGCCGACTGGTTGATGCAGATGCGCGCGCCACAGGCCGACGAAACCGATTGGCTGGCCTTCGAGGCCTGGCTGGGAGCCTCCCCAGACCACGCTGCGGCCTATGACGCCGCGATGGCCCTGTGGGAAGAGCTGGACGCCGCCGGCCCGGTCCTCAAGGCCGCCTTGGATCCGCACGGCCCCGGCGCCCGTCGGCAACGTCCGCCGCCGCCGCTTGGCGCGTCGCGTCGCTGGACCATGGCCGCGAGCCTGGCCGCTGCGGCCCTCGTGGTGGCCGTCGTCCCCTGGCGCGACATCACCGCCCCCACCACGGTCTACGCCACAGGCAAGGGCGAGCGCCGCACCGTCACCCTGGCCGACGGCACCCGCATCGACCTAAACGCCGGCTCCAAGATCAGCGTCAAGCTGGGCAGCCGTGAACGTCGCGTCGTCATGGAGGACGCCGAGGCGGTGTTCGATGTGACCAAGGACCCCAAGCGGCCCTTCGTGATCGCCAGCGGCGACCGCACGGTCCGGGTCGTGGGCACTCAGTTCGACGTCCGCCGCCGCGACGGCCGCATCGCGGTCACCGTGGCCCGCGGCATCGTGGAGGTGCGGCCCGCCGCCGGCGCCTCCGGACAGGCCATCCGGCTGACCCCCGGCCTGCGCCTCGACCATGTCGAGGGCGCGGCCCATTCCGAACTCAGCAAGGTCACCCCGCAGGAGGTGTTCGACTGGCGCACCGGCCGCCTGGTCTATCGCAACCGCCCCCTGGAGGAGGTGGTGGCGGACATCAACCGCTATACCGAGACGCCGCTGAAGCTCGCCGACGCCCGGACCGGCCAGATCAGATTCTCCGGGGTCCTGGTGCTCGACGACCATCAGGCCGTGGTGCGGAGCCTCGTGATGCTCGCCCCAATCACTTCCGTTAACACCCGAGACAGCATACTGCTTCGCGCCCAGTAACACTGATACTTCGGCGGGGTGCATCGTCATATCGGGTCGGCGCCGCGAAATTCGTTTCGCCCTGACAGGCCTTGTCCTCTCCGCCTCACTGGCGGCAGGGGCTTCTGAGGCCGCGCCTGCACGCCATCGGTACGCCATCGGTCCCAAGCCGGTCTCAGAGGCCCTGATCGACCTCGCCCTGTCGTCCAGCATCTCCATCGGCGGCGTCGCGGCCTGCGGCGGGCGAACCTCGGGCCTGTCGGGCGACTTCACTCTCAAGGCCGCGCTCACGCGGCTCACCGCCGGGGCGGGATGCCGCTTTGAGATCATCGACATCCATACGGTGAGGATCCTCCCGGAGGCGCCGGAGGCGGCCGGCGCTGCGCCGACGCCGTCGAAACCCGGCCCCCAGCCTCTCCCCGACCCAGTCGCGGAGATCCTGGTCACCGCCACCAAACGGCCGGTGGCCTATGACCGGCTGCCGGCCTCCCTCAGCCTGATCTCCGCCAGCCAGCTCCAGATCACCGGCGCGACCGATGCGGCCGGAGCCGTGCGCCAGGTGGCCGGGGTCACCATGACCAATCTCGGTCCGGGCCGGGACAAGATCCTGCTGCGCGGCCTCTCCGACGGCGCCTTCACGGGCCGCACCCGGTCCACGGTCGGCACCTTCCTCGACTATGTGCCCATCACCTACAACGCCCCCGACCCCGACCTGCGGCTGGCCGACGTGCAGGCGATCGAGGTCCTGCGCGGCCCCCAGGGCGCGCTCTATGGCGGCGGCTCGCTCAGCGGCGTCTACCGGATCATCACGCGCAAGCCCGAATTCAATCTGCTGCAGGGGGCGCTCACTGCCGGCGCCGCCTGGACCGAGACCGGCTCCCCCGGCTACGAGGCCGAGGGCATGGTCAACCTGCCCCTGGTCCACGACCGCGCCGCCCTGAGGCTGGTGGCCTATACCGAGGTCGAGGGCGGCTATCTCGACGATGTGAACCTGCGCCTCTCCGACGTGGACCAGACCAAGCGGATCGGTGGCCGCCTGGCCCTGGCGGTCCAGATCAACGACACCTGGAGCGTGACGGTCGGCGGCGCCGTCCAGCAGCTGGATTCCAACGACACCCAGTACGTCACGCCTGGCCCCAACCGCCTGCGACGCGCCAACCGGATCCGCGAAAGGCATAAGAACGACTTTGGCGAGGCGGCCGTCACCGTGATCGGATCTGGCGACTGGGGACGGCTGGAATCCTCCACGGCCTATGTTCGCCACGCCTATTCCAGCCTCTACGACGCCTCGGCCGCCCTCAACCTCTACGGATCCAGCACGGCGGATCTGGGAGTCTTCGAGGAGTACACCAAGGTGGACATGGTGGTGGAGGACGCGGTGCTGACCTCCCCCGGCGACAGCCGGCTGCAATGGCTCGCCGGGCTCTACGGCGCCTGGACCCTGGAGAAGAGCCCGTCGGTCCTGCGGGTGCGCGCCACCGCCGGGCCGCCCGTACCGGTCTATGTCGACGACCGCAGCGACCGGCTGATCACCTCAGCGGTCTACGGCCAGGCCTCCTACCGTCTGGCCCGCGGCTGGACCCTGGCGGCGGGCGCCCGGGTGTTCGAGACAGACCTGCGCACCAGTTCCGCCGTCCAGGCCCCCCTGACCGGCGCGACGCGCGCCTTCACCCGCAAGGCCCAGTTCAAGGGATGGTCGCCTCAACTCACCCTGCAACACGACTTCCAGAGCGGCGCCATGCTCTACCTGCTCGCTTCCGAGGGCGGCCGACCGGGCGGGTTCAATTCGGGTGGCATTTCGGCCCCGGCCCCGTCGCGCAAGACCTTTCAGCCCGACCGCCTGCGCAACTTCGAGGTGGGGACTAAATTGCGCCTCTTCGACCGCCGGCTGAGCGTCCAGTCGGCGGTCTTCTACGACCTGTGGAACAACATCCAGACCGACCAGTACCTGCCGTCCGGCCTGCCCTACACCGCCAATGTCGGCGACGGACGCAATATCGGGCTGGAGATCGAAGCCACCTGGCGGCCGACCACGACTCTGACCGTCCAGGCCAACGCCCTGCTGAATTCCTCCAAGGTGACGAAGGTCAATCCGATCTTCGCCACCCGCGTCCAGGACCGCCTGCCCGGCGTGCCTGACGCGTCCGTCGGCGCCCTGGCCACCTATGAGCGACCCTTGCGGGATAACCTGTCCCTGATCCTCACCGCCGAAAGCGGCTATGTCGGCCGGTCCCGCCTGACCTTCGATCCAGCCCTGTCGCCGGAGATGGGCGGCTACATCGCCAGCAAGCTGTCGGTGCAGCTGAAAGGCCCCGACTGGCGGGTCGCCGCCTTTGTCAGCAACCCGAACAACACCCAGGGCGACACCTTCGCCTACGGCAATCCCTTCAGTTTCGGCCAGGTCCGCCAGGTCACCCCGCAGCGTCCCCGAACCCTCAGCCTGCTCCTTTCGCGCACATTTTGACGCGACCCCCTGAGGGGTAAGGATCATGGCGTCGTCATGCCTAGGACGGTCAATAAACCGTCGCATATCGTTCGCCGGGGGGCGAGGGAAGGTTCGTGATGACCAGGTTGTCCGCGTTGGTGTGTGTCCACAACGAAGAAGCGCGGCTTGCCGACTGCCTCGCGCGTCTGGCCTTCTGCGACGAGATCGTTGTGGTCGCCGACCGCTGCACCGACCGGTCTGAATCCATCGCCCTGGAATACGGCGCGCGCGTCGTCAGCGGCAGCTTTCCTCTCGAAGGCCCCCGCAAGGAGGCCGGGATCGCCGCCTGCTCCGGCCAATGGGTCATCGAGATCGACGCCGATGAGTGGGTCAGCGTCCAGCTCGCCCAGGAAATCCGCCGGACGGTGGAGAACATCTCGCAGGGCGACTACTTCCAGATCCCCGTGGACAACTATGTCGGACACCGCCTGGTGCGCCAGGGCTGGGGCGGCTCCTTCGGCACCTCGTCGGTGGCGAGGCTCTATCGCAACGGGGTCAAGCACTGGAAAAGCCAGCGCGTGCATCCCGGCGTGACCTTCACCGGCGTCCTGGCGGGCTCGCTCACCACCCCGATCAAGCACACGGTGGACGACGACATCGGCGACATGGTCGATCGCTTGAACCGCTACACCGCCCTGCGCGCCCAGGACCTGGCCGACATCGGCCAGCCGGGTGGGGTCGGCGACAACGTGTTCCGCGGCTTCCGCCGGTTCTACAAGTGCTTCGTCTCCCGCAAGGGCTATCGCGAGGGCGAACTCGGTTTCCTGATCGCCCTGATGGCCGGCGTCTATCCGGTGCTGTCCTGTCTGCGGGCCCGCGAGATCCTGGCGGTCCGCGCCCTGGCGGCCCAGGCCTCCCTGGTGGAGCTGCGTCCCGGCGATCTACAGCGCACCGCGCCATTGCGCGAGGTCGCCGCCTAGCTTCGCTATGCTAGTCTGAACCTGACCCGTCCCCGCGCATTGAAGCGAAGTCGGGTATCAGGAGACGTCCATGCGTTCGGTTTTGTTGGCGGCGTCCGTGGTGGCGCTCGGTCTGTCAGCCTGTAGCCAGGGCGTCTCCGATCCGTTCGCGGGGTTCGGCCCCAAGCCCGCCCTGCCGACCCCCACCAAGAGCGCCCTGCCGACGGTGAACGTCGCCAAGTTCGTGGGCTGGCCCAAGGATGGCGCGCCCAAGGCCCCGCCCGGATTCGTTGTGACGCGGTTCGCCGACGGCCTGGACCACCCCCGCTGGCTGCTGGTCCTCCCCAATGGCGACGTGCTGGCCGCCGAGTCCTCATCCGAGGCCGGCAAGCCCCAGGGTTTCAAGGACTTCATCGCCCAGCTGATCCAGAAGCGCGCCGGCGCCCTGCAGGTCAGCCCCAACAAGATCATGCTGCTGCGGGACTCCGACGGCGACGGCGTGGCCGACACCAAGGCGGTCTTCGCCCAGGGCCTGAAGCGTCCCTTCGGCATGGCCCTGGTGGGCGACACCCTCTACGTGGCCAACGACGACTCCATCGTCGCCTTCCCCTATGCGGAAGGCCAGACCCAGGTGCAGGGAACCGGGACCAAGGTCTTCGACCTGCCGGGCGGCCCGATCAACCACCACTGGACCAAGAACATCGTCGCCAGCCCCGACGGCCAGAAGCTGTACGCCACGGTCGGCTCCAACTCCAACGTCGGCGAGAACGGCCTGCCGGCCGAGGCGGGCCGCGCCCAGATCGTCGAGTTCACCCTGCCTGAAGGCCCCAGCCGCACCTATGCGACCGGCCTGCGCAATCCCAACGGCATGGATTGGGAGCCTGTCACCGGCAAGCTGTGGACCGCGGTCAACGAACGCGACGAGCTCGGCGACGACCTGGTCCCCGACTACATGACCAGCGTCACCCCGGGCGGCTTCTACGGCTGGCCCTATAGCTACTACGGCCAGCACGTCGACATCCGCGTCAGCCCGCAGCAGCCCGACCTGGTGGCCAAGGCCCTGGTCCCCGACTACGCGCTGGGTCCCCACACGGCCTCGCTGGGCCTGACCTTCTACCGGGCCGACGCCTTCCCGGCCGCCTACAAGGGCGGGGTGTTCATCGGCCAGCACGGCTCCTGGAACCGCAAGCCGCTGAACGGCTATCGCGTGGTCTTCGTGCCCTTCGCGGGCGGCAAGCCCGCCGGCCCGCCGCAGGTCTTCCTATCAGGCTTCCTCAACGCCAAACAGCAGGCCCAGGGCCGTCCGGTCGGCGTGGCGGTGGATAACACCGGCGCCCTGCTGGTGGCTGATGACAGCGGTGACATCGTCTGGCGCGTGGCCAACGCCACCCCGCCGCCCGCGCCCGTCGCCGCGCCGTCGAAACCCTAGAAGCTCTTGCGGATCCGGAGATTCCAGACCCTGCCCCAGCGCAGGTCGCGGACGTCAGTATAGAGCAGGGCGCTGCGGTCGCGCGGCCCCGCATAGACCTCGCGGATACGTTCGGCGCTGCGCTCGGTGACATTCAGCAGCTCCAGGCGCACGCTGAGGTCAGGCTTGGGCTTGTATTCGCCGAACAGGGTGACCCAGGTGTCCAGCTTGCGGGTCTCGATCTCCGACAGCCGATAGGCCCTATCGCGCCAGCCATAGAAGTCGTTAGCGTTGGACCCGCCCTTGTTGACGTCGATCCCCCAGTTTGATTTCCACCGGGCCAGGTCCTGGGTGAAGTGCAGGTCCCACTCCATGTGGCGCAGGCCGGAGATCTCGCGGGCCTGCAGGGTCAGCGGATCAGTCACCTCCGAACGCCGCCACACCGCCTGGGCCTTCAGTTGGGCGGCCGGGATATGGAAGCGGTCCAGCGGCAGGCTGAGGCTGGCCTGGACCTCATCCTTGGTCCCCTCCCCGATATTGCCCGGGGCGTCGGCGACGCTGCCACCGGCTCCGAAGATCGGCGCGCGGTCGATGACGTCGGTGAGCTCGTAGTGGCGCAAGGTCAGGATCGCCGCCCCGCTTTTCCAGAACCGCTGCTCGACGGCGGCCTCCACCACCCAGGCCTGCTGCGGCGACAGGTCGGGATTGCCCGCGATCACCGTGCCGGTGCTGGCCACCGAGGACGGGGCCACGAAGTCGTCGAAGTTGAGCTGCCCGACCTCACGCTCGACCCGCAGGCGCACCTGGGTCGTCGGCGTCGCCGACCAGGTCACCGCCACCCGGGGCTTGGTGAACTGCAGCTGCTTCTCCAGCAGCACGTCCCCCTCCGAGGAGATGGTGGAGCGCTCCTGGCGCAGGCCGGCCTCGACGGTGATGGCCTCGCTTGGCCGCCAGGTGGCTGTCCCGAAGACCTCGCCGCGCTTCTCGGTCACCAGGACGCTGGCCGCCGGCACGCGCACCTTGGCTCCGTTCTGGAAAAGGGTCGTCGTGTTGTCGAGCTTGTTGTAGGCCCCCTCCGCCCCGAACTCCCAGGTCAGGGTCGGCGATTGGGCGAAGCGTACATGGCCGCGCCCGACGCTCTCGGTGGTCTTCCGATCGCCCTCGAACTGACGGATCAGGTTTGCGCCTTCGAAGCGGGACTTGGTGTCGTTGTTGTTCCACTGCTGGAACGCCACGGCCTCCAGGTCCAGGCGCGGCGTCAAGTGGCGGGTGTATCGCCCCCCCACCTCGGCCTGCAGCCGGTCCATGGTGTCGTACTGGTATTCCTTGCCGCCCGGGAAGCGCAGGCGATCGGTGACCTCCGCCGAATAGGGGGTCATCATATAGGCAGCGTTCAGACGCAGCTTGCCGCCCGCCAGCGGGGTCTCATAGGCGCCGGTGGTCCATTGCTTCAGGCCTTTCCCGTCAGCGTCGACATCGGAGAGGATCAGGGTCGAGCCGTTCGCCGCCGTGCGGATACGTCGCCCATCGCCCAGCTGGTCGTCGGGCCCGTAGCCCAGGATGATCGAGGCCTCAGCCGCGCGGCCTCCGGCCCAGCGCCACTGGCCCTCCGCGCGGAAACTGCCCAGGGTGCGGCCGTCATAGACGAAGTAGGCGCCCGTCGTGGTCGCCCCCCGGAAGCCCGCGGTCGACTTGCGCACCAGGTTGACCACCACCGTGCGGCCCTGCATGTCGATGCCGGGCGCGCCGCCGCGGATCAGGTCGACATGAGCCACGGCGCCGGCCGGGATGCGCTTGAGGATCTCGTCCAGGGCGTCGTTCTTGGCCACCGCCGGCTCACCGTCGATCAGGACGTTGCCGCCCGATCCGGCCAGGCCGCGGACCACCGTCCCCTTGTCGAAGGAGAAGCCCGGCACCCGGATGACCATGTCATAGGCGGTCGAGGGCGAGGCCTCGGCGAAGAAGCTGGCGGGATAGGCGATGACGCCGGTTTCGGAGGTGGCGGCCTTCGCGGGCGTCACGTCGGCCGACGGCTCGGCCGCGGCTAGAGCGGCCACTGCCGCCGCGATCATCAGCATACCCATCACGCGCCCTCCCCGGGAACCGGGACGGTTCTGGCTTACTTCGTAAGCTCTCGCCACCCAGCTTCACCTCGATGGGACGATTCGCCCCGCCGTGCGGCTTTGGCGTAACAAGGTCGGCGGTTCAGACCCGCCCGGTGACCGGGATCAGGGCGCCGGTGACCGCGCTGGCGGCGGGCGACGCCAGGAACAGGATCACCGCGGCCAGCTCGTCGGGCGTCACCCAGCTTGCGAAATCGGCGTCGGGCATGTCGGCGCGGTTGGTGGGGGTGTCGATGATCGAGGGCAGGACGGCGTTGACCGTCACCTGCCCTTTCAGCTCCTCGGCCAGGCTTTCGGTCAGGCGGTGGACGCCCGCCTTGGAGGCGGCGTAGGCGCCCATGCCGGCGCCGGACTTCACCGCGCCATTGGCCCCGATGTTGATGATCCGGCCCGCCGCGCTGGCCTTCAGGTGCGGAATGGCCGCGCGGCTCGCATTGGCCGTCGTCTTGACGTTCATGGCGTAGAGCCTGTCCCAGACCGCCGGGTCGCCGTCGGCGTGGGTCTGCCAGGCGAAGCCCCCGGCCACATTGATCAGGACATCCAGTCCGCCCAACCGCGCGGCGGCCTCATCGACAGCCGCCTTGGCCGTGTCGGGATCGGTGAGGTCGACGCCGGGCAGCGCCACGGCGTCCGGCCCACAGGCCTCCACCAGCCCCTCGGGCGCGGTCTTGGAAAAGTCGATGAGGGCGACCTTGGCCCCCTGCCCGGCCGCGGCGCGGGCGACGGCGGCGCCGAGGATGCCGAATGCGCCGGTGACGGCGACGATGCGTGGCTGGCTCAAGTCAGACCCCATGTCAGCGAGGCTTCCTTCTCCCGCACGGGGCGAAGGAAGCCAAGCCGATAGGAGATTAGAGGCGTTCGACGATGGTCACGTTGGCCATGCCGCCGCCTTCGCACATGGTCTGCAGACCGTACTTGCCGCCGCTGGCTTCCAGGGCGTTCAGCAGGGTGGCCATCAGCTTGGTGCCCGAGGCGCCCAGCGGGTGGCCCAGCGCGATGGCGCCGCCGTTGACGTTGATCTTGTCCCGCGAGACGCCCAGCGAGTGCATGAAGGCCACGGGCACGGAGGCGAAGGCCTCATTGACCTCGAACAGGTCGATGTCGTCGACGGTCATGCCGGCGCGCTTCAGGGCGCGTTCGGTGGCCGGCAGCGGGGCTTCCAGCATGATCACCGGGTCATGGCCCAGCAGGCTCATGTGATGGATGCGGGCCAGCGGCTTGACGCCCAGTTCCTTCAGGCCCTTTTCCGAGACGATCATCACGCCCGAGGCGCCGTCGCAAATCTGGCTGGAAGAGGCCGCCGTCAGGCTGCCGTCCTCGCGCAGCAGCTTCACGCCCTTGATGCCCTCGAGGCTGGCCTCGAAGCGGATCCCTTCATCGACGGTGTGCAGGGTCTTGTTGCCCTCAGCGTCGGTCACCTCGATGCCGACGATCTCGTTCTTGAAGGCGCCGGCCTGGGTGGCGGCGATGGCGCGCTGGTGGGACTGGAAGCTGTACTCGTCCAGCTGGTCGCGGTTCAGGCCGTATTTCTTGGCGACCATCTCGGCGCCGACGAACTGGCTGAACTGGATGTTGGGATACTGTTCCTGGATGCCGGGGCTCATATAGGTGCCAAAGCCGTTCTGAGCCGGCAGGGCGGCCGACAGGCCCATCGGCACGCGGGTCATGCTCTCGACACCGGCGGCGATGACGATGTCCATGGTGCCGCTCATCACGGCCTGGGCCGCGAACTGCAGGGCCTGCTGCGAGGAGCCGCACTGGCGGTCGACGCTGGTTCCGGGGACGCTCTCGGGCAGGCGCGAGGCCAGCACGGCGTTGCGCCCGACATTGATCCCCTGCTCGCCCACCTGGCCGACGCAGCCCATGATCACGTCCTCCACCAGGGCCGGGTCGGCCTTGGTGCGGTCGATGAGGTCATTGAGGACATTGGCGGCCAGATCGACCGGATGCCAATCCTTCAGTTTGCCACCCTTGCGGCCGCCGGCCGTGCGTGAGGCCGCGACGATATAGGCTTCGCCCATGGTTCCGCTCCCTTTGGAAATGCGCGTCTGTCGCGCGTCGAAATTCACTCTAGGCGGGCGCCGTCAGGTAAGCCAACGGGGCCCGGCACGGCGCCAGATTACAGCGGCGGCGAATTGGGCCACAAGCATCCTGGCCAAGCCGTGGAACCCGACGAATGACCCTCAAGCGCCGCGTCGACTTCCTCGCTCACCTGCTGAAGGCGGCGACCCAGCAGCATCACCGCGAACTGATCCCGGTGTTCGCGCCGCATGTCCCGCGCGAAGGCGTGGTGATCGATGTCGGCGCCCACGCCGGGCAGTTCTCCAAGCTCTTCGCCCGCATGGCCAGCCAGGGCCGGGTCTACGCCTTCGAGCCCTCGGCCTATGCCCGCTCGATCCTCATCAGGTCCCTGGCCTTCAACCGGCTGAGCCACGTCCAGGTGGTCCCCATGGGCCTCTCCGACGCCCCCGGCGAGCTGATCCTGCACACCCCGATCAAGGCCCGCGGCGGCCTTGGCTTCGGCATCGCCCACTTCGGCGAGGATGGCCAGGACACCCGCGACACCATGGACCAGGTGGTCCCGCTCACCACCCTGGACGCCTTCGCGGAACAGCAGGGTCTCACCCGCCTCGATTTCCTGAAGGCCGACGTGGAGGGCTGGGAGGTCAATGTCCTGAAGGGCGGCCTCAAGACCCTGGCCAAGCACAAGCCCGCCCTCTTCCTGGAAATCTCCGACGCCTCGCTGGCCCGCGCCGGCGCCAAGCCCATCGACATCTGGGACCTCCTGCGCCCCCTCGGCTACCGGGCGCTCCGGGCGCCCGACTTCGTGGCGGTGGACGGCTATGCCGGCGTCGAGGACTACCTGTTCGTGGCGGACTAGACCGGCAGAAGGCTTCCCAGCCGCTCAGTGTCCAGCTTGAAGCTCGTCGGCAGCACCCGCGGGTTCGGCTTCTGCAGTTTCAGCGCCTTGGCGCCGCGCGCCACCGCCAGCTTGCCGAGCGCGCCCGGCGAAAACCCGTTCTGGATGCGCGGCCGCTGCGCGCCCAGCCGGCGGCGCAGGACGCCGTTGGCATAGATCACATTGGCGCGCATCAGGGCCTGGGGCGTCATGAATTCGATGGACAGCGAGACGTTCAGCATCGGCCCGTTCTCGATCCGGTGCGGCGCGTTCTGGGCCCAGGTGACCATCTTGCCAGGCGTCAGGTCGTAAACCGCCGCGCCCTTGTCCCAGGCCGGATTGAAGGCGAACTGCTCGGCGGTCTCCTTCAGGACGATCTTCTCCAGGGCCTCGTCGCCCACATAGGGATCGGCCACCGGATAGACCCAGACCCGCTTCTGCCCGCGCAGCTGCCACAGCGACACCAGCGGCACGTCCAGATGGTAGAAGACCTGGGCGTTGGCCGAGGAAATCAGCATCCCCAGGTCGCGCTTGAAGGTGCGCAGACCCGGCGCGTGGGCCTGCTTCTCGGCGAAGATCTCGTCGCCCAGGGCGGCGTATTCCGGCAGGTGCAGGTTGGTCTCGCGCAGGTTCAGCCAGATGCGCCCTGACTGGGCGGCCTCCAGCAGCTTGGAGCCCGAGAGCGTCCCGGCCGATCCCCGGCGCCAGGTGGTCCAGGCCTCCGGGTCCTCGCCCATGGTGAAGACCCCCAGCTTCTCGCGCGGATAGCGGTCCAGCAGCTCCTCCAGCCCCGCGTCGCCGAACAGCGGCCGTTCGTGCAGGCCGTGCTGGAAGGTCAGGTTCTGCTTGGTGAAGGCGCAGCCCTTCTCGGGCGTCCAATCCTTGATGATGCTCATGTCGGAGCCCTCAAACCGTAGAAGTGAATCTTGAAGGGACCCCACCACAGGGTCTTGCCCAGGCCGCGCGCGGCGCGGTCCAGGGTGAAGGCGAAGCGCGGGCTGCTGACCAGCCCTTGCAGGCCCGCCAGCAGGCCAAACACGCCGGCCTGCAGCACGCCGATCACCATCCAGCGCGCCATGCCCACGCGGTCGGGCGGCGTCTGGGCGGCGCAGTGGCTGGTGGGGCCCTGGCCATAGGCGAAGGCGCGCGCGATCGTGTAGTCCAGGGTCAGGCGGTTCGGTACGGGATCTTCCCAGACCCAGGCGGCCGGCGCCCAGGCGAACCTTGCGCCGGCCGCCTGCATCCCGCCGAACAACAGGTCGTCCTCGCCGCCGATGTGGTTGCGGATCGCCGAGAACGGGGCCTTGGCGTCGGGCAGGCTGGCGCGGCGCAGCAGGCTGTCGCCGCAACCGTAATAGTGATCGATCAGCCCCTCGGCCGGCCCATCGCCGACCCGGGAGAAGAACCATTCCAGATAGGCGCGGTGCTTGACCACCCCGGCCGGCGCCCGGCCCCGCACGGGTCCGAACACCACGTCGGCGTCGTACCTGGCCTGGACAGCCAGCAAAGCCGCCAGCCAGCCGGCCGGCGCCTCCTCGTCGTCGTCCAGGAAGGCGATGAAGTCGCCCCGCGCCTTGGCCATCGCGGCGTTGCGCGCATTGGCGACGCCGGGCCGCGCCTCATGCACATAGACCACCGGGAACGGCGCCTCGGCGGCCAGGGTCCTGGTCAGCGCTTCCGCGGACGGAACCTGGTCGTTGTCCACCACCACCAGCTCCAGGGTCGCGGGATCCACGCCCGTCTGGAGGAAGGTGGAGCGCGCAGCCGTGGCCAGTCCGTCCAGACGCCGCTGGGTGGGAATGATCAGGCTGACGCGCGGCGTGGTCATGGGGTCAGACGGCCTCGAGCTCGGCGGGCGCCCGGCGCACGCGGGCGCCGATGGCCTGGGCCAGGCCCAGGGCGCGGCCGGTGAAGGACAGTTCGGAACTGGCGATGATGTCCAGGCGGCGGCGTAGCTTGCCCACCGCGCCCTGGCCGTGCGCGCCGGCGAGAGTCCAGGCCTGCTCTGACATCTGGGCCGCGCGGCCGCCGAGGTTGGCGGCGGTGGCCACGCCCTCGCCAATCCTCCGCGTGGTCAGGGCATAGGGCCGCTTGTAGTGCTCGTGGCCGGGGCCGAGGTCATAGGTGGTCAGGCCCATCTGGGGCATGGCGGCGATGGCGCGGCCCAGGAACACCTGACCCGGCGACCAGGCGCCCAGCTCCGGATCGGTCGAGGCGATCCACGGGTGATAGATTCCGCCCTGGCGGATGCCGAAGTGCCCCGCCACCAGCCGCTCGCCGGCATAGAGGTTGACCATCAGGCCCTGGAAGTCGCCCGCTTGGCGCTCGAACAGGTCCTGCAGCAGACCTTGCGTCCAGTCGGCGTTCAGGAAGCCGTGGGCGCCGGTGCGGGCCAGCTGCTCGCGCTTCCAGCGTAGCAGGGTGTCGAAAGCGGTCTGGTCGAACTCGGCGCGGATCGACAGCGCGCCGACCTCGCGGTCCAGCTTGTGGTCCAGGCGGCGATAGTTCTTGAAGCGCTTGGGGCTGGCGGCGCGCAGGGCCTCCAGATAGGCCTCGGCGGTGGTCTCCAGCGCGATGACGAAGCTCTCGCGCTCCACGGCGCCGAAGCCCGCGAAGGCCATGTTCGGATCGGTCAGGCCGGTGAAGCGGTAGACCGACAGGCCGGCGGCGGCCAGCGCCTCATCGGAGTCCAGGCCCGGCTCGGCCACCAGGCCATGATAGTCCGACAGCGGCGCGCCGATCGGCCGGGCATAGCTGCCCGGACGCCGGTGATAGGCCAGGAACCCCGCCGTCCGGCCCGGCCAGCGCCAGACCGTGACCCGCGCGTCGGCGCGCACCTTCCCCACCGCCTGAGCGAAGTCGGGGCCCATCAGCGGATTGGCGAATTCCGGCCGGCTGGCGCACAGCCTGCGCCAGGTGGAGATGTCGGCCTGCGAAAGATCGCTCGGATGAAAGGTCTCGGCGCTCAGCATGGTCTCAAACCCTAGCTTGTCCCGGTTAGGGAAAGGTGGATCAGAGCGCTGCAATCCACATGCCTTGAGACGTGTCCCGTTTCGCGTCAGGCGCGAGTGGACGGGGACCTGGCTCCCCTTGCGGGGTCGACAAGCTCAACCCCCTGCGTCATCCCGGCCGGAGCGAAGCGGAGAGCCGGGACCCAGGGGCCGCAATCAATCCCCTGGGTCCCGGGTCTCCCCTGCGGGTCGCCCGGGATGACGGGTGTTGTTGTTTTGGGAGCGGACCGCGATCCCGCAAGGGGAGAAGGGCGCAGAAAACCCAACACCCGAGAAATCTGGAGCCAGGCTGCGCTAGCTGAAAGCAGCCTTCAAAATCGTCTCAAGCCACCGGGCGTCGACCTCGTCGAAGGCCGCGGGCTCCGTGGCGTCGACGTCGAACACCGCGATCAGCTCGCCCGCCGCATCGAACACCGGGACCACCACCTCGCTGGCCGACCGGCCGTCGCAGGCGATGTGGCCGGGGAAGGCGTGCACATCGGGCACCAGCTGGGTCTGTCCGGTCGCCGCCGCCGCGCCGCAGACCCCGCGCCCATAGGCGATCCGCAGGCAGCCCAGCGTCCCCTGATACGGCCCCACCACGAGCTCCCGGTCCCTGTCGGGATCGACCACGTAGAAGCCGGTCCAGAAATAGTGCTCGAAACTGGCGGCCAGCATGGAGGCGATGGTGGCCATCCGCGCCGTGCGGTTGGGCTCGCCGTCGAGCACAGACGCGATCTCCTGCGCCACCGTCGCATAGCGGGCGGCCTTGTCGTCGGGCAGGGTCAGGTCGTTGAAAGCTTCGGCCATGGGAGCCGTATACAGTCTTCTAGCCGATCGCCACCAGACGCCGCGCGCTCTTGCGGGTCACCACCGCTTCAAGGTTGCGCGCGATGCGGTCGGCCTCCACCGGGTCCATCTCGATCTGGCCCAGCAGATTGCGGATGGCGTCGAAGTGGATCTCGATCACCGCCGGGTCGCAGGCGTCGGGCCCGCCCATGGCGTCCACATAGGCGATCAGCGACTGCGACGCCCGCTCCACGGTCTTGTCGCGCACCTGGCGGGCGCGGAAGGTGGTGTGCTGCATGACCCGGTAGGTCATCTGCAGGGTGGCGCGATCCATCCCGCCGCGGGCGGCGATCAGGCGACGCATGGCCTCCAGCTCGACGCTGATGGTTTCGCGGGCCACTTCGCGTTCGACCTCGTCGGCCACCTCTTCGGGATCGCAGGTGCGGCGCAGGGGGCCGGAATAGTTCAGCTCCACCTTTCGGCGGCGGTCGGGGCCGACATAGGCCTCGCTGATGATGAAGTGCCGGGGCTTCCTCAGCACCAGCTGAATCCTCGACAGCAGGGCGGCGGGCGTGAAGGGCTTGATCACGAACTCATTGACCCCGGCCAGGCGGGCGATCTGCACGTCGCGCTCGCTGCGCTGGCCGGTGACCATCACCACCGGGACCTCGGGGTTGGGCACCAGGGGGTCGGGATAGATGGCGGCCCGACGGATGGAGCGGACCAGTTCCAGGCCGTCCATCACCGGCATGGCGCTGTCGGTGAAAATGATGTGCGGGCAGCGATGGCGCAGCAGCTCGCGCGCCCTCTGGCCGTCGACCGCCGTATAGACCTCCCCCACCCCGCCGGCCCGCAGCACGTCGGTGATCAGGCGCAGGGTGTTGGAATGGTCGTCGACCACGAGGATCTTAAGACCCGAAAGATCGTCGGGCGTCAGGTTCGAACTTGGCAGCAGTCGTTGCGAGCTCATCGGCCCCGAAAATCCCCAAACCTTGGCGAACATGATCGGTCAGCGTTGAGATCGGGTTTATGGCGACCGAAAAATGTCGGGTGGTCGACTCCGGCTATCGGAGAACGTGGGCGGCCAGGGCCTTGGAGGACGGCTGGACCTGGTCGGCGATGCTGTGCAGGTCGGCGGAGAGCCGCACCTCACCTGCTTCCCCCGGCGGCTTAGGGTCCGCCTTCGGCGCCGAAGCCAATGCCGGCTTTCGACCTTTATCGGACATTGAAGTAGGCGAGAGCGGCGTTACAAGCTCGCGTATGCTGAATTTGACTTTTCACGAAGTGGACGAAACCCGTTGGGACGACTTCGAGCGCCTGTTTGCGAGCCGCGGGGGCCCAAAATCCTGCTGGTGCATGGTCTGGCGAGCGACCGGTCTCGAGACCAAGCAAACAAAAGGTGCGGAGCGCAAGGCCGCCATAGAAGCCAGGGTTCGCAATAAAACTCCGATCGGGATTCTAGGCTATTTGGACGATGAACCTGTCGCTTGGTGCTCCATCGCGCCTCGGCCGACATACCGTCGCCTTGGAGGGCAGGAAATCGCCGGTGAGAAGCCGGACAGCGTTTGGTCGCTGGCGTGCTTTTTCGCGCACCGCAAGCTTCGTGGACAAGGGGTCACCTCGCAGTTGATAGACGCCGCAGTCGCGCACGCGCGCGCCAAAGGCGCGAGCGTCGTGGAAGCCTATCCGGTCGAACCAGGGTCCCCGAGCTACCGCTTCATGGGTTACTTGCCCACCTTTGAAGCGTCGGGTTTTGATCATGTCGCCGTGGCTGGTACGCGCCGACACGTCATGCGGTTGAAGCTTCGCTGACAGGAACGTCGGAACCCCACCCATCTCTGACGTTCCCAGGGTCAGCTCATCGGCCGTCGCCGCCGCGCCCGCTGCATCGCCGGACTTCAGTTTGCGAGCACACGCTCCGGAGTGTCTTGCGGCAAAGCTCGACCCGTGACTTTAGGGACCCATGCCGCTCTATCGCGCCACCGCCGCCGACCTGCCCGCCATCGTCGACCTGGTGAATTCCGCCTATCGCGGCGAGACCTCCCGTCAGGGCTGGACCACCGAGGCCGACTATCTGGAGGGCCAGCGCACCGACCTGGCCACCCTGGCCCGCGACCTCGCCGAGACGCCGGGCGCCGCGCTGTTCATGTGGCGCGACGATCCCGACACGCCCCTGCTGGGGACCGTCTGGCTGGAGCCTGCAGAAGCCGGCGTCTGGTATCTGGGCATGCTCACCGTCCGCCCCGACCTGCAGGCGCGGCGCCTGGGCCGCACCCTGCTGCACGCCGCCGAGGCGGTGGCGCAGGCCAAGGGGGCGCGCCGCATCCGCATGACCGTGGTCAATATCCGCGACACCCTGATCGCCTGGTACGGCCGCCGCGGCTACGACTCCACCGGCGAAACCCGGCCCTTCCCCTATGGCGACAACCGCTTCGGCGATCCCCTGCGCGACGACCTGGCCTTCGTGGTGCTGGAGAAGGCGCTGTAGGGCCACCAATATCCGCTCATCCCGGCGCAGGCCGGGACCCAGATTCATCCACGGCGGCCGCAGGCGATCTTCCTGTAGCGCTGGGATTCACCTGACAGAGGGATGGGCTTCACCTGGGTCCCGGCCTGCGCCGGGATGAGGTTGCCCCCTACACGAAGTCGAAGGTCACCGCGGAGCGTCCGAAATCCAGGGACACCTTCGTGAACTCGGCCAGCAGGTCCATGCCCAGGACCAGGGCCGGATCATCCCCCAACCCCCAGAGCGCGAACACCGGCAGGTCGGCGAACACGACGGGCACGTTGCCGAGCTGCACGCCCCCCAGCCGTAGGAACGGCACATACAGCATGTCGCCGACGAAGGTTTCCCCCGTCACCGAAACCATGGTGACCTGTTCCAGCTTCTTGCTCGCCTGCGGTGGCAGCAGCGACCGCAGGATCGGGTTGCCGATGGAGATCTGCGCGCCGGAATCGATCATGCAGCTGATCGGCTTGTCTCCCATGGCGGCGTCGACGATGGTCAGCTGGCCCACCCGTTTGCGGGCCGCCACAACCACGCTGCCGACGGCGGTGACGTCGCGCCGCGATGCGGTGATCGACACCTGCTTGTTGGCCATGTCCAGGACCAGGCGCTGACCGCGCAGCCAGTCCACCGCCAGCAAGCCCTCGATCGTGGTGCCCACGAAGGGCAGGACCGGGACCCGTACCCGCCGTTGAGCCCGCGTGCCGACCTGCAGGCGATCGACCACCACGCTCTGGCGGGTTCGGCCGCCGGTGATGGTGTTCACCACCACCTTGCCCCCGGCCGGCAGACCAAGCTTGGCGGCCAGCTGGGTGGAGATGCAGGATCGGTTGGCGCCGGTGTCGACCATGAAGTCGAAGGGCCCTTGGCCATTGATGGTCACCGGCACCGTAATGCGGGAAAACGCATCCCTGCCACTGTCCACCTGGGTGGGTTCGACGGTGGCCTCATCATCGGGGCTGATGTCCGGCGCCGGCGCTGGCGGGGTCTGGGCGTGCGCCAGCCCCCCGCCCAGCAGCAGGGCGCCGCTAAGCGCGCCGGCCGCGCCGCGCCGGGTCAGTCCGTCGTCCATGGCTAGGACAGGCCCTTGCTGGGATTGATCAGGTACTTCTCGCCGGTGGCGCGGCGGTTGTAGCCGGCCATGATCTCCGGGTTCAGGGTCTCGGCCAGCGAGATTTCATGGGAATAGTGGCTGGCGAAGGTGGTCTTCAGCTCGTCCAGCACCCGCTGGCGCAGCTTGCCGGCCGCCTCGGCGCCGACCTTCATCAGGAACGGCGTCAGCAGCCAGCCCCCCAGGCCCCAGGACATGCCGAAGGCGCGGTTCAGCTCCGTCGGGCCGGTGTTCAGGCCGCCATAGATATAGACCTGCTTGTAGGTGGTGGAGCCGTAGCGGCTGTAGGTCTTGGCCGTCATGTTGGCGGCGACCTCCATCCCGCTGAGGATCTGGCCGGCCAGCTTGCCGCCGCCGATGGCGTCGAAGGCCAGCGTCGCGCCGGTGGCGGCGAGCGCCTTGATCAGCGCTTCCATGAAATCAGGCGCGGTGGAGTCCACCACGTACTTGGCGCCGATATCGGTCAGGATCTTGGCCTGCTCGGGGCTGCGGACGATGTTCACCAGGTCCACGCCGTCCTTGATGCAGACCTTGTTGAGCATCTGCCCCAGGTTGGAGGCTGCGGCGGTGTGCACCAGGGCCTTGTGGCCCTCCATCTTCATGGTCTCCACCATGCCAAGCGCGGTCAGCGGATTGACGAAGCACGAGGCGCCGTCGGCGGCGGTGGCGCCGGCCGGCAGGACCAGGACGTCGGCGGCCTTCAGCAGGCGGTACTGGGCGTACATGGCCCCGCCCAGCATGGCGACGGTCTTGCCCAGCAGGTGTTGCGCATTGGCGCCGGCCTTGATGACCTCGCCCGCGCCCTCGTTGCCCACCGGCATGGACTCATCGGCGCGCGCCGCCATGGCGCGCATGAAGGCCGGCTGGATGGGAGCGGTGGTCACGGGACGGTCGGCCGGACCCGACATCTTGGCCTGCGCCACGTCGATGGGGCCCAGCAGCAGGCCGAGGTCGGAGGGATTGATCGGCGAGGCCTGGACGCGGACCAGGATCTCGTCAGGACCGGGCTCGGGGTGCGAGACGGTGGCCAGGGACAGTTCCAGCTCGCCGCTGGACTTCACGAGGGAGCGCAGCTCCAGGCCTTGAGTTTCGTTGCTCATCTGCGTTTCCAATCCCGTGTTGTGGTCTTTTTGGCGCCTGGAGCGCGTGTCGTCATCACTTAAGGGGCGCAGGGTCCTGTTGCGAGCCCGACCTGCAAATTCTCAAGCTTGCGTCTCAGGCGTTCGGCAGCACGGCGATGTAGCGCTCGGCGCTCTCGCACAGCACCAGGTCGGCGCGATGCTGGGTCACCTCAGCCCAAACCACGTCCTTCGACCAGACGAAGGCGACATAGCCGAACACCGCCGACAGCGCATAGGCCAGGCCCGCGTCATAGGCGTAGCTGTCGCCAAACAGCATCAACCGCCGCCGGTCGGGCGCATGGGGGTTCTCCAGCACATACCGGCTGCCGACATGCTTGCCGGTCAGTTCCAGCTGGCGGTTGTCAGAGGTCACCTCCCCCGGCGGCGCCAGCAGCAGCAGGTCTTCCACCGGCGGCGGATCGAAGAAGTGGGCGGTGAGGTCGTGGTTGGTGCGCTGGCGCTCGGCCGCCAGGTCCAGGTCCGCCAGCCGGACCCCTGGCGCCAGGGCGTCCAGGATCACCTGGGTGGCGACGCAGCAGCCGGTCGCCGTCCAGTGGGAGTTATGCCGGAAATAGGTGGGTCCCTGGGCGGCGCGCAGAGCCTCCTCCGGATAGAGCAGCCGCGCCTCCGGAGTCAGCATCGCCTGCAGCAGCCGCAGCGGCCGGCCTTCGCCGCGGGTCTCGCCTCCGGGCCAGCGCTTGTGCGGCAGGACCACCTGCTTTTCCGGCGCCAGGAAATTCCACAGCGCGACCCCGTGCGCGCGGGCCTGGACCTGGCGCGCGTCCAGCAGGCCGCGCCAGGCGTCCTTCCAGGCGTCGACCACCGTCAGCTCGCCCAGATACTGCCGCTCCCAGCGGTTGGTCCCGTCGCCGATGAACAGGTAGCCCTCGATCCCCGCCACCGCGACCCCGCCCGGCGAGGTCGAGTTCAGTTTCAGCGCGCTGGCCGGATGCCCGGGGCCTGCCGCGGTGTCATGCTCGGCGTCGATCCGCGCGATGTCGGCCAGACGCAGGACGTCCCTCATGCCCGGGCGTCCTCGATCATCATCCGCGCGGCCTTCTCGGCGATCATCATGGTCGGCGAGTTGGTGTTGCCCGAGGTGATGGTGGGCATCACCGAGGCGTCGGCGATGCGCAGGCCGGAGACGCCATGCACCCGCAGCCGGGCGTCCACCACCGCGCCGGGGTCACTCTGCGGTGCCATCTTCGCCGTCCCCACCGGATGGAAGATCGTGGTGCCGAGCGTGCGCGCCGCCGCTAGCAGATCGTCGTCGCTCTGGGCCTGCGCGCCCGGCCTGCGCTCCACCGGCGAGAACCTGGCCAGCGGCGGTTGGGCGACGATCTGCCGGACCAGCCGCATGGCGTCCACCGCCACCCGCTCGTCCTCGCGGGCCGAAAGATAGTTGGGCTGAATCAGCGGCGCGTCGCGGGGATCGGCGCTGGCCGCGTGGATCGAACCCCGGCTGGCAGGGCGAAGATTGCAGACGCTGACCGTGATCGCCGGCGCCACGTGCAGCGCCTCGCCGAACCGGTCCAGCGACAGCGGCTGGACGTGGAACTGCAGGTTCGGCGTCGCCTGCTCGGGCGAGGACTTGGCGAAGGCCCCCAACTGCGACGGCGCCATCGACATCGGCCCCTTCCGGAACAGGGCGTACTCGGCCGCCATCAGCGGCCGGCGCCACCAGGAGGCATAGAGCTCGTTCATGGTCGGCACGCCGGTGACCCCGTAATAGGGCCGGATCTGCAGGTGATCCTGTAGGTTCTCGCCGACGCCCGGCAGATGCCGCGTGGTCGCGATCCCCAGGGCCGACAGCCGTTCGCCGTCGCCGATCCCCGACAGCTCCAGGATCTGCGGCGTGCCCACCGCGCCCGCCGCCAGCACCACTTCGCCGTCAGCCCACGCCTCGAAGGCCTCGGCGCCTTGCGTCCAGGCCACGCCCACGGCGCGCCCGTCCTCGATAATCACCCGGCTCACCTGGGCGCCCGTCACCAGCTTCAGGTTGGGCCGCGTCAGCACCGGCTTCAGGAACCCCCGCGCCGCGCTCCAGCGCCGCCCGGCCTTCTGGTTCACCTGGAAATAGCCGACGCCGGCATTGTCGCCGCTGTTGAAATCGCCGACCGCCGGGATGCCCGCCATCTCGGCGGCTTCGGAGAAAGCGTCGAGAACATCCCAGCGCATGCGCGGATGCTCCACCCGCCACTCGCCGCCGCTGCGATGGTGTTCGGACGGTGGCGCGATGTGGTCCTCCTGGGCCAGGAACAGCGGCAGGACGTCGTCCCAGCCCCAGCCCGCCAGTCCCATCTGCCGCCAGCCGTCATAGTCGGCCGCCTGGCCGCGCATGTAGATCATCGCGTTGATGGCCGACGATCCGCCGATCACCTTGCCACGCGGATAGGCCAGCTTGCGCCCCGCCAGCCCCGGAATGGCCTGGGTCTCGAACATCCAGTCGGCGCGCGGATTGCCGATGGAAAACAGGTAGCCCACCGGGATGTGGAACCAGATCCAGTCGTCCTTGCCGCCGGCCTCCAGCACCAGGACCCGCGTCGCAGGGTCGGCCGACAGCCGGTTGGCCAGGACGCACCCGGCCGAGCCGCCGCCGACGATGATGTAATCGAAGTGCTCAGACACGGCGCTAGTCGTAGTTCATGAAGGCGCGCGCCTGCCGGTCGGCGATCCGCGCGGCGCGGAAGGTCAGCTCCGGCAGGGTCGCCTGGATCAGCTGGAAACACGGCTCCACGGCATGTTGCGTGGTGCAGACCAGCTTGGTGCCGCCCCCCATCAGCGGGCCCGAACGCGGGATCACCGCCACGGGGTGCAGGTTCGGCGCGGCGCGCAGGCCGTCGATGATCCCCTCGGTCACGTCCGGGAACCAGTCGTGCAGATAGTCGTCGATCACCACAATGCCGCCCTCCACCAGGAAGCTCGCGGCCAGCTGGATGTCGTTGAACACCGCTTCATAGGCGTGGTCGCCGTCGATGTGGACGAAGCGCGCGGGCGCCTCCAGCAGCCCCGCCCAGCCGGCCGGATCGATGGTGCGGGAGTCGGCCTTGGCGAACCGCACATTGGCCACCGTCTCGGGGCTGACCACGCGGTTCAGGTGATCCACCAGCACCTCGGCGATGTCGCCCTCGAAGACATCGACGCCGATCAGCTTGTCCTCGCCGGCCGCCAGGGCCATGCCCACGAAGGTCTTGCCGTAATAGGTGCCGATCTCGGCCAGCGAGCCCCGCAGGCCCGCCTGCAGCTGCCAGGACAGCAGGGTCGAGAAGGTGCGCGCCGAGCGGGGCGAGATGAAGCCCGCCACGCTCTCCATGCCGCCGCCGGCCGCGAACCACGCCTCGTGATCAGCCATGCCTAACTCCCCGAGTCGCCATGACCCGCGCCTTGAGCGATACGGTTTGGCGCCGGTGGTGACAATGCGCGACAGGGAGGCGTGATGCGACAGACCAAACCCGAAATCTCCATCGCGCCGGGCGCGCGCCGCCCCGGCATGACCTGGATTGCTGGCGGCGCATTCCGCATGGGATCGGACCATCACTATGCCGAGGAGGCGCCGGCCCGCGAGGCGGCCGTGGCCGGCTTCTGGATCGACACCGCCCCCGTCACCAACCGCCAGTTCGCCCGCTTCGTCCGCGAGACCGGCTGGACCAGCTTCGCCGAGCGGACGCCCGATCCTGCCGACTATCCCGGCGCGCCGCCGGATGCCCTGGTGGCCGGCTCCCTGGTCTTCACCCCGCCCCCCGGCCCCGTGCCCCTGGACAATCCCGGCGGCTGGTGGCGCTACGTGGCCGGCGCCGACTGGCGCCATCCCCTCGGGCCCGACAGCGGTCTCGCCGGCCTGTGGGAGCACCCCGTCGTCCACGTCGCCTGGACCGACGTCGAGGCCTATGCCGCCTGGGCCAAGGCTGATCTGCCCACCGAGGCCGAGTGGGAGTTCGCGGCCCGCGGCGGTCTCGCCGACACCGAGTTCGCCTGGGGCGACGAGCTGTCGCCGAACGGCAAGCTGATGGCCAACACCTGGCAGGGCCAGTTCCCGCACCACAGCCTGAAACCCCGCTTCCGGACCTCTAAGGTCGGCAGCTTCCCCGCCAACGGCTACGGCCTGGCCGACATGATCGGCAATGTCTGGGAATGGACGCGTGACACCTGGACGGTCACTTGTCGGCCAATGTCGGCCTGTTGCGCCGACCCGGCCGACAGCTTTGATCCCGACGCTCCCACCATACCCCGCAAGGTTTTGAAGGGCGGCTCCCACCTCTGCGCGCCCTCCTACTGTCAGCGCTATCGGCCGGCCGCGCGCCACGCGCAGAGCCTCGACAGCTCCACCTCCCATGTCGGCTTCCGCTGCGTGGTGCGCCCCTGACCCTTATTCCGCCCTTACGCCCCGGTTCGGCCTTCCGTCTCGAAGCCTGACGGTCCCCGGGTCCACAACCGCGTCCTGTTCCATCCAGGACGCCGACATGTTGGACCTTCTCTTCCTCGCCACCGGCCTCGGGGCCTTCGCCCTGTTCGCCGCCTTCGCCATCGCGCTGAGGCGCCTCTAGCCATGGCCGAGACCCTGATCTGGGCCGCCGGCGCCGTCGTCATCGGCGTCTACATGGTCGCGGCCCTGCTGCGCCCCGACCGCTTCTAGGGAGCGCCCGCCATGAACTGGCAAGGCTGGGCCGAAATCGCCCTCACCCTCTCCGCCGCCATCGGCCTGGGCTGGCCCCTGGGGGTCTACATGTCCCGCGTCTGGAACGGCGAGCGCACCTGGCTCGACCCCGTGCTCAAGCCCGTCGAGCGGCTGGTCTATGCCGGTTGCGGCGTCGATCCGGCCAAGAGCCAGACCTGGCTCGGCTACGCTGCCGCCCTGCTGGCCTTCAACGCCGCGGGCTTCGTCATCCTCTACGCCATCCTGCGCCTGCAGGGGGTGCTACCCCTTAATCCGCAAGGCTTTGCGGGCCTCTCGCCGGACCTCGCATTCAACACCGCGGTCAGCTTCGTCACCAACACCAACTGGCAGTCCTACGGTGGCGAGACCACCATGAGCGCGCTCAGCCAGATGATCGGACTGACCACCCAGAACTTCCTGTCGGCCGCCACCGGGGCCACCATCGCCGCGGCCCTGGCGCGGGCCTTCATCAGCCATCGCGGCGAGGGCGTCGGCAACTTCTGGGCCGACCTGACGCGCACAACGCTCTACGTCCTGCTGCCGCTGGCCATCGTCTTCGCCCTGGTCCTGGTGGCGCTGGGCGTGCCGCAGACCCTGGCCGCCTCGGTCACCGCCCACACCCTCGACGGTGGCGAGCAGCAGATCTCGCTGTTCGCCACCGCCAGCCAGCTGTCCATCAAGATGCTGGGGATCAACGGCGGCGGGGTGTTCAACGTCAACTCGGCTCACCCCTTTGAGAACCCCAGCCCGATCACCAACTTCCTGACCGCGGTCTCGATCAACGTGCTGGGCTGGGGCGCCTTCTTCGCCTTCGGCCGCTCGGCCCTGGCGCGCAAGGACATCCGCGCCCTGGTGGCCGCCGCCGCCATCCTGCTGTCGGCCGGCGCCAGCGCCATCTACTGGTCGGAGACGCAAGCCGCCCCCTCCCTGGTCGCCGCCCATGTGGAGGCGTCCCAGAACATGGAGGGCAAGGAGGTCCGCTTCGGCGCGCCGTCCTCCGCCGTCTGGGCTGCGTCCACCACCGGCGCCTCCAACGGCTCGGTCAACGCCATGCACGCCAGCTTCATGCCGGTGGGCGGGATGGTGGCCATGTTCCTGATGATGCTGGGCGAGATCCTGCCCGGCGGCATCGGCTCGGGCCTCGCCGTCATGGTGGTCATGGCCCTGCTGGCGGTGTTCGTGGCGGGCCTGATGGTCGGCCGCACGCCCGAGTACATGGGCAAGAAGGTGGAGGCCCGGGAGATCAAGCTCGCCATGCTGGCCGTGCTGGTGATCCCGCTTTCCATGCTGGGCTTCGCCGCCGTGGCCGCCGTCCTGCCGGTGGCGCTGAAAGGCCTGCTGAACCACGGCCCGCACGGCCTGTCGGAGATCCTCTACGCCTACGCCTCGGCCACGGCCAACAACGGCTCGGCCTTCGCGGGGCTGACCGCCAACAGCCCCTGGTGGAACACCACCCTCGGCATCGCCATGCTGCTGGGCCGCTTCCCCCCGGCCATCGCCATCCTGGCCATCGCCGGCTCCATGGCCGCCAAGCCCAAGCTCGCCCCCACCGCCGGCGCCATGCCCACCGACACCGGCCAGTTCGTCGGCCTGCTGGTGGGCGTGATCCTGATCCTCGGCGGCCTGCAATTCTTCCCGGCTCTCGCCCTTGGCCCCATCGTCGAGCACTTCCAGGTGCTGCAGACGATGGCGCGCCTCTGACCCCTGCGTTCAAGGCGTCCTGACATGACCACCTCCTACGTCCCCGGCGAGCCGACCCGCCGCGCCCCCAAGCTCGGCGGCGGGGTCTCCGCCGCCCAGATGGGCCGCGCCCTGCGCCAGGCCTTCGTCAAGCTCGATCCCCGCAAACTGGCCGGCAATCCGGTCATCCTCACCACCGAGATCGTCGCCATCCTGGCCACCCTCTCGGCGGGCCTTGCCATCGCCCAGGGCGCGGGCGCGGGCTTCGCGATCCAGATGGCCGCCTGGCTCTGGGCCACCGTGCTGTTCGCCAACTTCGCCGAGAGCATCGCCGAGGGCCGGGGCAAGGCCGCCGCCGACAACCTGCGCGCCACCCGCGTCACGACGAAAGCCAAGCTGATCGTCGACTCCAAGACCGGGACCATCGTCCCCACCCCGGCCCACCTGCTGGGGGTCGGAGAGATCGTCCTGGTGGAGGCCGGCGACGTGAT
Organism: Phenylobacterium glaciei; assembly: GCF_016772415.1. Taxonomy (NCBI): domain Bacteria; kingdom Pseudomonadati; phylum Pseudomonadota; class Alphaproteobacteria; order Caulobacterales; family Caulobacteraceae; genus Phenylobacterium; species Phenylobacterium glaciei. The sequence continues at coordinate 2,962,434 of NZ_JAGSGD010000001.1, forward strand.
CCCCGCCGACGGCGAGATCATTGAGGGCGTCGCCTCGGTCAACGAAGCCGCCATCACCGGCGAGAGCGCCCCCGTCATCCGCGAGTCCGGCGGCGACCGGTCCGCCGTCACCGGCGGCACCACCGTGGTCTCCGACTGGCTCAAGATCCGCATCACCTCGGAGGCGGGCAACACCTTCCTCGACCGCATGATCGCCATGGTCGAGGGCGCCGACCGCCGCAAGACCCCCAACGAGCTGGCCCTGGCCGTGCTGCTGGCCGGACTGACCCTGATCTTCCTGATCGCCGTGGTCAGCCTGGTGGGCCTGGGCGCCTATTCGGGGATCACCCTTCCCCCGATGATCCTGGGCGCCCTGTTCATCACCCTGATCCCCACCACCATCGGCGGCCTGCTCTCGGCCGTCGGCATCGCCGGCATGGACCGGCTGCTGAAGGTCAATGTGCTCGCCACCTCCGGCCGGGCCGTGGAGGCCGCCGGCGACGTCGACACCCTGCTGCTGGACAAGACCGGCACCATCACCTTCGGCAACCGCATGGCCACCGAGGTGATCCCCGCCCCCGGCGTCCGCCCCGAGGTCGTCCTGCGCGCCACCCTGATGGCCTCCCTGGGCGACGAGACCCCGGAGGGCCGTTCCATCGTCGAACTGGCCCGCAACCAGGGCCTCACGGCCGAAGTCCCCAAGGGCGCGACCCTGATCGCCTTCTCGGCCACCACCCGTCAGTCGGGCCTGGACGCCGACGGCCACGCCTGGCGCAAGGGCGCGGTGGACGCGGTGATCCGCAGCCTCGACCTCACCCCCGACCAGATCCCGCCGGAGTTCAGCGCCGCCGTCGACCGCATCGCCCGCTCGGGCGGCACGCCGCTGGCGGTGAGCGAGAACGGCGCGCTCGTCGGTGTCATCCACCTGAAGGACGTCGTGAAGCCCGGCGTGAAGGAGCGCTTCGCCGACCTGCGCCGCATGGGCCTGCGCACGGTGATGATCACCGGCGACAACCCGGTGACCGCCGCGGCCATCGCCAGCGAGGCGGGCGTCGACGACTTCCTCGCCGAGGCCACGCCGGAGGACAAGCTGCGGATGATCCGCGAGGAGCAGGCCAAGGGCCGGCTGGTGGCCATGTGCGGCGACGGCGCCAACGACGCGCCCGCCCTCGCCCAAGCCGATGTCGGCGTCGCCATGCAGACCGGCGCCCAGGCCGCCCGCGAGGCCGGCAACATGGTCGACCTCGACAGCGACCCCACCAAGGTCCTGGAGATCGTCGAGGTCGGCAAGCAGATGCTGATCACCCGGGGCGCGCTCACCACCTTCTCCATCGCCAACGATGTGGCCAAGTACTTCGCCATCATCCCGGCGATGTTCGCAGGCTCCCTGCCGGCGCTGGGCGCGCTTAACATCATGCACCTGGGCAGCCCGCAGAGCGCGATTCTGTCGGCGGTGATCTTCAACGCCGTCATCATCGTCATGCTGATCCCGCTGGCCCTGCGCGGCGTGAAGTACCGGGCGATCGGGGCGGCCAAGCTCCTGTCCCGCAACCTGCTGGTCTACGGCCTGGGCGGCCTGATCGCCCCCTTCGTCGGCATCAAGGTCATCGACCTGGTCGTCTCAGGCCTGCGTCTCGCGTGAGGATTTCCATGCTCGCTCAACTTCGCCCCGCCCTGGTCTCCACGGGCTTCTTCACCGTGCTGCTGGGCCTGGTCTATCCGATGGCGATCACCGGGATCGCCCAGGTGGCCCTGCCCGCCGCCGCCAATGGCAGCCTGGTCCACGACGCCAAGGGCCAGGTGATCGGCTCGGCCCTGATCGGCCAAGGCTTCGCCAAGCCGGAGTACCTGCATCCCCGCCCTTCGGCGGCCGGCACGGGCTACGACGCCTCGGCCTCCTCCGGCTCCAACCTCGGCCCGATGAACGAAGACCTCGCCAAGCGCATCGCCACCGACGCCGACGCCCTGCGCAAGGAAGCCCCCGGCCCAATCCCCGCCGACGCGGTGACGACGTCGGCCTCGGGCCTCGATCCCGACATCTCGCCGGAGACCGCCCATCGCCAGGCCGCCCGTATCGCCGCCGCCCGAGGCGCCACCGTCGCAGAGGTGGAGGCCCTGATCACCACCCACACCGCCGGCCGGACCCTGGGCTTCCTGGGCCAGCCGCGGGTCAATGTGCTGATGACCAACCTCGCCCTCGACGCGCGCTATCCGGTCCGTCACCCTCGCGTCCCATGAGCCCCGACGAACCGCGCCGTCCCGATCCGGACGCCCTGCTGGCCGCCACCGCCAAACCCGGGCGGGGGCGGCTGAAGGTGTTCCTCGGCATGGCCCCGGGGGTGGGCAAGACCTACGAGATGCTGCGCGCCGCCCGCCGTCGAAAGGCCGAGGGCGGCGATGTGGTGGTGGGCGTCGTCGAAACCCACGGCCGCCGCGAGACCCAGGCTCTGCTGCGCGGCCTGGACGTCATGGCCCGCCAGCCCATCGCCTATCGCGACCACACCCTGCTGGAGTTCGATATCGATGCGGCGCTGGCCCGCAAGCCCGAGCTGCTGCTGATCGACGAATACGCCCACTCCAACGCTCCGGGCTCGCGCCACCCCAAGCGCTGGCAGGACGTCGAGGAGTTGCTGGCCGCCGGCATCGACATCTGGACGACACTGAACGTCCAGCACCTGGAGAGCCTGGTGGATGTGGTCTGGAAGATCACCGGGGTACGCCAGCAGGAGACGGTGCCAGACTCCACCCTGTCGGGCGCCGACGAGATCGAGGTCATCGACATCACCCCCAGCGAGCTGCGCGCCCGCATGGCCGAGGGGAAGATCTACCTGCCCGAGACCGCCCGCTTGGCCGGCGACCGGTTCTTCAAGGCCGAGAACCTGACCGCCCTGCGCGAACTCACCCTGCGCCGGGCCGCCCAGACGGTGGACGACCAGCTGCTGGGGGAGATGAAGCGGGCCGGGGTCGAGGGACCCTGGGCCGCTGGCGAACGCATCCTGGTGCTGGTGGGGCCCGACCCCGCCGCCAGCTCCCTGGTCCGCGCCGGGCGGCGGCTGTCGGACATGATGATGGACGCCCCCTGGACCGTGGCCCACGTCGAGCGCCCCAACGCGCCGCCGCCAGCTGTCATGGGGACCGCCCGCCTCAACGAGGTCCTGAAGCTCGCCGAGCAGCTGGGCGGCGCCACCGTGGTGCTGACCGGCGATGACCTGGTGGCCAGCGTCCTGGACTATGCCCGGCGCAACAACGTCACCCAGATCGTGGTGGGCAAGCCCGCGCGCCGTCCGCGCAATCCCTTCCACCGCGCCCTGATCCCGGCCCTCCTGGACGAGGCCGCCGGCGCGGCCCTGCACGTTATCACTGAGGCGTCCGGCCAGCCCCTCGCGCCGCCGCCGCCGCGACCCCGGCGCGGCGTGGAGGCTCCTGCCTGGCGCGGGCATGCCGGCGCCCTACTGATGGTGGCCCTTGCAGGCGGGGTCGCCGCCGTCACCGACCGGTTCTCGGACGGCGCGGACCTGGCCATGATCTTCATGCTCAGCGTCCTGGGTTCGGGGCTCGCCTTCGGTCTCTGGCCGGCGGTGACGGCGGCGGGCGTCGCGGCCCTGGCCTACAACTTCTTCTTCCTGGAGCCCCGCCTGACCATCCTGATCGGGCAGGCGTCAGATACCCTGACCTTCGCGGTGTTCTTCCTGGTGGCCATGACCACCGGCTGGCTGACCGGGCGTATCCGCGACCAGAGCCGGGCCGTCTCCCGCCGCGCCTCGGCCATCGCCACCCTGCTGGCCGCCAGCCGACGCCTGTCGTCGGCCGCACGGTTCGAGGACGCCGCCCAGGCCCTGGCCGAACAGCTGGCCGCGGCCACCGGCGGCGGGGCCGTGGTCCTGACCCCCAAGGCCGACGACATCGCCATCACCGCGGCCTGCCCGCCCCTGGAGATCCTCGCGCCCGGCGACATGGCCGCCGCCCGCTGGGCCTGGGAAAAGGGCGAACCCGCCGGGGCCGGCACCGGCACCCTGCCCAACGCGGCTTGGACCTTCCGGCCTCTTCAGGGCGTGAAGGCCCGCGCGGGCGTGGCCGGCGTCGAGGGGGGAACGGTGAGCGTCGAGGAGGACGAGCGCTTCGTCACCGCCATGCTGGACCAGGGCGCCGTGGCCCTGGAGCGGGCGGAACTGGCGGCCCTGGCCGTGGACGCCGAAGCCCTGCGCCGCACCGACCGCCTGCGAGGCGCCCTGCTGAATTCCGTCAGCCACGACCTGCGCACGCCGCTGTCGACGGTGCTGGGCTCGGTCACCACCCTGCTGGACTACGGCAAGTCGCTCACCGCCAAGGTGCAGCGCGACCTTCTGATCAGCATCCGCGAGGAGGCCGAGCGCCTGAACCGCTATGTCGGCGACCTGCTGGACATGACGCGACTGGAGGGTGGGGCCCTGGTCACGCGCCGGGAATGGGTGGATATCCGCGACGTCCTGCGCGCCGCCGCCGACCGGGTGAAGCGCCGGGCGCAGGGCCGCAAGCTGGTCCGCGAATTCCCGCCAGAGCTGTCCATGGTCAAGGCCGATCCCTCCCTGCTGGAACAGGCCCTGGTCAATATCCTGGAAAACGCCATCAGCTACAGTCCCGACGGCTCCTCCATCGAACTGGCCGCCTATGAGGACCGCAGCAACGTGGTGATCAGCATCGAGGACGAGGGCCGCGGCATCCCCACCAGCGAGCTGGAGCGGGTCTTCGAGCGCTTCCGCCGCATGGAGGAGTCTACCGACCGCGGCAAGGGCGCGGGCCTGGGCCTGGCGATCTCCAAGGGCTTCGTGGAGGCCATGGGCGGGCGCATCGCGGCGGCCAGCCCCATCCACGACGGCCGCGGCACCCGCATCCTCATCAGCCTGCCCAAGGCCAACAAGATGCCGGAGCATCTCCTTTGACGGCCTCCCGCCCCCGCGTCCTGGTGATCGACGACGAGCCGCAGATTCACCGATTCCTGCAGCCGGCCCTTGAGGCCGCGGGCTATGAGGCGGTGCGCGCCGACACCGCCACCGATGGCCTGCGCGAGATCGCCCGCAAGCCACCGGACGCCGTGGTCCTGGACCTCGGCCTGCCCGACATGGACGGCAAGGAGGCGCTCGCCAAGGCGCGCGCCTTCTACGACGGCCCGATCATCATCCTCTCGGCCCGCGACAAGGAGACCGAGAAGATCGACGCCCTGGACCTGGGCGCCGATGACTATGTGGAAAAGCCCTTCGGGGTCGGGGAGTTGCTGGCCCGTCTGCGGGTCGCCCTGCGCCATCGCCTGCACCAGAAGGGCGCCGAGCCCATCATCGTGGCCGGCGACCTGACCATCGACCTGATCAAGCGCATGGTCACCCGGGCCGGCGTCGCCATCCGCCTGTCGCCCAAGGAGTATGACCTCTTCGCCCAGCTGGTGGAGGGCGGGGGCAAGGTGATCACCCATCGCCAGCTGCTCACCGCCGTCTGGGGCCCGGCCCACGAGGCCGACGTCCAGTACCTGCGCGTCTTCATCGCCCAGCTTCGCGCCAAGATCGAAACCGATCCCGCCAGCCCCACCCAGATCGTCACCGAGCCCGGCGTCGGCTACCGCTGGTATGGCCAGGACAGCGAGGCCTAAACCGCCCGGCGCAGTTCCGCCGGTGACCGTCGCGCCTCGCGCCGGATCAGGCGGCGCAGGGTCGAGGGTTCGGCGTAGCCGACCCGCCGGGCCACCTCGTCCACCGACAGCCGGGTGGTCTCCAGCAGGCGCTCGGCGGCCTCCATCCGGATGCGCTGAGCGAACTTCACCGGCGACAGGCCGCAGACCGAGGCCAGGCGGCGGGCGAAGGTGCGCGGCGCCAGGCCCGCCGCGGAGGCCAGTTCGTCCATGCTGAAGTCGCGGGCGATGTGCGCGCGGGCCCAGGCCTCGGCGCGGGCGATCTGCGGGTCCTGCCCGGCCAGGAAGGTCACCGCCATGTACGGCGCCTGGGAGCGGCGCTGGTCCAGCAGCAGGTATCGCGCGCAGGCCTCCGACAGGCCGGGACTGGCGAACTTGGCGATCACCGCCAGCATCAGGTCCATCTGCGCCATGGCCGCGCCCGCCGTGGCGATCGGCCAGTCGGCCACCACGATCTGGTCGGCGACCAGATCCACATCCGGGTGCAGCCGGCGGAACACCGGCGCCAGCCACCAGGTGGTCGTCGCCCGCCGACCCGAGAGCAGGCCCGCCTCCCCCAGGATGAAGGTGCTGGCGCAGGAGGCCGCCACGCAGGCGCCTGCCGTATGGCTCAGGGCGGCGATCCGCGCGGCGCGGCGCACGGCGGGGGTGGCCAGGCCGGCGATCAACTCGTCCTCGGAGCGGGTTCCGAGACCCGGGATGATCAGCAGGTCGCCGCGCCCCAGGGCCGGCGGCGTCCCGCGCCCGGCCTTGACCGTCAGCACCTCGAAGGGCGCCTGGCGACCCCCGTTCACGCTCACCCGGTTGGCGGTGTCCAGGGCGTCGAGGGTGATGGCCAGGCTGGAAGCCAGTCCGCCCGGCAGGGCCAGGACCGCGACACGCGTCATTGGCGAATTCTCCGCGAAAAGTGTCGTATTCGACTCTATCGCCGAGCCGGGGCCCGCGCAATTCTAACCGGGACATCGCGAGCGGAGCCCGACCATGCCTCAGAGTGACGATCCCCTGACCGACTTCGAACCCCGGGAGATCACGCTGGAAGGCGCAACCAAGGTGGTCCACATCGCCGGAACCGGCCCCGCCGTGATCGTGATGACCGAGATGCCTGGCATCAGCCCGCACGTGGCGCGCTTCGCCCGTTGGGTCCGCGACGCCGGCTTCACCGTCTACATGCCCTCCCTGTTTGGCCGCGACGGGGCGGTTCCGGGAGCCGACGAGGGAGCGGCCGTCTTCCGGCGGGCCTGTGTCAGCGCCGAGTTCCGCGCCTTCGGAGCCGGCGGCTCCAGCCCCGTGACCACCTGGCTCCGCGCCCTCGCCCGCCAGGCCCATGCGGAGTGCGGCGGTCCCGGCGTCGGGGCCATCGGCATGTGCTTCACCGGCAACTTCGCCCTGACCATGATGCTGGAAAGCGCGGTGCTGGCGCCGGTGCTGTCCCAACCCTCCCTGCCCCTGGACGATCCCGGCGGCCTGGACATCGCGCCCGCAGAGCTCGCCGCCGTGCGTGCCCGGCTTGACCGCGAGGACCTGACGGTGCTCGCCTACAGGTTCGAGGGCGACCAGGTCTGCCGGGCCGAGCGGTTCGCCGCCCTCTCCCAGGCGCTCGGCGACCGGTTCGTCAGCCGCACCCTGCCCGACAGCGCCGCCCACACCGACCCGCCGCCCTTTTTCCAGCGGCACGTGGCCTTTCCCCACAGCGTGGTCACCGCCCACCTGATCGACGCGACCGGTGAGCCGACGATCGCGGCCCGCGACGAGATCCTCGCCTTCTTCGGGCAGCGCCTCCATGGGTGAGCCCCATGTGCTGATCCTCCACGAGGTCGCAGACTATCCCGCCTGGAAGGCGGTGTTCGACGAGGCCGCGGCCCTGCGCAAGGCCGCCGGCGAACTCAGCTTCCAGGTCCTGGCTCAGGACGACGACGCCAACCGCATCGTCCACTTCTCCCGATGGACCAGCCTGGAGCGCGCCCGGACCTTTTTTGAGTCCGCCGCCCTGGTGGAGATCCGCCGCAAGGCCGGGGTCCGCGCGCCGCAGTTCCTCTACCTGACCCTGCTGGACCAGGGCGACCTCTAGGCTACTTCGGCAAGGGGTGCGGCCGCACCGGATAGAGCGTGAGGCCCGCCGCCCATGCCCTCGCCGACCGCGGCCAAATCGCGAATCTCAAGCCTCTCATGAGATGGGGCGGCGGCGCGTGCTAAGGGTCGCGCCGCTGGCTTACGGAGACCGCCATGGAAGGCCCGACATCCCACTTCTATTTCTCGCAGCGGCTGCGCCTGCACTATGTCGACTGGGGCAACGAGGGCGCGCCGCCGCTGGTCCTGGTCCATGGCGGCCGCGACCACTGCCGCAACTGGGACTGGGTCGCCCAACGGCTCCGCGACCGCTACCATGTGATCGCGCCCGATCTTCGCGGCCATGGCGACAGCGAATGGGCGGTGGGCGGCGGCTACGACAACGCCGCCTACCTCTACGACCTGGCTCAGATCATCCATCAGAAGGACATGGCGCCGGCCACCATCATCTCCCACTCGCTCGGCGCGGGGATCGCGCTGAACTACTGCGGCGCCTTTCCCGAGAGCGTGAAGAAGATCGTCGCCATCGAGGGTCTCGGCCCCTCCCCCGCGGTCATGGCCGAGCAGGCCAAGCGCCCCGTGGAGGAGCGGCTGCGGACCTGGGTCGATGACCGGCGCAAGAACTCCGGCCGCACCCCGCGCCGCTATGCCAGCCTCGATGAGGCCATCGCCCGCATGGCCGAGCAGAACCCCCATCTTTCGGCCGAGCAGGCGCGCCACCTGACCATCTACGGCGTCAACCAGAACGAGGACGGGACCTATAGCTGGAAGTTCGACAACCACACCGGCGGCGGCGTCGGCGGTCTGTCCCACGCCGACCAGCACCGGCTCTGGAGCCAGATCACCACCCCGGTCCTGCTGGTGCGCGGCGCGGAATCCTGGGCCTCGGACCCGGTGATCGACGGCCGCATCCAGCACTTCCGAAACGCCCGGCTGGTGAACTTCGAAGGCGCCGGACACTGGGTCCACCACGACCGGCTCGACGGCTTCATGGACGCGGTCGAAACCTTCCTCGCCGAATAGGCGAGGCCCGTGAGGGCGCGGCGGCCTTCCATAAGCCCGACGAAGCCGCCACCGGAGCCGACCTCCGTAGCACTACTTAAGGGGCTGACCCGAATGTCAGTCGAGGCGCGAACGCCCTAGCCATGGATCATCGATCAAGGGAACTTGCTGATGACCCAGACGCACCGCCTCGACGACACCACCGCCCCCTTCATGCCCGGCCCACGAGCTGCGGCAGACGACCTCATGATGAGCCTGGGCGTGCGGATGACCTTCGCCAAGGATGAGGAGATCTATGGCCAGGATGAGAAGGCCGACCTGATCTACCGCGTCATCAGCGGCGCGGTGCGCACCACCCGGGTCATGAGCGACGGGCGGCGGCAGATCGGCGGCTTCTACTACCCCGGCGAGATGTTCGGCGTGGAAGCCAGCGACCACCACCGCTTCTCGGCCGAAGCGCTCAGCGACGGCATCATCCTGGTGGTGAAGGCCTCGGCCCTGCGCGCGGTGGCGGGCGACGAGGCGTTCGGACGGCTGACCTGGACGGCCACCAATCGTGAACTGGACCGCACCCAGGATCATCTGCTGCTTCTGGGCCGCAAGACCGCGGCGGAACGGGTGGCGAGCTTCCTGATGGAGCTTGCCGATCGGCGAGGCGCCGAGGCGGTGACCCTGCCCATGGGCCGCCAGGACATGGCCGACTATCTGGGCCTGACCATCGAGACGGTCTCGCGGATGCTGACCCAGCTCCAGAGCGCCCTGGTGGTGGAGTTCTTAGGGTCGCGCATCTTCAAGATCAGCAACCGCTGCGCCCTGGCCCGCCTGGCCGACTAGGGTTTCGCCGGCGGCGGACGCCGCCAGCGCTCACATCCAGAGCCTGATCGGTTCATGAGTCACGTTTCAGCCGGGACCGCGACGCGGTTCCGTCTAAAACGATATGCTCTAGTGAGAGATGAGCAAGGCTGTCGGCGGGTCGCTGACCATGTCGTGGCTTACCCCGCCCAACACCAGTTCCTGCACCCGATTGCGGCCGTAGAGGCCCATCACCACCAGGTCGATATCCAGAGCCTTCACGTGCCCGCGCAGGATCGCCGCGGCCGAGGCGTCGTGGCTGCGGTCCACGATGACCTTGGCTTCGCGGCCATGCCGTTCCAGGTGGCGCTGCAGCAGGCCGTCGGCCCCGCCCTCGCCCTGCGGCGACACCACCAGGATGTGAACCTGCTCCGCACCCATCACCAGCGGCCAGGCGTCGTGCAGGGCCCGGGCAGACTCGCGTGTGCCTTTCCAGGCGATCAGCACCCGTTTGCCGACATCCCGCGTGACCCCGTGCTCGGGGACCACCAGGACCGGGCCGCCGCTCGTCAGCCCCAGGTCCGCCGCGCTGATGGTGTGCTGGCCGAGGGGCGCGCAGGCGATCGTGGGAAAGATGGTGAGGTCGGATCGTCGGGCGCAGGCGGCCATGGGGGCGGTGAAATCGCCATCGATCACCATCCACTCCGAGGACACCCCGACCTTGGCCGTGGCGCTCTCGAAGATCTCGCGGCCCCGCTCCGCGGCCTTCAGAACCGCCGAGGCGTGGTCCTTCAGGATGGAGTCGATGTCACTGGGAGACATATAGGCCAAGGCTTCCCCGGCCATGTAATTGTGCAGGAACGCGCTCTTCAGGAAGACCCCGCTCACGTGCGCGTTGGAGCGCAGAGCAAGTTCGGCCGCGGCGGTGGCCCGGGCCGAGGACGCCGGCGTGTCATCGATATGAACGAGGATATCGCGATAGGTCATAGGGTCGCCTCCGGTTTTCATCATCCTGTCGCGGGGCCGGGCGGGTCGCCTTGATCCCCGTCAACGCCCCGTCAGTGAGACATCAGGACGGGAAGTTGGGCCCGGCGCAGCATGTGCTCGGTGGCCCCGCCCAGGATCATTTCGCGCAGCCGGGAATGGCCGTAGGCGCCCATCACCATCAGGTCGGCCTGCGTCCGGCTCAGATAGGTGTCCAGCACTCGGCTGATGAACTCGCCCTGGGCGTCCACCTCGTCGATGGCCGTCTCAATCCCATGGGCCTGAAGATGGCGGGCGGCGTCCTGGGCGAGACCTGCGGTCGCAGAGGCCTTTTCATTGAGGATGGTCAGGACCCGGACCTGGCGCATGCCCCGCAGGATCGGCAGGGCGTCGGCCATGGCGCGCGCCGCGGGCACGCTACCGTCCCAGGCCAGCACCGCCACGCCGCCGGTCAGCTTCGCGGACGCCTTGGCCTCGCTCCGCATCACCAGGGCCGGGCGGCCGGAATGGAAGATCACCGCCTCGGCCACCCCCTCCTGGCCATCCATGCCGCTGGCGAGAGGCACGATGCAGAGGTCGCGGGCGCGCGCCCTGCGGGCGACGTGGAAGGCGAAGTCCGGCAGCTGGACCTGCTCCAGCAGCACGCCCCGGAACACGCCGGTGGCCTCAGCCCGCGCCTTGAAGCGGTCCAGCACGTGGCGGCAGGCGGCCAGGCTGCGAGCCTCCTCCTCCCGCGCCATGCCGGTCAGGCCGATCAGGCGTTCGGCGATGATGTTGCTCTTCACCGGGATCGAGATGGGCATGGCCAGGGCCGTGATCTGGGCGCCCAGTCGCGCGGCGACCTGCACCGCGGCGTCTATGGCGGCGTCCGAGGTCGGCTCCGGATAGGTATCGATGTGTAGCAGTATGTCTTGCAGGCTCATGATGGCTCCGATGTTCCGATAGACTTCTCGCCCCGGCGGACGGCCGCCTTGACCTAGCGCAAGCCCGGTCGCGATCCCGGCCAGCTGAGCAGACTCACGGGGATAGCCGCCGCGACGCTGACCAGCAGCAACCCGACCAGACCCGCCGGCGTCTCCGGCAAGCGCCTGGTGTCGCTCACTTGCCGGCTTTGTCGTCGCCCATGGAGCGCAGCCGCCCATACGCGAGCGCCACGATGAAGCTCACGAAACCGGCGATGACCATGGCGAGATAGGGGGTGATGTGACTGAACATGTGTGTGCTCCAAACTGTCCGGTCACCTTGTACGACGGCATCGTGACCCGCCTTGATCGAGGTCAATCAGGCTGGACCGCCCGGCAACCGTACTCTGCCTGAGCCGCCTGGCGGATCGCATCGGCCGCGGCCTCGGGCCGGTTCCTTGGATCACGCGTCAACCGGGTCATGATGGCGTCGCGCATCGCTTCGGCGGTCACGCCCTTGGGCAGGCAGATGGTGTGCCGAGCGGCGGAGCGGCGCGCCTGGCGCGCCAACAGCTGGTCCATCGCCCCCACCAGATAGCCGAGACACAGGGCTGAGGCCTCATCCTGCGGCTCGCACAGCACGGCCAGATCGGCGGCGCTCATGAAGCCCTGGACGCTCGGGGACGGCGCCGGGATCGCCGTCACCAGCGAGAGAATAAGGAGCCAAGCCATGGCCGAGGACTCACATCCCCGGCGCCTCGTCGCCTTGATCCATCGCAAGCTTGACCCAGATCAAGGGCACGGCTTCCAGGACGTCTCATTGGAGAGCCGGGCAGAGTTGGCCCGGCAATGCGAGCTTGCGACATGGATCTCAGGGCCCCCTTCCGACGCGCCATGGAGCAGATCCATGCCGAGGGACGTTATCGGGTCTTCGCCGACCTGAAGCGTCACCGTGGACAGTTCCCGCGAGCGACCTGGACGCGTGAGGACGGGGTCTCCTCAGACGTCATCGTCTGGTGCTCCAACGACTATCTCGGCCAGGGCCAGAACCCGGTCGTCCTCGACGCCATGCATCAGGCCATCGATGAGGCCGGCGCAGGCTCGGGCGGCACGCGCAACATTTCCGGCACCACCCACTACCATGTCGAGCTGGAGGCCGAGCTGGCTGACCTGCACGGCAAGGAAGCCGCCCTGCTGTTCACCTCCGGCTATGTGTCCAACGAGGCGTCGCTCTCGACCCTCTACAAGATCCTGCCGGGTCTGATCATGTTCTCCGACGAGCTCAACCATAACTCGATGATCAGCGGCATCCGGGCCGGCAAGCGCGAGCAGCGCCGGGTGTTCCGCCACAACGACCTGGCCCATCTCGAAGAGCTGCTGATGCAGGTCCCGCTGGACGCGCCCAAGGTGATCGCTTTCGAGAGCGTCTACTCCATGGACGGCGACATCACCGACATGCGGGCGATGGTGGCCCTGGCCAAGACGTACAACGCCATGACCTACCTGGACGAAGTCCACGCGGTGGGCATGTACGGCCCCCGCGGCGCGGGCGTGGCCGAGCGTGACGGCGTCATGGACCAGATCGATATCATCGAAGGCACGCTCGCCAAGGGCTTCGGCGTCATGGGCGGCTATATCGCCGCCGACGCGGTGATCGTCGATGCGATCCGCTCCTATGCCGACGGCTTCATCTTCACCACCTCGATCCCGCCGGCCCTGGCGGCCGGCGCCGTGGCCTCGATCCGCTATCTCAAGGACCACAACGAGATCCGCATCGCCCATCAGGAGCGCGCCGCCGCCCTGAAGGCCAGGCTGACCAAGGCCGGCCTGCCGGTCATGCCCTCGGAGAGCCACATCGTTCCGGTGCTGGTGGGTGATCCCGTCCACTGCAAGATGATCAGCGACATCCTGCTGGAAGAGCATGGCGTCTACGTCCAGCCGATCAACTATCCCACTGTCCCCCGCGGGACCGAGCGCCTGCGCTTCACCCCCTCGCCCGCCCACACCGACGCCATGATGGACGACCTGGCCCAGACGCTGGAAATGCTGTGGACGCGTTGCAACATCGCCCGTATGGGCGGCCTGGCCGCCTGAACCCCGCCATACACTTGGCCCTTGCGTGGGCCAAGCGGGCGGCCTAGCCCAGATGAATGCGAATGTCGCTCCCCGGCCTGCAGACACGGTCTATCGGTGCGGTTCTAAGCGGCTATGGGGGCGCGGCCCTGCTCTCGGGCCTGGCCATCGCCGCCCGCTGGGCCCTGACGCCGATTTTCCAGGACCGGCCATTCTTCCTGCTGTTCATGCCGGCGGTGATCGTCAGCGCGGCCCTCTGGGGACCCGGGCCCGCGCTGCTGGCCACCGCCCTCACCCTGGCCGCCGGAGTCGCGCTCAGCGGGATCACCCTGCTCTCTCATCCGGCCGACCTGATCAACGCCCTGCTGTTCCTGTTGATGGGCCCCGCCATCGCCTATGGCGGCTGGCGATTGCGGCGGCAGACCGGCCAGACCACAGACGCTCTGGTTCACTTGGGCGAGCGCGAGGCGCACCTGCGCTCCATTCTCGACACCGTGCCCGACGCCATGGTGGTGATCGACGAGCACGGGGTGATGCAGTCCTTCAGCACCACCGCTGAGCGGCTGTTCGGATGGCGCGAGGACGAGGTTATCGGAGGCAATGTCAGCATGCTGATGCCCCAGCCCTACCGCGACGCCCATGACAGCTATCTGCTGCGATACCTGACCACCGGCGAGCGGCGCATCATCGGCATAGGCCGGGTGGTGGTGGGCGAGCGCAAGGACGGCTCCACCTTTCCCATGGAGCTTTCGGTGGGGGAGATGCAGTCCCAGTCCGAGCGCTTCTTCACCGGCTTCGTCCGGGACCTGTCCGAGAGCCAGGCCACCGAACGACGGCTGCAGGATCTGCAGGCCGAGCTGGTGCATGTCTCGCGCCTGACCGCCTTGGGCGAGATGGCCTCGGCCCTGGCTCACGAACTGAACCAGCCGCTGTCGGCCATCGCCAACTACGTGAAGGGGTCGGTCCGTATCCTCGACCAGGACCAGCCTGACGCCGCCAAGGTCCGCAACGCCCTGGTCTTGGCCGGCGATCAGGCCCTGCGCGCCGGCGAGATCATCCGGCGACTTCGCGACTTCGTCTCCAAGGGTGAGTCCGAACGGCGGGTCGAGCCCCTGGCCAAGCTGATCGAGGAGGCTGGCGCCCTGGCGATGATCGGCGCCAAGGAAACCGGTGTCAGGGTCAACTTCCAAATCTCGCCCGAGGTCCCCTACGTCCTGGCCGACAAGGTGCAGGTGCAGCAGGTCCTGCTGAACCTGATGCGCAACGCCATCGAAGCGATGCAGGAGAGCCCGCGGCGTGAGCTGACGGTGGCCTCCGCGCCCGGTGATGACGATACGGTGGTCATCCGGGTGATCGACACCGGCTCGGGCATCGCGCCCGAGGTCGCCGCCCGCCTGTTCCAGCCTTTCGTCACCAGCAAGGTCAGCGGCATGGGCGTCGGGCTTTCCATTTCGCGCACGATCATCGAAGCTCACGGCGGTCGCATCTGGGCCGAGCCCGCGCCCGGCGGCGGGACCATCTTCTCATTCACCCTGCGAACGATCCCCGAGGAGGAACTGAACGGTGGCGTCTGAGGCTCTCGTGCATGTGATCGACGACGACGACGCCATGCGCGATTCTCTGTCCTTCCTGCTGGAGAGCGCCGGGTTCGAGGCGCGCGCCTACGACTCGGCCACCGCCTTCATCGAGGGCGCCGCCCGCCTGTCTGGGGGCTGCATCGTCACCGACGTGCGGATGCCCGGCATGAACGGCCTGGAGATGACCCGCCATCTGAAGGCCCTGCATGTCGACCTGCCCATCATCATGATCACCGGCCACGGCGACGTGCCCCTGGCCGTGGAGGCCATGAAGGCCGGCGTCGCCGACTTCCTGGAAAAGCCCTTCGACGACGACGCGCTCCTGCGCGCGATCCGCATGGCCATCGACCAGGCCAAGCCGGGCGCCGCCCGCGTTGGGGCCGAACCCTTCCAGACGCTTCTGGCCAGCCTGTCGCCGCGGGAGACCGAGGTCCTGCGCGGTGTGGTGGAGGGCAAGGCCAACAAGGTGATCGCCTTCGAGCTCGGCATCAGCCCCCGCACGGTGGAGGTCTATCGGGCCAATGTGATGACCAAAACCGGCGCCTCGGGCCTCTCTGAATTGATCCGGATGGCGCTGACGGCTGGGTTCGACTGATCGCCGGCGTGATTGCGCTGCATCAAGGCGGCCCTTCCATAGGCGACTAGACTCTCCAGATCGTCTGGAGACCAGCCTTGCCGCCGCCCTCGCCGTTTACCCGCAATGTGGTCCTCGTCGATGACGACAGCGCCCTGCGGCTGGCCCTGACCTTCATGCTGGAACTCGACGGATTCGCCGTCACCGCGCTGGACAGCGGCGAGGCGCTCCTGCTGTCGGACCTGCCCGCGGCGCCGGTCTGCCTGGTCCTGGATCAGAACCTGAGCGGGCTGACGGGGCTGGAAGCGCTGGCCGCCCTGCGCGCCAAGAACGAGCACTTGCCCGCCTTGCTGATCACCAGCCACCCGCGCCCCAGCATCCGCGAGACGGCCGCCCTCCTCGGCGCGGTGATCGTCGAGAAGCCGCTGCTGGGGGACTCCCTCAACGCCGCGATCAACGCCGCGATGCTTCTCTGAGCCCCACTCTTTAAAGGGCCCTTGAGTGCCGCCCGGCCTCGGGCGCGAAATAGGTGTCGAACACCGCGCAGACGGATCTGACCACCAGGCGGCCCAGGTCGGTGACGGACAGCCGCTCCCCCTGCCTCACCACGAGGCCGTCGTCGGCGAACGCCCGCAGAGCCGCAAGCTCATCGGTCAGATCGCTCATGGTCCGGCCGTGGCGCCCGCACACGGCGGCTAGGTCGACCGCAAGGTCACACATCAGCCGCTCGATGATCTCGGCCCGGAAACGGTCCTCGCCCGTGACCGCAACCCCCCGCGCGATCGGCAGGTCGCCGGCGGCCACCGCGTTTCGCCACGGCAGCTCCTGGGCGATGTTCTGGACCAGCCCCTGGGGCAGACTGCCGATCGAGGAGGCGCCAAGGCCCAGCAGGGTCTGGGCGCTGTCGGTGGTGTAGCCTTGGAAGTTGCGGCGCAGCCGGCCTTCCCGCTGGGCGGTCACCAGGTTGTCGGTGGGGAGCGCGAAGTGATCCAGGCCGATGCGGACATAGCCTTCCGAGACCAGTCTTTCGGCCGCGGCCTCGCTCTGGTCGAGACGCTCGGCGGCCCCCGGCAACGCCGCCTCATCGAGAAGCTGCTGGTGCGCCTTCATCCAGGGCACATGGGCATAGCCGAACAAGGCCAGGCGCTCGGGCCGCAGGGTCACGATCTTGTCGATCGTGGCCAGGGTGTTGACCGTGGTCTGGTGTGGCAGGCCGTACATCAGGTCGAGATTGATCGAGCCGACCCCGAACTCGCGCAGCCAGGCCACGCACTGGGCGATCTCCTCGAAGCTCTCCTGGCGGTTCACCGCGGCCTGCACCTCGGGCGACAGGTTCTGGACGCCCAGGCTGGCGCGCGAGAGGCCGTGGGAGGTCGCTGAGCGGACCCAGTCACGGGTGAGCACGGCCGGGTCCAGTTCCGCGGCGACCTCGGCGTCGGGCGCGATGTCGAAGATGCGACGAAGCGCGCCGAAGATGGCGTCCATCTCCCCCGGCGCGAGCATGTTGGGGGTGCCGCCCCCGAGGTGGATGGCGTTGGCCGGCAGTCGGCCCGGCAGCGCGTCCTGTAACAGGGCCGCCTCGGCGATCAGATGCTGGACATAGTCGCTGACCGGCTCATGGCGGTTCACCGCCCGGGTGTTGCAGCCGCAGTACCAACAGAGCCGCGCGCAGAACGGGATGTGCAGATAGAGGGAGACCGGATCGGCCGGCGGCAGCGCCGCCAGCCAGCCGCGATAGGTCGCCGCGTCGACCTGGGGCGTGAACTGCACCGCCGTCGGATAGCTGGTGTAGCGCGGGGCGCGGCCATCGTACCTGGCGATCAGCTCATTCAGGGCCAGAGTCACGGGCTTGGGGGCGTGCAGGACGGAAGGCGAGGTCACGGGGCGGTCTCCGAATAGCGGTCCGCCCATTCAGCCGGGATCGACCTCTCGCGCCCTGACCTGGATCAAAGCCGGCGGGCCGGCGTCATCGTCGTCGATCAGGATGCGGGCCGCGTCGCCGGCCGGGTCGTCGTACTGCCCACTGCGCACTGTCCACCAGAACCCCCAGAGCCCCAGCAGGGCCAACAACACCGAGAAGGGCGCCAGGAGGAAGAAGATGGTCATCGGCCGGCCTTGTGCATGCGCAGGGCGTTGAGGGTCACCACCAGGGATGAGCCCGACATGGCCAGGGCCGCGACAAAGGGATTGATCAGGCCCAGCATGGCGGCCGGCGCCGCGATCAGGTTGTAGAGCGCCGAGAAGCCGAAGTTCTCCAGGGCTCGGCGGCGCGCGGCGCGCGCCACGTCGATGGCCGTGACCACCGCGCCAAGGCCTTCGCCGGAAAAGACCAGGTCGGCCGCGTTCTGGCTGGCGTCCAACGCCGTCCCGGGCGCCATGGCGGCGTGGGCGACGGCCAGGGCGGCGGTGTCGTTCAGGCCGTCGCCGACCATCAGGGACCTGTGGCCCACCGTGGCCAGGCTCTCGACCCAGGCGGCCTTGTCGGCCGGCGTCATGCCCGCCCGCCACTGCCGTATGTCCAGGGCCTCGGCCACCGCGCCCACCGCGCCCGGCAGATCGCCGGAGAGAATTTCGACGCTCAGTCCACGGGCCCGCAAGGCGTCGACGGTCTGGCGCGCATCGGGACGCAGGGTGTCTGCGAACTGAAAGCGGATCTTGGTGTCCCCCTCGAAGGCGAACCACAGCTCGGTTTCCGAGCCCGACGCGTCCTCGATCCCAACAAAGGACCCCCGGCCGAGACGGGCGCGGCGGCCGTGGATCACGCCTTCCACGCCCTGGCCGGTGGTCTCCACCACATCTTCGGCCAGCTCCGTCCTGCCGTCCTGCGCCGCCAGGGCGCGGGCCAGGGGATGGGACGAGGCCCGGGCAAGGGGGGCGGCCAGGGCCACGGCCGACGGTATCGGATCGATGAGGGTCGGCCGACCCAGGGTCAGGACCCCGGTCTTGTCGAAGACCACGTGGGTCACCTCGGCCAGCCGCTCCAGCGCCGCGCCGGACTTCACCAGCACTTGCCTGCGGAACAGTCGCGCCGAGGCGGCGACCTGCACGGCCGGAACCGCCAGGCCCAGGGCGCAGGGACAGGTGATGATGAGGACCGCGACCGCCCGCAGCAGCGCCTCGCGCGGGCCAAGGCCTAACCCCCAGCCCAGAACGAAGGTCAGGGCCGCGGCGGTGTGAACCACCGGCACATAGATGGCCGCGGCGCGGTCGGCGAGACGGACATAGCGGGACTTCGATTGCGCGCCCGCCTCCACCAGCCGCGCGATGGCGGCCACGGCGGAATCGTCGGAGCGGGCCTGGGCGCGCACGGTGAGCAGGCCCGACAGGTTCAGCGCCCCGGCCTTGCACAGCGCGCCGGGGGCGACGGCGACGGGCCGCGACTCCCCGGTGAGCAGAGCGTTGTCGAGTTCGGAGACGCCTGCCTCGATGCGGGCGTCCACCGGCAGGCGCTCGCCCGGCCGAACCAGGATCAGATCCCCCACCGCGATCTCCGCCAGGGGCCGGCGATGCTGGACGCCGTCGGCGGTCAGGACCGTGGCGGCCGGCGCCTGCATGGCCAGCAGATCGGCGGCCGCGCCGCGGGCCTTGCTCCGCAGTTTGTGGTCCAGCCAGCGCCCGATCAGCAGCAGGAACAGCAGCGAAATAGCGGCGTCGAAATAGGTGTCTCGGCCGTGCAGCAGGGTCTCGGCGAAGCTGATCCCCAGGGTCAGGATCACCCCGATGGAGATCGGCACGTCCATGTTGGCGCGTCCCACCCGCAGCGAGCGCCAGGCCGACTGGAAGAAGGGCATGCCGGCATAGATCGCGCAGGGGGTGGCGATCAGGCCGCTCGCCCATTGCATCATGATCAGGGCGGCCGGACCCAACTCCTGGCCAAACAGGCCCGCCCAGATCGGCACTGAGAACATCATGGCGTTGCCGGCCCCGAAGGCCGCGACGCCGAGCGCCAGGGTCAGCCGGCGGCCCTCACGGTCCTGGGCGGCGGCGGCCTGGCCCGGATCGTAGGGCGCGGACTCGTAGCCCAGCTTCTCCAGGGTGGACATCACCCGGCCGGGATCGCCGGACCGGCCCTCGAAGGCCACCGACAGCTTGCCGCTGGTGAGGTTCAGGCGGGCGCTGCGGACCCCCGGGAGGGCGGCCACCCCGGTCTCGATCTTGGCCATGCAGGCCGCGCAGCGCGCGCCCTTCACCAACAGGTCGAAGGTGGCCCCGCCGTCCTTGGCGGGCTTCAGGAAGGCCGAATAGTCCGGCGCGGCGTCGTAGGTCAGCGCCATGTCAGCCGCCGCTCGGCCTCGAAGCGCGCGCCGGCGCGGTCGTGCGCCACCAGGCTCATGTCCCAGGCCCCGCTCAGGCCGCCGGGCCGGGCCGCATAGATTCCGGGCGCGGTCTCGGCCAGGAAGGCGTTCTTGCGGCCCGTCTCGGTGGCCGGGCGCTCAAGCTTCACCGCGACCTTGAGCCCGCTCACCGGACGGCCCGTCCGGTCCCGGAAGGTCACCACCACGGCGCCGTCGTCCCCGGCCTGCGCGGCCGCGCGCCAGCCGAGGCGCTCCTGGGCGTTAAGCTGGGCGAGCTTGGCGTTGTAGGCGACCCCGTCCTCGTAGGGTGTGCGCGAGACCTCGCCGGGAAAGGTGCGGATCGCCATCACCGTGAACCCGACATTCACCGCGATGATGACGCCGAAGAAGGCCACGAAGATGCCCAGGACGTGCAGGCCGTTCAACTGGAAGGGCTTGTGCGGGATGTCGGTCATGGCGCGTTCGCGGCTCCCGAGAGGAAGTTGGTCTTGACGGTCATGGCGTCGCGCCCGGCCCGCGCCGCGAAGACGGCGGGCATGTTGGGCGCCGCGATGGCGGCGGCCGGGACGGTGACGAACACCCGCACGGCGCGGACTTGGTTGGGCTCCACACGCACGCTGAGGGTCTCGCCGGCCGCCTTGTCGCCTGGGGTGCGCAGTTTGGCGCCCACCGGCCCGGCGAAGGCCACCTGGACGTCCTGCGCCTCGAAGCCACGGTTCGCGATCTTGAGGGTGTAACCGTCGCGGATGGCCCCGTCGTGCAGGCGCACGAACATCGGGTTTCTGTCCCGCAGGACGTGGACGTCCAGGGCGCTGCGGTGGGTCAGGCCCCAGATCATCAGGCCGCTCACCAGGGTCAGGGCCACAGCGTAGTAGGCGGTCCTGGGTCGCAGCAGCTTGTAAACCGGCGTCTGCCGCATCTCGCGGGCGGCCACCGCCGCATCGGTGTCATAGGCGATCAGGCCGCGCGGCCGCTCGACCTTGTCCATGATCTCGTCGCAGGCGTCGATGCAAAGGCCACAGTTGATGCACTCCAGCTGCGAACCGTCGCGGATGTCGATGCCCATGGGGCAGACGACGACGCAGGCGTGGCAGTCGATGCAGTCGCCGCGCCCCTCCCAGGTCTGGCCCTTCTTGTGGGGCCCGCGGGCCTCGCCCCGGTCGCGCAGATAGGTCACCTGCAGGGAGTGCTCGTCCAGCATGGCGCCCTGGATGCGCGGCCACGGGCAGAGATAGACGCAGACCTGTTCGCGCATGAAGCCGGCGAAGGCGTAGGTGGTCGCGGTCAGCAGGGCGCAGAAGATGTAGGCCGTGGCCGGAGCCTGGCCGATCCAGAAGTGGGTGATCAGGGTGGGCGCGTCGTGGAAGTAGAAGATCCACGCCCCGCCGGTCCCAAAGCCGATGGCGAGCCAGACAGCGTGCTTGCCGATCTTGCGCCAGGCCTTGTCGAAGGACCATGGCGCGGCGTCCAGCTTCATGCGGGCATTGCGGTCGCCCTCGAAGGCGCGCTCCACATAGATGAAGAGGTCGGTCCAGACCGTCTGCGGGCAGGCGTAGCCGCACCACAGCCGGCCGAACAGGGCGCTGACCAGGAACAGGGCCAGGGCCCCCATCACCAGCAGGCCGGTGATGAAATAGACCTCCTGCGGCCAGAGCTGGATGCCGAAGAAGTAGAACCGCCCACCGGCGAAATCGACCAGCACCGCCTGGTCCGGCAGGGCGCCGGGGCGCTCCCACCGGATCCAGGGGGTGACGTAGTAGATCGTCAGCATGACGATCATCAGGATCCACTTGATCCGCCGCCACTGGCCGTGGACCAGCTTGGGATAGATCGGGGTCCGGGGCTTGTAGAGGCCCAGGGTGAACCCCTTGGCTCGCGCCGTGGCCGCAGCCGAGACAGGCCCCGTCTTGGGAGCTTCGGGCTTGGTCCGATCAATGACGACGGTCATGGCGGGCTACTGACCGCCGGCGTTGGCATGGACGTAGACGGCCAGCGCCTTGATGGTCTCTGGGCTGAAGCGCGCCTCCCAGGTCGGCATCACCCCGCCACGGCCGTTCCAGATCTGGCCGCGGATGTCCGTCCGTTCAGGACCGTACAGCCAGTCGGCGTCGGTCAGGTCGGGCGCCCCCAGGGTGACATTGCCCTTCCCCTGCGGCCCGTGACAGGCGACGCACTGCTCGGCGAACACAGGGGCGGCTCGCGCCACGGCGGCGGCATTGGCCGGACGCCGCGAGAGGGCGACCACGTATTCGGTCAGATCGTCGATCTGAGCCGGCTGCAGGATCTGGTCACGGCCGAAGGACGGCATCTGCGACTGGCGGGCGTGCGGGTTGTCGGAGCGCACCCCTACCTGGATGGTGTGCTGGATATCCTCCAGGCTGCCGCCCCAGAGCCAGACGTCGTCGCGCAGGTTGGCGTAGCCCTTGGACCCCGTGCCGCCGACGCCATGACAGGTGGCGCAGTTGTCGCCGAACACCGACTGACCGACGGCCAGGGCGTAGGCCTGCAGCTTAGGATCGGACTCGATGGTCTCCAGAGACGCTGTGCGCAGCATCGCCCCCTCGGCCCCGCGCAGGTGTTGCAGGGTCTCCAGCTGCTTGGCCACTTCGACGCGGTCGGACTGATGCAGCACGCCCTTGGCGTAGGAATGCATCCCCGGCCAGGACGGCATCAGCACCCAGTAGATCGCCGCGATGACGATGCAGCCGTAGAAGATGTAGAGCCACCAGCGGGGCAGAGGATTGTCCAGCTCACGGATGCCATCCCACTCGTGGCCGGTGTC
Organism: Phenylobacterium glaciei; assembly: GCF_016772415.1. NCBI lineage: Bacteria > Pseudomonadati > Pseudomonadota > Alphaproteobacteria > Caulobacterales > Caulobacteraceae > Phenylobacterium > Phenylobacterium glaciei. The sequence continues at coordinate 2,985,120 of NZ_JAGSGD010000001.1, forward strand.
CTCGACGCCGGAATGTTCGTCGGTTTCACGGTTGGACATGGTCGTCCTCACTGTCCTCCAGCGGCAGAGCCGCGAGGCGTTTGAAGGTCTCGTTGTGACGGGGCCAGAGGGCGTAGATCACCCCGATGAAGAAGAGGACGCCGAAGTAGACGGTGCCCCCCTGCTGGGCGAAGCGGGCGACCGCCTCGTAGGACAGGCCGCTCATCTTTGGTTCTCCGGGTCTTCCGCGTGATAGGTCCGGAAGTCCACCAGCCCGCCCAGCATCTGCAGATAGGCGATCAGGGCGTCCATCTCGGTCAGCCGGTCCGGATCGCCGTCGAAATCGCGCTGGGCGATCTTGGCGCCGTAGCGCTTCTTCAGGGCGGTGGCCCGGCTGTCGAAGGGATCGGCCTGGGCCTCCAGATCATCCGTCGCGTGGTCGATCTGGTCCTGGGTATAGGGGACGCCCACCCGGGTCATGGCCGAGAGCTTGGCCTGGACGTCCCGGTAGTCGAGGTCCTTGTCGCGCAGGAAGGCGTAGGGCGGCATCACCGACTCCGGCACCACCGAACGCGGATCGGTCAGGTGGTCCTTGTGCCAGCTGTCGGAATACTTGCCGCCGACCCGTGCGAGGTCGGGCCCGGTGCGCTTGGAGCCCCACTGGAAGGGGTGGTCGTACATGCTCTCGGCCGCCAGGCTGTAGTGGCCGTAGCGTTCGACCTCGTCGCGCAGCGGGCGGATCATCTGCGAGTGGCAGACGTAGCAGCCCTCGCGAATGTAGATGTCGCGGCCCTCAAGCTCGAGGGGGGTGTAGGGACGCATCCCGTCGACCTTCTCCACCGTGCTCTCCAGGTAGAAGAGCGGCGAGATCTCCACGAGGCCGCCGATGGAGACGACGACGACGATGCCGATGATCATCCAGAGCGAGTGACGCTCGAAGTTGGCGTGTTTTTTCCACATGGTCAGGGCCCCCTACGCCGCCGCCGCGAGGGCGGGCAGCGAGGCCAGGCCTTGAGGCTGGGCCTCATGACCCGGCATCCTGATGGTCCGCCAAAGGTTGTAGGACATGATCACCGCGCCCGAGAGGTACATGAGCCCCCCGACCGTGCGGATGATGTTCTCGACGTGCTTGGCTGCGACGGTCTCGACGAAGCTGTTGGCCAGGAACCCCTGCGGCGTGTACTCGCGCCACATCAGGCCCTCCATGATCCCGGAGACCCACATCGCGGCGATGTAGAGCAGGATGCCCGTCGTCGCGATCCAGAAGTGCCATTCAATCAGGGTGTTGGAGTAGATCCTGTCCTTCTTCCACAGCCACGGGACCATGCAGTAGACGGCTCCGAAGGAGATGAAGCCGACCCAGCCCAGCGCGCCGGAATGCACGTGGCCGATGGTCCAGTCGGTGTAGTGGGAGAGCGCGTTGACCTCCCGAAGGCTCATCAGCGGGCCCTCGAAGGTGGACATGCCGTAGAAGGCCAGGGCCACCACCATCATCCGGATGACGGGATCGGTGCGCAGCTTGTCCCAGGCGCCCGAGAGCGTCATCAGGCCGTTGATCATGCCGCCCCAGGAGGGCATCCAGAGCATGATCGAGAAGGTGGCCCCCAGGGTCTGGGTCCACTGCGGCAGGGCCGTATAGTGCAGGTGGTGCGGGCCCGCCCAGATGTAGATGAAGATCAGCGACCAGAAGTGGACGATGGACAGGCGGTACGAATAGACCGGCCGCTCGGCCCGCTTGGGCACGAAATAGTACATCATCCCCAGGAAGCCGGCGGTGAGGAAGAAGCCGACGGCGTTGTGGCCGTACCACCACTGCACCAGGGCGTCCTGGACCCCCGAATAGAGCGAGTAGCTGCGGTGGTTCAGCAGGCCCACCGGCAAGGCCATGTTGTTGACGATGTGCAGGATCGCCACGGTGATGATGAAGGCCAGATAGAACCAGTTGGCCACGTAGATGTGGGGCTCCTTGCGCTTCCAGATGGTGCCTAGGAAGACCAGCAGATAGGCGACCCAGACCACGGCCAGCCAGAGATCCACGTACCACTCGGGTTCGGCGTATTCCTTCGACTGGGTGATCCCGGCCAGGTAGCCGGTGGCCGCCAGGACGATGAACAGCTGATAGCCCCAGAACACGAACCAGGGGGCGACGCCGCCGGCCAGACGGGCGCGGCAGGTGCGCTGGACGACCCAGAAGGAGGTGGCGATCAAAGCGTTGCCGCCGAAGGCGAAGATCACCCCGGAGGTATGCAGCGGGCGCAGGCGGCCGAAGTTCAACCAGCCGGCCTCGGGGAAGTAGAAGATGTTGGGCCAGGTCACCTGGGCGGCGATCAGCACACCGGCCAGCATGGCGACAATGGCCCAGAACATGGTGGCCACGACGCCCGCCCGGATCACGCCGTCGGCGTAGCGCGTGGGCTGGGAGCGGAACTTCCCGTAGGCGACCCCCGCGGTCATCACCCCGGCGGCCAGTACGAAGGCGGCCAGGAAGATGTAGCTGTGGAAGCGGAACAGGGGGTCCTGGGTGAAGGCCGCGGCAAGCAGCGCCGTGAAGGCCCCCACCCCTGTGAAGATGTAGAGCAGCACCACGTCGAACGGCGCGCCCTCATCATGTTGGACAGATAGTTGTGTCATCGATCCCCGACCCAAACTGCGAAGTTGGGTCCGCAATGGCGTGGATCGCGGCGGAGGGCTTTGACCGAGATCAAGGCCGTCAAACCGTCGCAGTCTCTTATGGGTCAAGCCGATCTCCGGCCGGAGCTAAAGACATGGCGCAGCCCGCCTCCCCCCGTCCCTCTCCCCTTCTGGCGGCCGCCGCCCTGCTCGGCGCCTCGGCCCTGGTGACCGGGACGATCGCCGCCGTCCATATGTGGCTGACCGCCCTGCGCGGGCCGATGTGCGGCCCCTCGGACGGCGGCCACTGCTGGGCCTGTTATGTGGCGCCGCTGCTGGCCATGACCGCCGTGACGGCCTGGCAAGCCCATCGCGGGCGCCTCACCCCGGTCTGGGCGCGGGCAAGGTAGAGCCTCCGTAGTCCCCCCTAGGGAGCGCTCCTGAATTTCGGCGACCGGTCGCCGGGCCTAGGTCTGGGGCATCGTCGTTTTGGAGTTCGTCATGACCCTCGCCGCCCCGCCCCTGGTTGACCTGAGCATCCACTATCCGCCCGCCAACCTGTCCGACCGCGTGGCGCTCGGGGCCACCAAGTTCCTGCGGCTGTTCGCCGACACCTTCTTCGCCAAGCGCTATGGCCACCGCGCCGTGGTGCTGGAGACGGTGGCCGCCGTGCCCGGCATGGTGGGGGCGACCCTCAACCACCGAAGTGCCTTCGCCGCATGGAGGACGACCGGGGCTGGATCCGCACCCTGATGGACGAGGCTGAGAACGAGCGCATGCACCTGATGACCTTCATCGAGGTCTGCAAGCCGACGGCCTTCGAGCGGTTCATGGTGATCGCCGCCCAGTGGGTCTTCTACCTGTTCTTCTTCGGCCTCTACCTGATCGCTCCGAAGACCGCGCACAGGCTGGTGGGCTATTTCGAGGAAGAGGCGGTGATCAGCTACACCCACTATCTGGCCGAGATCGACGAAGGCCGCTCGCCCAATGTGCCGGCGCCCGCGCTCGCCATCCGCTACTGGAACCTGCCGGCCACCGCGACCCTTCGCGACGTGGTCCTGGTGGTCCGCGCCGACGAGGCGCACCACCGCGACGTGAACCACGGGTTCGCCAATGACCTGATCGGCCTGCCCCTCGGCGCCGTCGCCCCCTGCCCGCCCCACGTCGAACTGACGCCCCATTGGAAGACCGCGGCCTGATGGCCCGCCGCCCGGAAGGATTGACCATGCGTACAGGCCTGCTTGTTCTGATCCTTCTGGCGGCGCCGGCCGCCGCGACGGCCGCGGACAATCCCCTGCTGGCCGCCCAGGCCCGAGGCTACACCTTGGCCGCCGGGGTCTGCGCCGCGTGCCACATGATTGAGCCGGCGGGAACCAGCCCCAACCCGCGGGCGCCGCCGTTCCGGATCCTGGCGGGGCGCTATGTCCCCCTCACCCTGCAGCGCCGGCTGGCCGATATCGCCGAGACCGGACACTACGCCATGCCGCCGATCAACATTCACGCCGACCAGGTGCAGGACGTGGTGGCCTATATCAACAGCCTGGAACGACCCACCGACCCGCATTAGGGCCACCGGCGACGGGTCCATATCCAGTCAGGACGAGCAGTAGGCGTGATCACGGTGTCCCCCGTTCCGTCGCGCCATGGCCCCGGCGTCCCCGCCGGCGTCACCGAGCCGATGATCCATGACCTGGTCCACGGCTTCTACGCCACCATCCGCGCCGATCCGATTCTGGGGCCTATCTTCAACCGCGAGGTCGGCGACGACTGGCACCCTCACCTGGCCAAGCTCTGCGACTTCTGGTCCTCGGTGCTGCTGATGACCGGACGGTTCAAGGGATCGCCGATGGCCGCCCACGCGGCCCTGCCCGACATCACGCCGGCCCACTTCACGCGCTGGCTGAACCTCTTCCGGCAAAGCGCCGAGAAGCTCTGTCCGCCGGACGCCGCGGCCCTGTTTGTCGCCAAGTCCGAAATGATCGCCCAGAGCCTGCAGCTCGGCATCGCCGCACGCCGCGGAGACCTGCCACCCTTGCGGGCCTCGCACAGCTGATGGAAGCGCGCTGGTGGGCCCGGTAGGACTCGAATAACGCGGCGAAACACCTACCGCGCCCGGGATTCGTGGAGATTTGCCCGGGCACATACCAACAATTGTACGAACATCCCTGAGTCAGATGCTGGCCGCATCGGCCTTGGGTTGACCAAAGCCCCAGATCATCGCCGGCAGCAGGATCAGGCTGGCCAGGGTGGAGGTGAAAAGCCCTCCCAGGATGACAATCGCCATCGGACCCTGGATCTCACGCCCAGCCTGCCCGGTCTGGATCGCCAGGGGTAGTACGCCCAGAGCGGTCACCAAGGCCGTCATCAGGATGGGCGTCACGCGTTCGCGGGTGGCCTGGGCGAGCGTGTCCAGCGACCAGTCGCGGCCTTCGGTGGTGACCAGATGGTCGAGGTGGGACACCAGCAGGATGGCGTTGCGCGCGGCCACGCCAAACAGGGTGACAAAGCCCACCAGCGAACCCAGCGACAGGCTCGCCCCTGTCAGAGCCACGGCGATCACCCCGCCCACCAGGGCGAAGGGCGCCGAGGCCAGGATCAGGGTCACGTCGCGGCCATTTCGGAAGGCGATCAGCAGCAGGGCCACCACCGCCACCAGGGCGAAGCCGACATTGAGCAGGAGCTCTTGCTGCGCCGCCTTCGTCCCCGCCGCCGTGCCGGAATAGTCGAGATAGACCCCAGGCGGCAGCTTCAGCTTGCCAATGGCCGCCTGGGCCTGCCGGGTCACGCGCTGCACGTCCCTTGGAGCCGGGTTGGCCGTCACCACCTGGCGCGGGCGGCCGCCCTGGTGGGCGATGGCGGTTCGGCCATCGGTCAGCCGCACGCGGGCCACCTGGCTCAGCGGCACAGTCACCCCGGACGCGCCGCGGATCATCAGGTCGCCCACCGCCTCGGGATCCTGCCGCAAGTCCGGCGGGGTGGTGACGACGATCTGCAGGGCGCGGCTCTCTTGATAGATCTGGGCCGCCTCGCCGCCCTGGTAGGCGATCTGCACGGCGTCCAACACCTCGGCCGGCGACAGGCCGTAGCGGGCGAGCGCCCCGAAGTTGAGGTCGATGCGCACGACCGGCGTCTGCGGCGGGGTCTGCACCTTTACGTCCGTCGCACCTGATACCCCTTCGAGCACCTTGGCGATCTGCTGAGCGGTGCGATCCAGAGTGTCCAGATCGGCGCCGTAAATCCCTACGGCCAGGGACGCCGTCTCGCCCGAAAGGGACTCGCCGATGCGATCGCCGAGGAAGGTCAGGACCTCGGTTTCGAGACCGGGATAGCTGTCTAGCACCTCATGGATTTTCGCCTGGATGCGGTCCTGCTCGGAGCCCGACAGCTTGGGCTTCAGCTCGACGTGGAACTCGCTGCGCTCCGGGCCCCAGGTGTCCTCGCCACCCTCCGAGCGGCCGATCTGTTGCTCGGCGCTCTCCACGCCGGGGATAGCCAGCAGGTCGTGGGTGATCCCCTCCCCGTACTTACGCAGGACCGAAAGCGAGGTCCCTGGAGGGCCTGCGACGGCCAGCACGAAGTGGCCCTCTCGGAAGCTGGGCAGCAGTTCGGAATTGAACAGCAGCAATCCGGCGACGGTCGCGATCAGGGCCACCCCAGCGCTGATCCCCGCCAGGCGCGCCCGTCCCGTGGCCCGCTCCAGCAGGCCATGATGGAACGCCTTCACGCGGGCCAGGAACGGCGGCTCCTCTGGCAGAGTGGCGTTGCGCAGCATCAGGTAGGCGAGCGGCGGGGTGACGATCACGGCGACCGCCAGGGAGGCCGCCGTGGCCACGATGAAAGCCGCCGCCAAGGGCGCGAAGAACGATCCCTGCAGACCGTGCAGCATCAGCACCGGAACCAGGACCAGGGCCACCACCAGGGTGGCGTAGATGACCGGCGCACGGACCTCCAGCGAGGCATTCAGCACCACCTCCCGGGCCGGCGTGTCTCCCCGGGTCCGCAGCCGTCGGACGATGTTCTCGACGTCGATGACGGCGTCATCCACCACCACGCCGAGCGCCACGGCAAGGCCCCCGAGGGTCATGGTGTTGATGGTCCAGCCTAGCCAATCCAGCACGATCACCGCCGTCAGCAACGACAGCGGGATCGAGACGAAGGACACCGCCACCGTGCGCAGGTTGCGCATGAAGACGAAGAGCACGAGGGCGATCAACACAGCCCCGATCACCAAGTCCTCGGCGATACCGCCCAGGGCGGCGACGATGAAGTTGGCGGGCCGGTGCAGACCGGAGTCGATCTTCACGCCCTGGGCCTCGATGGCCGGGCGCAGCTCCTCCAGCGCGGCCTCGACGGCATGTGTGGCGTCCAGCGTATTGGCCCCGTACTGGCTGGACAGGCTGATCAGCACGCCGGGCTTACCCTGTATCAGGGCGTCGCCGACGTCCGGCGCGGGTCCATCAACCACCTGGGCCACATCGCCGATCCGCACCGGGGCTCCGCCGGCGGGGCCGGGAATGGTCGAAGCCGCGACATCCTCGGCTGTCAGGGCCTGGCCGCGCGGCTCGATCAGGATGCGCTGCTGCGGCGTATCGATGAACCCGCCGCCGCTGACGCTGGTGGATTTCTGAACCGCCGCCAGCACGTCGGCGAGGCTGAGGTCGCGCGCCGCCAGGTCGTTGGGGCGCACCTGGACCTCCAGTCGGCGAATCTGACCGCCATAGACCGTGGCCCGCGCCACCCCGGCGGCCGACAGCATGCGGGGCCGAACCGTCCACTGGATGAGGTCGCGAAGCTGCATGGGCGTCAGCTTGTCGGAGGTGAAGCCGATCTTCAGCAGGTCCATGGTCGATGAGGTGAGCGGGGTCACCTTGGGCGGCTGCACCCCGGCGGGGAGAGAGGTGACGGCCTCCCCCAGAGCCTCGGCCACGATCTGGCGGGCGCGATAGGGATCGGAGCCCTCGGCGAACACTACGGTGACGATGGAGATGCCCTGGATGGACTGCGAGCGCACCTCGGCGACGCCCGCCGCGCCATTCACCGCCTGCTCGACGGGACGGGTGACCAGCTGTTCGACCTGCTCGGCCGACAGGCCCGGGGCCTCTGTCTGCACCTCGGCCTGGGCCGGTACGAATTCTGGGAAGACGTCATACTTGGCGTGGGCCAGGACCGAGACGCCGTAGACCAGCAGCAGCAGGGCGGCCACCGCCACCAGGCGAGGCCTGGAAAGCGACCAGCGGACGATGGCGCTGAGCATCTAGGGCTCCTCGCCCTTGGATGGGTGTTCCGCTGCAAAGAGCGCCGCCGCGCCGGTGACGGCCACGACTTCGCCGGCTTTCAGACCGCCACCGACGAACAGGCCTTCCGGCTCGACGGCCGTTCCGGTCAGCGCCCGGCGCTCGAAGTGGGTAGCGTCCTTGCGAACGTAAACGAAGGTCCCGCCGCCGGTGCGGATCAGGGCCGACCGGGGCGCCAACACACCCTGGCCACCGCTTCCCGACGCCAAGCTGACCGGGAGGCTGAGCCCAGCGCCCAGGCTCTGCGCCCCAGGACCTGACACCAGGCCGATAAGGCCAGACGATGGAAAGCGCGGATCACCGGTGCGGGCGGCGCCGATGACCTGGACCATCGCCCGGCCTCCGCCGCCGAGGTCGAGGGTCGCTGAGCGAACGCCGCCCAACGGAACGCCGGCGTCGAGGCGCACCAGGGCGGCTCGGCCGGTGGCGAGGTTGGAAATCAGGGCCGCGCGCCGGGCGTCTGACATCGCCATGAAGGCGGGGCCCCATTCCAGGCCGAGCCTGCGGCGCAGCAAGGTCAGCTTGGCGCTGTCGGCGCGCGCCTGGGCGGCGGCGGCTTGGGCCACCTTGCGCGCTACGGTGGCGTCGGCGGCGGCCAGGACCTTTGTGCGGGCGGCCTCGGCGTTCGAGGCCTGGGCGGCGGCGGCGGCGGTGAGCAGGTCGGCGTCCAGCTGCGCCAGGGGACCGGGATCGAGGACGCGGGCGAAACCGGCCGTCGTCCCCGCGTGCCAAGCCGCTGCGACAGCCTGAACAGTCACCCCCAAACGCTTCTGGAGCCTGGCGTCGGCCTCGACGCTCGCGGCCAGGGCCGGGGTCGCCATCAGCATCGCGACAGCGGCGAGGGTCGGCAGTCTCATCTAGCAACTCCGAGGCGTCTGAAACTGTCCTGCAGCAGGGCATGCTCGGCTGGGTCGAAGGGGGTCCGCAGGGCGTCCTCCAGATCGAGGATCGCCGAGTGGTGCGCCCGCCGGGCGTCCAGCAGTGCCAGTTCGGCGTCCAGCACGGCGGCCTGGGCGGCCAGGTCGTCGATCCGATCGCCCTCGCCGGCCCGCACCATCGCCGCGCTCCCCTGCGCCGCCTGGCGGGCGATGGGGAGGTCCCGGTCGCGAGCCAGTTGTTCGGCGTCCCGCGCCGTCGCCAGGCTGGCGGCCGCCTGGTCCGCCGCCGCCAACACCGTGGCCTGCACGGCCTCCAGCGAGCGCCCCGCCTCTGTCCGCCGCGCTTCGGCCTGGGCGATGGCGGCGCGGTTCAGGTCGAGGGGCGGCAGGACGAGCGTCAGGTTGAACGGGATCTTCTGGACTCCATGGTCGTAGGTGTAGCCGGGGCCGATACGGACCTCCGGATATTGCCGGGCGACCTCGGTGCGCAGAGCAGACTCTGCCAGGTCGTAGTCCACAACGGCGCGCAGCACGTCCTTGCGGGTCAGCGGCGCCTGCTCGCGCAGAGATCGCCAGTCCGGGGTGGCCGAGGCGGGCGGCGCCAGGTTCAGGTCGGCGACGGCCGTTGCCGCGACCCCCAGCGCCTTGGCCAGGACGACGTCGGCCTGGCGGCGGCGCCCTCGGGCGTCTGCGAGTCGGCGCTCTGCCGCCACCTGCTCGGCATGGGCGGTGAGCGCCAGGCTGCGTGGATCTTCGCCCACCGCGACCCGTCGATCCAGGCGCTCTGCGCGCTGACGGCGCAGGTCGGCGGCGCGCCCAGCGATGGCGATCTCCGCATCGGCGCTCTGGCGGTCTGTGACAGCGCGCGCCAGGGCCGCGCGAACCGTCCAGACGACCTCGGCGTGGTCGTAGCGCGCCTGCAGGGCGGCGAGTTCGGCCTGACCGATCCGCCCCGACTTCCGCGCCCCGATATCCAAGGGGATATCCGAGCCCACGCCATAGAGCCAATGGGCGGCTTCGTCCGAATACTCCGCGGTCAGGGTCAGGGTGGCGGCCTGGGGGACGTGGGCCACCTGCACCGTCGCCTGGGCGGTGCGCACCTTGGCGGCGGCCTCGGCGATCTGCGGGTTGTAAGCCAAGGCGAAAGCCAGCAGGTCAGCGACCGTCCACTGGCCGCTGGCGGGCGGCGTCAGGCTCCGGCCGGCCGCAGCCGCCGGGTAGGCGTCGAGGCGCGGGGGCGCTGGCGTATAGGTCTGGCAGGCGGAAAGCAGGAAGAGCCCCGCGAGGCTCATGCGGAGCGTAAGCTTCATTTTCCGACGACGAGCAGCTCGAAGGTGCCGGGGGTCGGAGTCGGCCGCCCGCCATCGGTGGGGATGACGTATTTGGCGACCGGCAGGAAGACGCGACCGCGGGCGGTGTCGAGGGCCAGGGTCCGCGCGCCCTTCTGGGTCATGACGGTGTCGATCAGAGTGGCGTCTCCGTGGGACACGGAGATGACCGAGAGCGTGCCCGCCATCCCAGCCGGGATGAAGGCCAGGTGGCGGCCGGCGTCGTAGGCCACGCCGTCCGCGCCGTCGCCGATCTTGATCTGGCGCACCACCTTGCCCGTCTCGGCGGCCACGATCTCGGCCACGCCGTCACAGGACGAGATCAGCAGCTTGTCGGCGGCGGCGTAGGCGATGCCGGTCGGTCCCTCGCAGCCGGCCAGCTCGTAGCGGGCGGTCACCTTGCGGCCCGGAATATCGAGGACGGCGATCTGGTTCTTGTCCTCGACATTGACGAAGACGCGGCCCTTGCCGTCGACGGCGGCGGCTTCGAGGATCCCGCCGACCGCTATGGTCCCGGCTACCGTGTGGGTCTTGGCGTGCACCAGGGTGACGGTTCCGCCCTTGTGGTCCATGACCAGCAGCAGACCGGTCTTGGGCTCGATAATGGCGTCGTCGGGGCCGTTTCCGGTGGCCACGGTGGCCAGCAGGGCGCCGGTGGTGGCATCCACGAAGGTGACGGTGTTGGCGCTCCCGTTGGTGATCGCCACCTCCTTGCCGCTATTGACCGGGAAGGCGGCGTGGCCGCGCGCGGCCGGGGCGAAGGCCGGATTGACCGCTCGCGTCTTCAGGTCGACCGCTGTGACCGAGGTGGTGCGGGCGACCAGCACACGGTCGCGGCCCGCGTCGTAGCTGGCGTAGTCCCAGCCGCCGTCAGGACCCGCGATCCGATCGGTGATGTGATAGCCGGACGGGGCGGCCTGCGCGGCGGAGGCGATGGCCGCGGCGGCGCAAAACAGGACGAGACGGGCGGCGGTCATGCTGGAATCTCTCTCAAGCCCCCAGCTCTAGCAGCGCGCCGCTGACACTCCGATGTCCAGAAGATTAGCATGTCCCAATGTTCCGCCTGCCTGCTCAGGCAGGCCGGGGAAACGTCACGCGGACCGTCAGGCCGGGGCGTGCGTCCGCCAACTCGACGTCCGCCCCATGCAGCTTGGCGATCGCCGCCACCAGGGCTAACCCCAACCCGTTGCCAGGCGTCGAACGGCTGTGCTCCAGCCGGTAGAAGCGGTCAAACAGCCGCTCCCACGCGACCTCCGGAACCCCGGGTCCGTTGTCGGAGATCTCCAGCCGCCGCCCCGCGTCGTCGCCGACCGCCCAAACCGCGATCTGCGCCCCCGCGCCAGCGTGCCGCAGGGCGTTCTCCACCAGGTTCACCAGCATCTGGGTGAGCAGCTCGCGATCGCCCTCGACCATTACCGGACCGGAGGCGATGAGGGTCAGGGTTTGCTGCCCCTCCTCTGCCGACGGCGCGAAGGCGTCAACCACCGTGCGCGCCACCTCCGAGAGATCGCAGGGCCGGAACCCCGCCCGCCGCGCGCCGCCCTCGATCTGGGCGATACGCAGCAGGGCCGCGAAGGTCTCGAGGATGGAGTCCAGGTCGGTGAGGCCGGCCTCCAGGACCTGTTGACTCTCGGCCGGGGTCGCCAGCCCAGCCTCCAACTTCTGGCGCAGGCGGGTTAGAGGCGTCCGCATGTCGTGGGCGATGTCGTTGGAGACCTGGTTGAGGCTCTCCATCAGGGCCGCGATCCGGTCGAGCATCCGATTGAAGGTCAAGGCCAGCCGGTCGAGATCATCGTCAGACCCGCGGACCGGCACGCGGCGCGCCAGGTCGCCATCGATGATCGCCTCGGCCGTGCCCGAGATCGCCGCGAGGCGCCGGTGCACATCGCCGCTCAGGGCGTAGCCGCCGAGCACCCCCAGAACCACGACGCCCAGGAAGGCCCAGCCGAAGCCGCGCAGGACGGCGCCGTCCAGGGCCTCCACCCGCTCTTCATCGTCCCCCACCATCAGGCTGTAGCCCCCAGGCAAGGCTATCGTCAGCACTCGGATGGTTTCGCTTTCGCCTCCTCGATGCCGGACGCTGGCGGTGGACCAGCCGATGGGCGCGGCGTTGGCCGCCAGCCGCCCCACCATGGCGACACCGTTTGGTCCCTTCAGCCCGTAGTCCAGGGCGCCAGGGGTGCGGTCACGTTCCCGCACCGCCTGCACCACGCCGTTCAGACCCTCCGTCTGGTATTCCTCGGCCAGGGCGGCGGCTTCCGAGGCGATACGTGCATCGAACTGAGCCGTGAGCGCGGCGCGCGTGCTGGACAGGGTGATCATCCCAAGGATCACCACGGCGAGGGCGAACCCCGTCGTGTAGAGCGCCGCGAGCCGCAGGCTGGTGGAACGGAACATCTAGTCCGGCGCCCGCAGGACGTAGCCAGCGCCACGCACGGTTTGGATCAAGTCGCTGCCCTGACCCCGGTCGAGCTTGCCGCGCAGCCGGCTCATATGGGTCTCGACGATGTTTGTCTTGGGGTCGAAGTGGAAGTCCCAGACGCTCTCAAGCAGCATGGTCCGCGTCACAACTCGTCCAGCGTGCCGCATCAGATATTCCAGCAGCTGAAACTCTCGAGGCTGCAGGTCGACACGCGTCCCACCCCGGGTCACGGTGCGTTTCAAGAGATCGAGGGTCAGGTCGGCTACGGTCAGCGCCGTCTGGACGTCCTGCGTCGGCGGCCGCCGCGCGAGCGCGTTCACGCGAGCCAGCAGCTCGGCGAAGGCGAAGGGCTTGACCAGGTAGTCGTCGGCCCCCGCCTCCAGTCCCTCCACCCGGTCGTCGATGCCGCCCATGGCGGTCAGCAGCAGGACCGGCGTCTTTACGCCGGACGCTCGAATGGTGCGCAGGATGGCCAGGCCGTCGATCTCAGGCACCATGCGGTCGAGGACGATGACGTCATAGGTCTCGCCAGCCGCCAGCATCAGGCCTTCGCGGCCCGAGCCAGCGTAGTCTATCGTATGACCAGCCTCGGAGAGCGCCCGCCGCAGATAGGCGGCCGCCTCCTTGTCGTCCTCGACCAGCAATAGCTTCATCGGGCGATCCTGCCACGCTGCGGCGCCGAACGCCTAGTCGGGGTTCTTTCCCTCAGGCGCGTTCTCCAGGACCTTGCCGGTCTGGGCGTCCACGCCCACCTCGTAGGTGACGCCGGCGGTTTTGATATCGAAGGAATAGCGCAGGCCGCTGCCGCCCGCCTCCTTCTCCAGTTCTTTGTCGGTGATCTTGCCCGGACGCGCCTTGAGGGCGGTTTTCGTAGCCTGGGCGAGGGTCACCCTGGCGGTCTTGACCAGGGCTTGCCCGGCATAGCCGCCGGCCTGGGCGGTCACGGCGCCCAGGGTCAGGGCGAGGGTCGAGACGATGAGAAGGCGCTTCATTGGAAAACTCCGCTTGGCCCCAGCCAGCGAAGTCACCTTGCGCCACCCCACCTTTGGCCGCGGTGGACCGACCATTAAGATTCGCCAATCCGCCGCGGCCGCCTGGCTAGTCCGCCAGGTGAGCCGCCCGGAGTTCCGCAGCCGCCGCGTCCCGGTCCGCCCGGAAGGCGGGGTTGTGCAGGAGGTCGATCGCCACAGCGGTCCCCAGAGCCTGGGCCGCCACGATGTCGCTGCGGAAATGCATGCCGCAGACCAGTCGGCTGCCCCCATAGACCGAGGCTCGGCTCATCAGGGCCGCGGCCTTGGCCGGCGCGATGTCGGCCAGGACGATGGCCATGGAGTATCCCATCGTCGCATGGCCGCTCGGATAGGACGACAAGGGCTCGTCACCCCGGCTACAGCTCTGCACGCTGGGATCGATGATCCACGGGCGCGGACGCTTGAACGCCGCCTTGGCGGTGTCGGCGGCCACCTTCTCCTCGTTGCGGACCTCGGCCATCAGCTTGGCGGTGGCCGGCAGAGCCTTCAGATCGAAACCCGGGCCCATCGCGTCCGCGAAGATCGAGGCGTCCTTGGTGACGTCGTCGGACTTGGCCTGGGCCAGCATTTCCGGCGTCCTGGCCTTCTCGATGGCGTGCAACTCCGCGAGTTCTGCCGTGGCGATCGCGGAGCCGGACGGCGGCGGCGGCGGCAGGAATCGCGCCGCGTCCAACTCCGTCGCCGACAGGAATATCGCCGTCGCCTTTGGCTTCGGAGCCTCGCCGGCAAGGGCGGGCCCCGTCAGCAACAGGGTGACTGTAGCGGTGAGCAACAGGCGCTTGGCGATCATGGAACCGCTCAGCATTTGCATCAGAAATTGACCTTCACGGAGACCTGGGCGTTCCGCTCGGGTTGGAAATAGTACTGGTCGTAGGGAACCGTCTTGCCGGGCTTGATGGAGGTGGCCTGCTGGCTGTCGAACAGGTTGTAGATCGCGCCCTCGAGGCGGTAGGCCCCGAACCGGTAGACCACCGAGAGATCCGCCGAGTGGTAGGGATCGATACGATAGGCGGCGGGCTCGCCCTCGGCCGCCCACTGTTCACCGGTGTACTTGTCGCTCAGCGAGATCGACCAGTCGTCGTTACGGAACAGGACGCCCAGCGCGGCGGTCGACTTGGGGGCGCCGGCGATCTGCTTGCCACCGGCGATCACCACCGGCACGCCGCCGATCGTGGTGCTGGCGCCCTGGGCCTCGGCGCTGTTGATCGAGCCATTGGCGAAGACAAACAGGGTGTCTGTCGCGGCATAGGTCACCGCGCCTTCGATGCCCTTGTAGCGCGCGCCGCCAAGATTGAAGCTGACGTTTTCAGTGCCGACCGTGACCGACTGAATCTTGTTGGTGAAGTCGATGTAATAGGCGTCGGCGTCTACCGTGAGCTTGCCGCCGTGGTAAACCAGACCGGCCTGATAGTTGGTCGACTCCTGCGGCTCCAGGTCGTTCAGGTTGGGGTTCACTGCTTGGGTGGCGCTGATGTCGGGCAATAGGAAGCCCGTCGCGTACTGGCCGTAGAGGGCCAGATTGTCCTGCAGCTTATAGTTCGCGGTCAGGAAATAGAGGGTCTTGGTGAAGGTCTTGGAGCCGTGGAAGGGCAGCCGGGACTTCTGGTTGATGTCGGCGTCCACCGAGAGCTTCTCGCTGACGTACTTCAGGCCAGGCGTGACTGTGAGCTGCGGGGTGACGTTCCACTCGACATCGATGAAGGGTTCGACCTGATCCCAGCCCGAGTACTGCAGATACTCGACATATTGCGGCACGCCGGCCAGCACCTTCTGGCGATAGTCCACGGTCCAGCCCGAGGCGGTGCGACCCAGGGTGGCGTCATAGTCGTAACGGGCGCGGGGGCCCGTCTCGGCCCGCTCCCACCAGACCCCGGCCTTGATGGTCCCGAAGGGCACGGTCTGGTCGAGGTGCAGGATGTCGCCGTAGATCTTGTAGACGTTGAGCTTGGTGTAGCCGGGGATATGCCCGTTCACGACCGGCTTGCCGCCCGGAACCTGAGTGATCTGCAGGCCCTTCTTGGCCGCGATGTCGGAGGGTGACAGGGTCGGGTCCAGGGCAGATTCCGTGTTGTTCTTGTAGTAGTAGGAATAGATCGTGTTCTCGAGCTTCAGGCTCGGCGTCACGTCACCGGTCAGCTTGGCGTAGTTGAAATAGGTGTGCTTGGTGACCAGGTTGTAGCCGTAGAAGTTCGGCGTCGACGGGTCATTGTTCAGGGCGAAATTCTTCCCGAAGAGCGCCACCTGATCCAGGGTCGCCCCGGAGTTATCGTTGGTGTGGACCTTGGTGTAGTTCCACGTTCCCAGGACGGTCAGCTTCCAGCTGCCGGCTATGGGGAAGACGGCGCGGACCAGTTGGTTGTCGGCCCGAGCGGCGGCGTAGGACAGGTAGCCGTCGGTCTTGAGCTCCTGGAAGTTGAACAGGGCGCGGGCGCCGTTCAGCTGTTCGATTTCGCCGGTGTTGAGCTTGGTGACCGCCAGGAAGGTGTTCCAGGACCCAAGGGTGACCAACTGCGACCCGCCGCGGTCCAGGCTGACCTCGGGCGAGAACAGATTGATCGATCCGCCGAAGCTGGCCACGCCGAGCTGGCTCGCCGCGCCGGGTCCGCGGTCAACCACCACCGCGCCGATGGTCGAGGAGGGGAAGAACGAGGTCGAGTGGTGGGTCGGCCCGTTGGCGTCCCCCCAGGGGATGCCGTCATAGGTGATGTTGTACTCGCCGTCCTTGAACCCACGCAGGGTGGATTTGGCTTCACCGAGCCCCGGTCCATTGAAGGAGGTGCCAGAGACGCTGGGGGACAGGTTCACGACCTGGGTGTAGTCCGCCGTGGTCGGAATGAACTGGTCGATCGCCTGGCGATCGATGATCGACTGCGGTTGGGTCGCCTCCAGGGAGGCCTTCACCGGGGCCGCGGCGGTGGAGAGGTAGGCCCCCGTCACCACAAGCTCCTCGACCCGCGTGCCGTAGTCGGCGTTCTCGGGATCGATCTTCACCGAGCCGGCCTCGGCGTCGGCCGCCCAGGCCGGAACGCCGGAGACAAGCCCGATAACCAGGGCCGAGCCGGCCAGCCAGACAGACTTGCGAGTGCGCGAACGCGCCGGTGATGACTGCATTTTGAAATCCCCCAACCGACCGTCCGGGGCTTTCCCGGTCCTGGGCCGTCGTTATGGGGCTGTAAAAGCGCGGTCACTGGACCGTCGCAAACCAAGCTTTGGCGACGGTTAAGTGAAGGATTTTGTACAGCTTTTACATTGGGAAAAATCAATGCTCAGGCCACAACTGGTCAAGCTTGGAAGGCTCACAAGCGACGATTCAGACGACACTTTCGCAGTCCGCAGAGCTACCTATTACGGCTGCAGCGACACCGGACAGGTATCTCCGAGCCGCCGCGCCTGGGTGCTCGCCGCCCCGGTCAGCAGGACGCCGCCGATGCGGGTCCTGAGTTTGGCTTGCAGCCGGAAGGCGCTGGGACCGTAGTCGCCCACGGCCGTGATCTCGGCGACTTGCCCATGTTTGGTGACGCAGGTCCCCGCGAGCTCGATATGGCCATTTCCGACAACCCGCTTGGGATAGGCGCATTGGTAGTGCCGGTTGCTCGGCCCCTCCAGCACCTTGAGAATGTCGGCGGCGGTGAAGCATTTTCGCTCCGCCGTCCTGGCGCTGAGAACCATCGTCGTGGTGTTCGACAGCTCCCAATAGCCCGGCAAGGGGACCGCATCGGCCCGTGCCGCCACAGGCGCGAGCACCGCGGCCACAACACAATTCCAAATCCGCCGCAACGCCTCGCCCTCCGTCGATAAGCGAACGACGACATGACGAAGGCGCGCCCTCACAGAAATCGATGAGGCGCTTGAGCACGCCTGTCGTCGTTCCCATGCCCCCACTCGCCGGCGAGGAAATCGCGTGCTCGATACCCAAGCTTCTTCGCTTCTTGACGCTCCTACGGTCGAGAGCGGCCCATCGGGGCCGAACTGCGCACAAGCCCGAACAGCAGGCCCCGAACTCACCATCGTAGTGCCGACCTTCAACGAGTGCGGCAATGTCGCGCGACTGGTCGCCCGCCTCGACGAGGTGCTGACGGGGGTGCGTTGGCAAGCGATCTTCGTGGACGACAACTCCCCGGACGGAACGGCTCAGGCGGTCAAGCGCATGGCCAACCTGGACAGTCGGATTCACTGTTTGCATCGCGTGAACCGGCGGGGCCTTTCGGGCGCGGTGGTCGAAGGCGCCTTGGCCAGTTCCGCGCCCTATATCGCGGTGATGGATGGCGACCTGCAGCACGACGAAATGCTGCTTGCCCATATGTTGCGGGCCCTGCGGGAAGATCGAGCCGACCTGGTGATCGGCAGCCGCTTCCTGGGCGCGGCGGACGCTTCAGTCCTGGGGGTCCGGCGACAACTCGGCAGCCGGGTGGCCAACTGGCTTGGCCGCAAGGTGCTGTCAGCGGACCTGACCGACCCGGTCAGCGGCTTCTTCATGATCCGCCGCCCGCTGATCGACACCGTGGCCCACCGCCTTTCAAGCGATGGCTTCAAGGTGCTGTTCGACATCCTGGCCTCGCAGGCGACGGCGCCAAGGTGCCTGGAACTCCCCTATGTGTTTCGGCCAAGGACCTCGGGCGCAAGTAAGCTCGATAATCGGGTTGTCGCCCACTATCTCGGCCTGCTCTCCTCCAAGCTCAGCCACGACATCCTGTCCCCCCGGGTCCTGATGTTTGGGGCTGTCGGCGCGGGCGGCGTCGCGATCCACCTGCTCGTGCTCCGCGGCCTGCTAGGCCTCGGCGTGACCTTCGCCAGCGCTCAGGTCGCGGCGGCCCTGACAGCGATGACCTCGAACTACCTGGTCAACAACAGCGTCACCTATCGGGACCGTCGCAAGCGCGGACTGGCGATCCTCAGCGGCTATCTGCGCTTCTGCATGCTTTGCGCGATCGGCCTCCTGGCCAATGTGGCCGTCGCCTCGATGTTCAACCACCACTTCAAGATCTGGTGGCTGTCTGGACTGGCCGGAGCCGGCGTTGGGGCGGCCTGGAACTTCGTCACCACCGCCTTGGCGGTGTGGTGAAACGTCTCGGGGTCCAGCGGGAGATCATCGCGATCATCCTTGGCCTGACCTTCCTCAGGCTGGTGGCGGCGCGCTGGATCCACCTGACCGAGGACGAGGCCTATTACCGCCTCTGGGCGCAGCAGCTCCATTTCGGCTACTACGACCATCCGCCGATGATCGCCTGGTGGATCAGGGGCGGCGTGACACTTGCCGGAGACAACCCTCTTGGGGTGCGGCTTTTGCCGGTGATCGCCACCGGCCTGGTGTCCGCCTTGATCGGCGACCTGGCGCATCGCTTGGGCGCGCGGCCAGCAACCGTGCTGCGAAGCGTGGTCTGGTACAACGCCACCATCACAATCGGGATCGGCGGGATCCTTGCTACGCCGGACGCACCAGCGACCTTCTTCTGGGTGCTCACCCTCTGGTGCCTCGTCCGGACCACCGGGCCGCGCCCGGCCAGATGGTGGGCGGCGGCGGGCCTCGCCGTCGGCCTCGCGACGATCTCGAAATACTCGGCCCTCTTCCTCGCGCCTGGCGCTTTCCTCTGGCTTTGGCTCAGTCCTGACGGCAAGGCGCGGTTGAAAACACCATGGCCCTGGATCGCGGCTCTGCTGGCCGGGGCGGTCTTCGCCACCAATGTCGCCTGGAATGCGCAACATGGCTGGCTCACCTTCGCCAAGCAGTTCGGCCGCGTGGAGCCATCCGGATTTTCGCCCACGCACCTGGGCGAGCTGCTGGTCAGCCAGTTCCTCCTGCTGAATCCGGTGATCGCCATCTACGCCTTCAGGGGGCTGCAGTTGGGCTGGAGGAACCGAAACAACGCCGGTGATACTGATTTGCGCCTGCCGCTGGCGACCACCCTGCCCTTCGCCGCCTACCTGATGCTGCACAGCCTCCATGACCGGGTCCAGGGGCACTGGCCAGCGCCGATCTTCGCCGCCCTGGTGATTTGCGCGGCCGTGGCGGCGGAGCGCGGCTCCGCACCTCCCGCGCTCCGCGCGGTTCGCAATTTGGCCATCGCCTTCAGCCTGTGCCTTTCCGCCGCCGCCTTAGCCTATATGGCGGCGCCGCACAGCCGCGCGCTTGGCACGTTCGATCCGATCCTGCCCCTGCGGGGTTGGCGGGAATTCTCCGTCGCCGTCGATCAGAAAGGCCGGCAGGAAAGCGCCGGCTGGATCGGCGTCGTCAGCTACGGAACCCTTGCCCAGCTTTCGGCTGAAGGCCTGGTGACCGCCCCGCTCCTGCAGATCACCGAGCGGACGCGGTATCTCGGCCTCCCCCCTCCCAGGCCGGACTTCCGCCAGCCTGGACTGGTCGTAGACCTGGCGCGTCGGCTCGAGCCCAGGGATCTCCTTCGCTGCTTCTCCCACGTGGCGTCAGCGGGAGATCTCGACCGGGGCGCCCGAGAGCCAGGCCCCGCCGCCCGATACCGCGCCTATCTGGTGTCTGGGCCGAAGGTGGACGTGATGAGGGTCGGATGCCCAGACGATCCAGCGATGCGCAGGAAGCTCTGGCGTTGAAAGTCTGAGGTCGGACGACGCGAAGACTGCCCGCGGGACGAGGCTCAGTTCGCCGATGGGTGCGGCCTGGGCTGCGTCCCAAACTGCGGGGCGCTGTCGTGGCGGCCCGTCAAAGCCGGAAGCGTGCTGGTGGGCCCGGTAGGACTCGAACCTACAACCAGACCGTTATGAGCGGTCGGCTCTAACCATTGAGCTACAGGCCCTGCAGCGCGGCGTGCGGGTTACCATGGGCTGCACGTGCATTAAAGGCGCCGTTCAGCTTGGCCTTGTCATCACGGAACCCAGCCCCGCGTTCAACGTTCGCAATCGGGGTGGTACAGTCAAGCTAACGCCCCTTTGGGAGATACCTATGAAAACCTTCGTCCGCGCCGGCGCCCTCAGCCTGCTCCTGGCCACCACGGTCGCGGCGCCCGTTGCGCTCGCCCAGGCCGCCTCGCCCGCCGCCGACTCCATGTTCCGGGCCACCACCCTGAACCTCTCGGCCTATGGCGAGACCCGGATCGCGCCGGACATGGCCACCATCAATCTGGGCGTGAACACCGAGGCCCCGACCGCGTCGGCCGCCATGGCCGCCAACGCCACCCAGATGAACAAGATCTTCGCCGCCCTGCGCCGCGCCGGCATCGCCGACAAGGACATCCAGACCTCGGGCCTGAACCTCAACGCGCAGTACGACTATGTGGAGAACAACCCGCCCAAGCTGCGCGGCTATCAGGCCAGCAACACGGTCACTGTCACCGTCCATGACCTGACCCGCCTGGGCTCGGCCGTCGACGCCACCGTCAGCGCCGGCGCCAACCAGGTGAACGGGATTTCCTTTGGCTTGAACGACCCCACCGCCGCCGAGAACGCGGCCCGCGAGGACGCGGTCAAGGCGCTCAGCGCCAAGGCCAATCTCTATGCGCGGGCCACTGGTTACCGCGTCGGCCGCCTGGTGACACTCAGCGAAGGCGGCGGCTACACCCCGCCCAGCCCCATGCCGGTGATGGCCATGGCCCGCTTCGACAAGGCGGAGTCCACTCCGGTGGCCGGTGGCGAGCTGAAGGTGCGGGTTGACGTGACAGCGCTCTACGAGCTCACCCGCTAAACCACCTCCCCTCCCCGCTTCGGCGGGGAGGACCTTACCGCTTGATCAGGCCGGCCTTCTCGAAGGCGTGCTTCAGCTTGTCGGCGATCACCACGCCCGGCGGGGTGTTGGCGCCCTCCATGGCGGCGGCGTAGACCAGTTCGTCATGGGTCTCGACGGGACCGGCGGCCCAGCCGACGGTGCGCGCGCCGTCCGTCGAACTGGCGCAGCTGATGTTCACCGGCTGCCGGCTCTTGGCGGTGATCTGCAGCAGGTCTTCCAGGGTCCGGGTCGCGCCGTTGCAGGCCGGCAGGGCCCGGCCGCAGGTGACGTTGGAGCCGAAGCGGTGGACCACTTCGCCCGAGCCGGTCTCGCCGATCAGCACGCAGGTGCCCGGATCGCCGACCACGTCATTGATCGCCGCGTCCAGGGCGTCCTGGTTCACCCCCTTCAGCACTGCAGGCGAACAGGCCGAGAGGCTTAAGGCCGCCACGGCGACGAGGGCGAACCGCACGCTCACGCGGCCTTCTTCATCGCGTTGGCGTCGTCCAGCAGCACGACGGTCGGCGAGTAGTTGCGAGCCTCCTCGGCCGGCAGCAGGCCGTAGGTCACGATGATGACCTTGTCGCCCTTCTGCACCAGGCGGGCGGCGGCGCCGTTGACCCCGATCACCTTGGAGCCGCGCGGCGCCTCGATGGCGTATGTGGTGAAGCGGGCGCCGGTGGTGATGTTCAGCACATCCACCTGCTCGTGCGGCAGGATGCCCGAGGCGTCCAGCAGCTCGCGGTCGATGGCGATGGAGCCTTCATAATCCATGTCGGCCTGGGTCACCGTGGCGCGGTGCAGCTTGGCCTTCATCAGGGTCACCAGCATCGGCAGTCCTTACGCACAGGGGCGCGGGCGGCAGCTCTGGCCTCTCCCCGCAGCAGGGACCTGCATATAGCCAGGATGGGCTTTCCATTCAATTGCGGCGGCGCAATAAGTTGACCTTGCGTCAACTCGAAACGCCTGTCGCGGCTCACCCAGCAAGAGAATTCGCCGGCGATTTCGGCGTTTTGGCGTGAAAATCATACCGCTGTTGCAACCACGGGTTAACAGCGGCGGTCAGATGCGCGAGACTTTGACATTGACGTGATGGCGGGGGGCCAATGCGAAATCAGAAGATCCGAGCCTTGATCGTGGCCGGCGCAACGCTGGCCGCCGTCGCCGCCAGCGCCCAGGTCGCGCCGACGACTGCCCCCACCACCCGCCCCGGCGCGGCGCGGCCGGCCGTCACCCGCCCCAGTGTCGTGGCGGTTCCCGGCGCGCTAGGCCCCCTGACCCGTCCGCCCGTCCCCGGCGGTCCGGGCGGCATCGACTGGAAGGGCGCGGTCGGCGGCCTGCGTCAGAGCAGCGGCGGCAATTCCCCGATCGGCCGCGGCCTCGACCAGGCCGCCATCGACAAGACCAGGTTGCCGATCCTGCTGCCCAATGACGCCGACCTGATGGGCGGCGCACGCATCTATTCCTTCGGCGACTACTACTCGATCACCGCCAACCTCTCGGGCGCGCGGGTGTCGCTGACCGGCACGGCGGAGACCATGTCCCTCCCCGCCACCTCCAAGCTGAACCTGCCCAATATCGGCCCCGAGCAGCTGGTGATCCAGCGCACGGTGGACGGCCAGCTGGCCAGCTTCGTGCGCTACGGCGTCCTCTACACCGCCGAGCTGCGCTGCGACACGCCCTCGGACACCCGCTGCCGGACGGAGACCTATGTGCGGTCCCTGGTGGCCAAGAGCACCGTCGTGGTGATGGGCAAGGCCGCCCGCCAGGCCGCCGGACTGGGGGCTTAAGAGATGCGCGCACCCCTGATCTTCCTGATCCTCATCATCCTCGCGGTCCTGGCCCTGGTGGGCTACAACTCCGGCTGGTTCGGCGGCGCGACCGCCCCCGGCGCGGGGCCCGCCACCGCGACGAACGGCACGCCCTCCCCCCCCGGCGTGACGACAGATCCTGCCGCTGAGCCTGACGAACCGGTCGGCGACGGCGGCGTCGAACAGTTGCCCGACGAGGCCAAGGCCGAGCCCGACGCCGATCCGGTGAAGACCCCCGACGTCCCAGCCGCCGCCACCTTCGGCCACCTCCCGGCCGGCGATTTGATCCCGAAATCCGGCTCCGGCTATCTAGACCGCACGGTCTGGTCGCCCAAGCTCTGCTTCCCCTTCGCCGACGACGCCTTCGCCAACTCCCAGGTCTATGGGGCGGGTGGCGGCATGGGGCCGAAGGACCATCCGGGCCAGTGCGACCCGATGAACTACACCCTGCCCTGGCGCGACAACTTCTGTGAGAGCCGCGGCTACGCCAGTCCGCTCTGCGCGGTGGGCAAGGGCCACCAGGGCCAGGACATCCGCCCGGCCACCTGCAAGAAGGACAAGCACTGGGTCGTCGCCGCCGAGGACGGGATCATCACCGACGTCGGAACCTATACCGTCACCCTCACCGGCGAGGCCGCCCCGCATCGGGTCTACCGTTACCTGCACATGCGGATGAACCAGCTGGCGGTGAAGGAAGGCGCCTCGGTCAAGGCCGGCGACAACCTGGGCAAGGCCTCCAACGACTTCGGCGGCACCCCCACCACCATCCACATGCACTTCGAGATCCGATCCGGCGTCGCCGGAACCTCGACGGACGGCAAGCCCGTGGTGCTGCACACCTTCCTGCCGCCCTATCAGAGCCTGGTGGCCGCCTATGACCGCAAGCGCGCGGGACAGGCGTGCCACTGAGGGTGAGCGGGACCTAAAGCCCGAAAGCGTCTCGGATCAGGATCGCGTTCTGATCCGGCGTCGTCGTGGAGGTGTCGATCTCAAGGTCGTAGGTCCGGCCCGCGTGCACCCGGTCGTACTGCCAGCGCGACAGGCCGACGCCCCGGTCGCCCCGCGCAAGCTCGCGAGCCTCCAGCACGTCCAGGGGCGCGAAGAGACCAACGAAGCGCGTCTCGAAGCCGGCCAGCACCTCGCGGTAGTCGGCCTCGTCGGCGGAGTCGAGGATCACGTCGTCGACGATCAGGTGGTTCCCCGCCGCCGCCAGGGCCGCGATGGCCCGGCGCATGCCCCGCATGGCGGCGTCCATCACCGGGCCGGTCCGGATCGCCACCGAGGGCCTGCCGCCGTCGTCCAGGGTTTCGAACACCAGACCGTCGGCGTGGCCGAACATCGCCGGGGGCAGCATGTCGAGAAACGCGTCCATCGAGACATGCAGGAGCGGGTGGGCGCAGATTTGCTGCAACGCCCGCGCGGTCGACGTCTTCCCGACGCTGCCGACGCCGTTGAGGATGATGATCTGCGCGGGCATGGCGCCGAGCTTGGTCGAAACCTCGACCGGCGCCAAGCGGGCCTCAGACCGCATGCGGGAAGTGCTGTAGGTCCGGCTCCGCCCAATCCCGCCGCGCCTCCACGGAGAACAGGCGCCCCTTGCTCCAGTAGTCCAGCAGCCAGCCCGGGCTTCCCAGAGGCGAGGTCATCAGATCATCGACGATCCCGTGCAGGGGGTGGTCGCGTGGATAGCGGCCCAGGAACTCATGCGCCGCCCCCAGCGAGGCCAGGGTGATGGTGTGGTGGTAGCCGCCGGCGTCGGTGTTCGGGGTGTCGGTGGCCTCGTTATAGGCGCGGATCAGATCGGGCATGCCGGCGACCACCGCGACCAGGGGCCGGTCTCGCAGCAGCCACAGGGCGGCGGCGAAATGGGCCGCATGGGTCCATTCCGGCTTGGGCAAGGTCCTGTCCCTCACGCCGTGGGCGATGCGGGCCACCTCGACGTCGGTGGCATAGATGCTGGTCATGTCTTGGGTCTCCTTCAGGGAAGCCCGGACGGCAAAGAAAAACCCCGCCGGCCGGGCGGGGTTGGTGGCTCATTCGATGTGTAAGGAAGTTATCCCGAACAGATCAAGCGCACCCGCACCGCCAGAGGAAGGCGTTGCTGCTGCTGCGCTTTGGTCGGGACGAAGGCCATGGCCCCGCTTTGGCGGCGCGGCAGGGTCCTGTCAACCAGGCCCTATCTGACGGCGGCGTCCAGGAAGGCGGTCATGTCGGCCAGCACCGGCGCCTTGCCCCGGAATGGCCGCGACAGGGCCAGCACCGTCCCGGCGTGATCGAGGCCGGCATAGTGCTTCTCCTCCACCCGCCCGCCCGCCGCCCGGATCGCGGCGGCCAGCTTCCTGGTGTTGCGCGGATAGACCGTGCGGTCGCTGTCGCCCGTGGCCAGGAAGGCGGCCGGGCGGGTCTTTCCGGCGTAGAGCCCCGGCTGGGTCCCGGCGAGATCGGCCGCCCCGCCGAAGGTCCGGCGCGTGATCGGCCCGTCGATGGGGATGAAGTCATAGGGGCCCGACAGACCCGCCACCGCCTTGATATCCGCGGGATCGACACCCTGGGCGGTCAAATAGCGAGGGTCGAAGCCCAGCATGACGGCGTTGTAGGCGCCCGCGGAATGACCGATGAGCACGACGCGGCTGGGGTCGCCCCCCAGGTCCTTAGCGTGATCCACCGCCCAGCGGATCGCCAGGGCCCCGTCCTCCAGGAAGCCCGGATAGGTCACCTCCGGGAACACCCGATAGTCCGGCACCACGGTCAGATAGCCCTGCGCCGCCAGGGCCTGGCCCGCCCAGCGATAGTCCTGCCGTCGACCGGAATCCCAGGAGCCGCCATAGAAGAACACCGCCACCGGGGCGGGCGCCTTGGCCTTGCGTGGCGCATAGACGTCCAGCTTCTGGCGCGAGAGCGGCCCGTAGGCGGTCCCCACATCGGCCCGCGTCGCCGGGTCCTTCGGCGTGAAGGTGGAGAACAGGGTGAGCGGCGAACAGGCCGCCGTCAGGGCCGCGGTCGCGGCGGCCAGGCCAAGCCGGAGGGGGTGGGTCATGGGCGGGGTCCGGTCGGGTGGAGGTTCCCGCCCTTTACGCGCAGAGGCCCCGATCGGACGCAAGACCTCCTCGCCTTTTGCTTGACGGCGCCTGCGTCACCTTGCGCAATCAGCCTCTAAATCGCGCGGGCCTGCAGCCCGGCGCCAGCAGGGTGGAAATCAGTATGGACGGCGATCAATCCTTGGGCGGCTTCAACACGCAGGGTCTGGCGCAGATCGCGCCCAGCCTGCAGGGCGTGGTCGACGCCGGCGACCTGTCGGGCTTCGTCACTCTGCTGTGGCGCAAGGGCGAGGTCGCCCAGGTCAACACCATCGGCATGCGCGACGTCGCCGCCGGCAAGCCGATGACCCGGGACACCATGTTCCGCATCGCGTCGATGACCAAGCCGATCACCTCCGTCGCCCTGATGATGCTGGTCGAGGAGGGCAAGGTGAAGCTCGACGACCCCATCACCAAGTGGGCGCCCGAGTTCTCCAACATGAAGGTGCTGAAATCGCCGACCGGTCCCCTGGACGAGGTCTATGACGCGCCGCGCGACATCACCATCGACGACCTGATGACCCACCGCTCGGGCCTGGCCTACGGCTTCACCTCGGTGGGCCCCATCGCCCATGCCTATGAAGAGGTACTCGGCGCGCCTCTCTCCAACCCCAATACCCCCGACCAGTGGATGGCCAAGCTCGCCACCCTGCCCCTGTCCTTCCCGCCGGGGGAGCGGTTCCACTACAGCCACGCCACCGACGTGCTGGGCTTCCTGGTCGGCCGCATCGCCGGGACGGGATTCCGCGAGTTCCTGATGGAGCGAATTTTCCAGCCGCTCGGGATGGTGGACACCGACTTCTGGTGCCCGCCGGAGAAGCGCGACCGGATGGCCCACCTCTACCGGATCGATCCGGAGACCGATAAACTCCAGGACGTCTCCTTCCCGCACGTGGATGCGGCGCCGGCCTTCTGCGGTGGTGGCGGCGGCCTGATCTCCACGGCCGATGACTACCTGACCTTCGCCCGCCTGATGCTCAACAAGGACGAGCTGAACGGCGTGCGGCTGCTGAAGACAGAGACCGTTGAGTTGATGGCCACGAACCGCCTCACCGAGGCCCAGCGCGAAATCCCCTTCATGGGCATTCCGTTCTGGATGGGTCAGGGCTTCGGCCTCGGCCTCTCGGTGATCACCGATCCTGAGAAACAGGCCTGGATGGGCGCGGGCTCCAAGGGCGCCTTCGGCTGGCCCGGCGCCTTCGGCACCTGGTGGCAGGCCGACCCCGCCGAGGACATGGTCATGCTCTACCTGATCCAGAACTCCATGCCGCTGGGTCCCGAGGCCGCGAGCCAACTGGCCACCGGCCAGCGTATGGGCGGACGCGTCGCCCTGCCGGTGTTCCAGAAGCTGGTCTACGGCGCACTCGGGAAGTAGCGCACGCCTGGCCCGCTCAGTTGTTGCTGAGCGGGTCCCGGGCGGCGACGCACATCGGCTGGCCCTTGTAGAGGTCGCCAATGAGGCTGCCGTCGCGGGCGGCCTCGCGGCGGGCCTTCTCGTAGGTGATATTCTCGGCCGGCGCCTTCTGGCCCGGACCGCAGACGGGCGCGGTGACCTTGACGCCCTCGTGGCAGAGGCAGAAATCCTCGCGCTTATCCAGGCGACTGGACGGCACCTTGCAGACGGCGGGCAAGCTCTGGCCGCCCACGTCGATGCAGATCGTTCGCTCGCTCGGCGGGTTGCTCATCGGCCCGGCCAAGGCCACGCCGGCGGAACCCAGCAGCGCCAGCCCCGCGATCATCGACATCCTGATCATCGAAATTTCCTCCGCAATTTCGGCAACATACCACACGACAAAGGTGGCAGGTTTCCGGCGAAACAATAGGCAACACCGGGGCCCGACACGTCCTGCGCATTGATGACGAACGCGGCGGCGTGATCTGTTCACCATCTTCCTAGGCGAAAGCTTTACCGCGCGGGGTTCAGGGTAAGGTCCACGGAGGGCCTGATCCATGAACCCCATCGCCACGGCGCAGTACGGCCTGTTCGCCGCCAGCCAGCGCTTCGAAGCCTCCGCCCAGCGGACGGCGCAGATGGGCGATCGCGCCTTCGAGGTGGACTACACCCACGAGGCCATCGAGCAGATCACGGCCAAGACCGAGTTCCGCGCCAACCTCGCCGTGATCAAGACGGCCGATGAGATGACCGACAGCCTGCTGGACATCCTGGCCTAGGGCCAGTAGCGCGGACGCATGTCCACGCGCCCGCTGTTCATCACCCAGGTCTATGAGGCCTCCCTCGCCGCAGAGAAGGGGTTCGAGGCGTTCAACGCCGAGCTTGAAGAGGCCTGCCGCATGCTGGCCGACGAGGACTTGGCGGGGCAGCGTTGGTGCCGCGACAACGCCTATGGCGGCTATACCTCCTACGCCTCCCTGGACGACCTGCCCCAGCGGGCCACCGTCTTCGGCGACCTGAAGATCAAATTGGACAAGCACGCCAAGGCCTTCGCCGCCGACCTGCAGATGGATCTGCGCGGCGGACGGCTGAAGCTGGACAGCCTGTGGGTCAATATCCTCAAGCCTGGCGCCGCCCACTCCGGCCACATCCATCCGCACAGTGTGCTATCGGGCACGGTCTATGTGGCCACGCCGAAGGGGGCGAGCGCGCTGAAGCTGGAGGACCCGCGCCTGCCGCTGATGATGGCCGCCCCGCCCCGTCTAGCCGACGCCGACGAGAGCGCCCGGACCTTCGTCTACCTGCAGCCCGAGCCTGGCAGCTTGATCCTCTGGGAAAGCTGGCTGCGCCACGAGGTGCCGCCCAACGCCGCCAAGCGCGAGCGGATCTCCATCAGCTTCAACTACGGTTGGCGCTAGAGCATTTTCCGATAAGTGTGAAACGGTTATCGGATCGAAAAATGCTCTAACTTTTTGAATTAGAGCCCTTTTTATCCGATCTGGTGGGTCAATCAGATCGGAAAGGGCTCTAGCTACTTGGCGCCGTACTTGGTCCCGAAGAAGTCGCCCTTGTTCCAGGCCGGTCGCTCGGCCATGTCGGTGAGCTCCCGCGTCACCTCATAGTTCAGCCGCGCGAACTTGGCGCCCACCAGCCAATTGATCGGCTGGGCGAGATCGTCATTGGGCTTGTGATAGCGCTCGGCCAGGAAGGTGCGGAACTCCTTCTCCCCGCCGTTGGCGAAGCCGGTCATGAAGAACACCGCCGGCACGCCAACCTCCACGAACCGGTGGTGGTCGGAGCGGGTGAACAGCCCCTCCTCCGGCATCGGATCGGGCGACAGGGCGAGGTTCATCGCCCCCGCCGCACGCCGCACCGCCGGCCCGATGCTTGACCGTTCCGCCCCGAATGCGATCACGTCGGTGAAGTCATAGGTTAGGATCGGCATGTCGAGATCGACGTCGGCGACGATGCTGGCCAGCGGCACGGTAGGATTGCGCGCGAAATACTCGGCCCCCACCAGCCCCTTCTCCTCGCCGGTATCCAGCAGGAAGAGGATGGTGCGCTTGGGCGCCTGGCCCGAGGCCATGAACATGCGCGCCACCTCCAGGGTGGTGGCGCTGCCCGCGGCGTTGTCCAGGGCGCCGTTGTTTATGGCGTCGCCGTTGACCGGCTCTGTGATCCCGAGATGATCGAGATGGGCGCTGAGCACCACCACCTGATCCTTCAGCACCGGATCGGCGCCCTCGATCACGCCCACGACATTCTGGCTCTCCACCGGCTTGATGTTGGTGGCGAAGCTGGCTTCCAGGGTCAGGGGCAGGAGAAAGCGCGGCGGGTCCTGCGCCTTCGATCCGGCCATCTCGGCGATGCGCGTCAGGTCGGCCGGCGCGCCGGCGAACAGCTTCTCCGCCCCCTTCACGCTGATGGAGGCCAGGCTTGGAACGCCGGGCGCCACGGCGAAGGCGGCCCCCGCGCCGGTCCGCCAGCTCATGCCCCAGGTCTTCCATTGGCGCGCGGCGTTGGCGAAGGGATAGAGCTTCTCGTCGCCCGGCGTATTGACCTGGATGAAGCCCACCGCGCCTCGGGCCTGCGCCAGGGCGCGCTTGGTGCGGCCGCTGGAATAGTAGGCCCGCTCCTCGGTCTGGTAGGCCGACGGCGCGCCGGAGATCGCCACGACGATCTTCCCCTTCACGTCCAGGCCGGCATAGTCGTTGCGCTTGTGCTCGGGCGCCACGACGCCGAAGCCCACGAAGACCAGGGGCGCGGAGACCTTGGTCTGCGCCGCCACCGGATTGCGGCCCACGAGGTAGTCCTCGCCAAACACCAGGGGGACCACCTTGCCCGCCTTGTCGCGCAGGACGAAGGTCCCCTGGTCGGCGGCCTGAAAGGCCACCAGCGGCACATGCTGGAAATAGGTCCCCTGGTCGCCGCCGGGCTTCAGGCCCAGCTGCGCCATCTGAGAGGCCGCATAGGCCGCGGCGATGTCATAGCCCCGCGAGCCGGCCTCGCGGCCCTCCAGCAGGTCATCAGCCAGGAAGGTGACGTGAGCCTTGATGTTGTCGGCGCTCTTCTGAGCCTCCGCCGCTGAGGGCTCAGCGGCCACCCCTTGCGTCGTCGCCATCACCAGCGCGCACGCCGCCACCATCACCTTACCCAGACTCATCGCCACCTCCCCTATCGTTGGGGCGAGCTTAGGCGAGCGCCGGCCGACCTGGCATTAAGTTGCTGTAACGCCGCGACGGAATGTTACCGCCTCCGCGCAGGCCTCAACCTTGGCCGCGCATGCTATGGTGGCGGCCATGGACACCACACCCCTTCCCGTGCCGCAGGGCTCGGATTTGCTCATCGCCCGCGCGGTCGTCCTGGGCGAACGGATCGACACCGCCGGATTAGAACGGCGCGACGTGCTGTCGACGGCGCCGCTCTCCTTCCGGGTCGGCCAGGGCCTGGTGGTGGTGTTCCGTTATGGGGTGACCGTGCTCATCGGCCTCGACCCCATCGCCGAGGACGAGGTGCTGCGCGGCATCAATCCGCGGGTCCAGGGCAAGCTGGCGGCCCATGAGGAGGAGACTATCCGCCTCGCCGCCCGCGACGATCAGGATGAGGGCGTCCAACCGGACGGGGTTGTGCGGATTGGGACGCTGTCGCCCGACAAGTTGCTGGTGGTGGCCGACGCCGTGGCCAAGAGCGCGGCGCTGGCTCACGACGAGCGCCAGGTCGCCCAGGTGTTCGACACCATCGAGCCCTGGGCCCGCTTCCTCGCCGAGCGGGGCCGCAGTCCCAGCGGGCGTCGCGCCATGGTCCGCCTGATCGGTTCGGCCCTGCTGGTGCAGCACCGGGTGGCCGAGCGAGTGGCGGTGCGCGAGAAGCCCGACATCCTCTGGGACCGCCCCGACCTGGAGCGGCTCTATGCGCGGCTGGAAGACGAGTACGAACTCGTGGAGCGGGCCGAGACCCTGGGCCGCAAGCTGGACCTCATCGGCGACACCGTGACCGTCGTGACCGACCTGATCGACACCCAGAGGTCCCTACGGCTGGAGGCTATCGTGGTGGGCCTGATCCTGCTGGAGGTGGCGCTAACCCTGTTCCAGATGGTCACCGGCGGGGTGCACTAGCCACCCTCCATGGAATGGAAGATGTGGGCGACGATCACGCGATCAGGCTCGATCCGATACTGGATCACATAGGCCGCGCGGCCGAAGCGGACTGGAAGTTCACGCAGGTCAGCACGGGGTCCTTGTCGCCCCCGGTCGGCGAATTCCGCCAGCGAGGCGAACCCCTCCGCCAAGGTCTGGCGCGCTCGTCGCGCTGCATTGGGATTCTTCCTGACCAGGAAATCGACCAAACGCTCAAGATCTATCCGCGCCCGAACAGAAAGCCTGACCTCCCACGTCAACGCGGGTTCGCCAGCCGGTCTTGCAGAGAGGTGTCGAAGTGATCCAGCGCTTCCTGGACTGAGAGACTCTCGCCGGTACGGTCATATTCCTCGAGCCGCCGGACCGATTCCGACCACCGGTCGTCGAGGCGGTCGGTGATCAGCGCCTGTGCATAGTCTTCAACGGCCTGCCCGGCCGCATCCGCCGCCGCCTTGAGGCGGCGGGCGGTGTCGTCGTCGAGTTTCAGGGTCAGTTCGCCGTCGGCCATGGCGTGATGCTCATCCCGACGGCGCTGATCGTCAACTGTCGAGGAAGCTGCGCAGCTTCCGCGAGCGGCTCGGGTGCTTCAGCTTGCGCAGCGCCTTGGCCTCGATCTGACGGATGCGTTCGCGGGTCACGCTGAACTGCTGGCCCACTTCCTCAAGGGTGTGGTCCGTGTTCATGCCGATGCCGAAGCGCATGCGCAGGACGCGTTCCTCGCGGGGCGTCAGGCTGGCCAGAACCCGCGTGGTGGTTTCGCGCAGGTTCGACTGAATGGCCGCATCGATGGGCAAGATGGCGTTCTTGTCCTCGATGAAGTCGCCCAGGTGGCTGTCTTCCTCGTCCCCGATCGGGGTCTCGAGGCTGATCGGCTCCTTGGCGATCTTGAGGACCTTGCGAACCTTTTCCAGCGGCATGGCCAGCTTCTCGGCCAGTTCCTCCGGGGTCGGCTCGCGGCCGATCTCGTGCAGCATCTGGCGGCTGGTGCGGACGATCTTGTTGATCGTCTCGATCATGTGCACCGGGATGCGGATCGTGCGCGCCTGGTCGGCGATCGAGCGGGTGATCGCCTGACGGATCCACCAGGTGGCATAGGTGGAGAACTTGTAGCCCCGGCGGTACTCGAACTTATCGACCGCCTTCATGAGGCCGATATTGCCTTCCTGAATAAGATCAAGGAATTGCAGGCCGCGATTCGTGTACTTTTTCGCGATGGAGATCACGAGGCGCAGGTTGGCCTCGACCATTTCCTTCTTGGCCTGACGGGCCTCGCGCTCGCCCTTCTGAACGGTCTGGACGATGCGGCGATAGTCGTCGATCGGCACGCCGGTCTCGGTGGCCAGCGCGGCGATCTCATGGCGGATATCGCCGATCTGGCTGGCGTCGTTCTCGACGAACTTGGTCCAGCGCACGCCCAGAGGCTTCACCTGATCGCCCCAGGCGGGGTTCAGCTCGGAGCCGAAATAGGCCTTCAGGAACTCGGTGCGGCTGATGCCGTAGCTGTCGGCCAGGCGCAGCAGGCGGCCTTCCAGACCCATCAGGCGCTTGTTGATCGCGTAGAGCTGCTCGACCAGGGCCTCGATGCGGTTGTTGTTCAGCTTCAGGGTCTTGAGGTGCTGAACGATCGCCAGGCTGGCGGTCTCATAGGCCTTGCGGTCAGCGTCGGAGAGGTCCTCGCCCTTCAGGCGCTTGCCGACGAGCTTTTCCTGCAGGGCGCGGAAGGCGTCGAATTCCGAGGCGATGGCGTCCAGGGTCGCCATGACGCCTTCGCGCAGTTCGCCTTCCATGGCGCTGATCGTGGGACCGGCGCCATCGTCGAAGTCGTCGTCGTCGTCGCTCTCGCCCTTGGCCACGGCCTCGCCATCGGCGGTGACCTCGGCTTCGGCCTCGGGGACTTCCTCTTCCTCGGGCGGCGCGTTGGCCAGGGCCTCGGCCGCGGCGGCGGCGTTGATGCCGTTATAGGTGAGGTCGAGGTCGATGACCTCCCGCAGCAGGATGCGGCCGGTGCCCAGTTCCTCGCGCCAGACCATGATGGCTTCGAAGGTCAGCGCGCTTTCGCACAGACCGCGGATCATGGTGTCGCGGCCGGCTTCGATCCGCTTGGCGATAGCGATTTCGCCCTCGCGCGACAGCAGTTCCACCGAGCCCATTTCGCGCAGGTACATGCGCACGGGGTCATCGGTGCGGTCGTAGGCGGCTTCCTTGGGGGTCTCGACGACCGCGGTCTCCTCGCGGACCGCGACCTCGCCGCCCTCGGCGTCTTCCTCGGCCTCGACGACGTTGACGCCCATCTCCGACAGCATGGCCAGGGTGTCTTCGATGGCCTCGGAGGTGACTTCCTCGCTCGGCAGCACCTTGTTCAGCTCGTCCATGGTGACGTAGCCGCGGGCCTTGGCCTGCTTGATGAACTTCTTGACGCCGGCATCGGTCAGGTCGAGCAGAGGCCCGTCGCCGCCAGTGGTTTCAGTCGGTTCAGCTTCAGCCGTCGTCGTGCTCATCTAGGTCTCCGATTCAGCCGCGAACCCCCTGCAAGGGTCGGGCCGAAGATGGTGAATGGCGGTCAAACTAGGCCGCACATAAGTACGACCCGTTATCCGCCCTAATCGTTCCATTCCCTGATCGCGCGTTTCAGTGCGTCGCGTTCACCCTTCAGGCGCTCGAGGACCTCCATATCGGACCTGCCGCGAAGGTTGCCCTTGGCGGATCCGATAGCCTCGTCGAGCGCCGCCAGCCTGGAAAGGCGGGCGAAGGCCTGCGACCACTGCGATCTAGCGGCTTCGAGGGAGACATCCGATTTCATGAAGGGCGCGCTCGCTTGCGATGCGGCCCGGTCGATGTCTGTCAGTAGCGCGTTAAACCCGCAGGATGCGAGATGGCGTGTCAGGGTGGCAGAGTCAAGGCTGCTAAGATGACGCAGGGCTTAAGCAGCCCGGCCCCAAAGCTCCCCGTTACTGAGCTGCATCCCGAGCACCAGTTGCCGTTGCCGAAGGGCTGCCCCGTGATCGACGAACCTTTTATGGTCCCGAACAGGGGGCCCGTTGCGAACGCTTTCACTGCGCTCCTTTAGTTCGTTTTCAATTTCAGACAATTGAACAATAGCGTTGAAACATGCGTCCCAATAATTCTTCGCAGATTCAGAAAATTCGTCCGCATCCAAGAAAGGGAATGAACCCGACTCGCGCGCAGTCTTCTCAGTTTTATCGAGAAGGTCTTTAACGCCTTCATTTTTCACGTTGAGAAGAACTAAGCTCTTATCGCAATCGTCCTCTTGGATTGCATCCAGAAGCGGTTGGACCAGGGGGTTGAGGCGTTTATCCCCAAAGCCCCGCTCAGCGAACTGCTCAACGTGAGTCTGAAGCCATTTCGGATGGTCAACCGCAGCTAGCGCCACAGCAGCATTTACCTGCCGGATGCGGTCCTGCAGAATTTGAAGGGTATTCTTGTCCAGAAGCCCGCGAAGGGACGCTGCGAAGTCAAATTTGTTTCCAGGCCCAGAGAACGTTTGCCGACGGAACTGCTCATAGAACCGCTGAAAGAGATCTCCCCGATACTCTTCAGCCAAGTCCTTGTCGGTTATCGTGGCTGCCGCCTGCCGTAACCGAGCCTTAAATCCCGCCCTCTGCTCTGGGGTTGCAAGAGGTTCAGCGTCACGTTCACGCTCGTAGAGGCGCTCAACAAACTGGATCGTCTTCGTGAGCTGGGCGCGAAGTACCGCCGCTCCATGCTCACGCAGAACATCGTCTGGGTCCTTGCCACCGCTAACGAACGCGAAATTGAAACTCCGCCCTGCCTTAAGGAGCGGTAGCGATCTCTCAATTGATCGGTCAGCTGCCCGCCGACCGGCAGCGTCACCGTCAAAACAAAGCGTAGGTTGGGGGTGAAAACGCCAGAGCAATTCCATTTGCTCCTCCGTCAACGCCGTCCCCATAGGTGCCACCGCAGCAAGCCCGGTCCTTTGGCACGCTATGACATCCATGTACCCTTCGACGACGAGAAGCGGGTTAGGCCCCTCCTTGTTTCCCGTCAGGAGTTTTCTAGCTCCCGCCACGCCGTAGAGCGTGTGCCCTTTGTGGAAAAGGCTAGTCTCCGGCCCGTTCAGGTATTTCGCACGGGCCTGCGGATCCATAGCGCGGCCGCCGAACGAGACGATCCTCCCTCGAACATCGGTGATTGGGAAAATGATCCGATTGCGAAAGCGGTCATAGGCTGCGCTCCCGTCCTCAGGTGCAATCAACAGGCCCGCATCTATCAACTCAGCGGCGTGGGCGCCTTTGGCGATCAGATAGTCCTTAAGAGCGGTTCGCCCGTTAGGAGCAAATCCGACCTTGAAGTTAGCCCACTCCGTCGAGGGCAAACCCCGCCGCTCAAGATATGCACGTGCCTCATCCCCGACTGGGCGTCGCAACTGAGCTTCAAACCAGCTTGCAGCGAGATCAATCCAGTCGGAGAGACCCTGCCGCTCTCGCTCCATCACGGCGACTTCGCGGTCCATCACTGGGAGAGCAAGACCGACCTCTGAGGCAAGTTTCTCAACTGCCTCAACGAATGAGAGATGCTCTGTCTCCTGGAGGAATGAGATCAGGTCGCCGGTCTTGCCAGACGAGAAGTCGAAGAATTGCCCCTTGTCGTCGTTCACGTAGAATGACGGCGTCTTCTCTTTGTTGAACGGCGACAGGCCGACGTACTCGCGGCCCTGCTTGCGCAGTTTTACGGTCCGACCGATGACATCGGAGGGACGAAGACGAGACTTGAGCTCCTCCAGAAAACGTTCGTCAAACCGTACAGCCATAGACAACCATCTGCGCCGGAAAGCCTCCACCCGAGAGCGATGCGGCTAAGACATGCTGACTACCATCCTTGCGCCCACTCGATTCGAGTCGAATGACTTTCAAGTGTGGACAACCCGAAATGGCTGTTGACAGACAATCGCCTCTAGTTTGCCGCGTTCGGCTTTTGTTCGTATTCGATTCGCGAGAGCATGAGGTAGCGCGACGTCAGATACGGTCGCACTAGCTTTTCGAGCAATGATGGAATTGTCGCATCGGATGGGCGAAGGCGGGCTCGTCGAGGAAGCGTTCGTCGAAGCGCACGGCCTATCTAGGCGCTAGCTGTGCGTCGGTCGACAGTCTCAGTGCGCCACATGCCCGAGCTTGTCGGGATTGCGGACCATGTAGATGCCCGCCAGCTTGCCGTCCTCGCCGGGCTGGAAGGCGACAGTGGACGTCCCATCCTCCCGCTCGAGGATCAGGCCGGGATAGCCGTTGATCCGCACAGCGCGGAAGCTGAGGGCGCCGGTGTCGCCACGCCAGGCCAGGCCCTCCAGCAGGCGCACGATGTCCTCACGGCCGATCAGGGGGCGCAGGGCCGCGCTGCGCTTGCCGCCGCCGTCGGTGACCATCACCGCGTCTTCCGCCAGCACGGCCGCCAGAGCCGCCATGTCGCCCTGGGCGGCGGCCATCATGAAGGCGGCGGCCAGCTTGGCGGCGTCCTCCTGGCTGACGGTGAAGCGGGGCCGAGTGTCCTTGACGTGAGCCCGGGCGCGGGTGGCGAGCTGGCGAACGGCGGGCTCGGTCTTGCCCAGGGTCTGCGCGACCTCCGCATAGTCCTCGTCGAAGACATCGTGCAGCAGGAAGACCGCCCGCTCCAGAGGCGACAGCCGCTCCAGGGCCAGCAGGAAGGCCACCGAGACGTCCTCCGCCCGCTCCACCGGATCGACGGAAAGCTCCTCGATCAGTGGCTCCGGCAGCCAGGGCCCGCGATAGGCGGCGCGCTGGGTCTTGGCGGCGCGCAGGCGGTCGATACAGAGGCGGCTCGTCACTCGCACCAGCCAGGCCGCGGGATCGGCCACCTCCTCCCCGGCCCGCATCCAGCGCAGCCAGGCGTCCTGCACCACGTCCTGCGCCTCCGCCACCGACCCCAGCATGCGATAGGCCAGCCGGGTGAGCCGCGGCCGCTGGGCTTCGAAGGCGTCGGTGTCGGTCATCAGGCGGCCAGCTTCCGGAAAGGCGCGGCCTCACCCGCCACCGTGACGCGGGAGCAGGCGCGGCCGTAGCCCAGGGCGTACTTCAGGGTGGGATACATCCGCGCGGTGGTGAGCGCGAGGCTGATGGCCGCCAGCCCCTTCTCGCCCCAGCGGCGGAGGATCTCGTCGCGAAGCGGGTCGGCGGCCTCCATGTCGCGGGCCAGGCTGGCGTTGGCGAAGCGCCAGGCCAGGGCCGCGGCCTCGCCCATGGCGGCCTCGTCCCCGGCCAGGATGGCGCGGAGGATGGCGGGCTTCACGCCGCCGGCGGCGGCCATGTCCACGCTGATCTGGGTGCAGGGGCCGCAGTCCTCCACCAGGGTTCCGGCGATGCCGGCGGCGGCCAAGGCCTCGGCGGGCGCGGCCTTACGGTCCACCATCGCACTGACGAAGCCGAACTTCAGGAAGCTCATCGGCGAAGCCCGCAGCAGGAAGCGCATATAGGAGGCGTCATAGCCCCAGGTGCGCTCCATCTTGTCGATCTGGCCTTTCAGCAGGGCGTGCAGCATCTCAACTCTCCTTGGGTCTGCGGACAAGAGCGATCCAGGCCGCCAGCAGGGTCGGCAGGAAGACGCCCGGGAGATCGCGGATCAGGTTGGCCAGCGGGCTCGCCGAGCAGCTGGCGTCGAACAGGTGGATGCCTGAGTGCAGGGCCAGGAACACCGCGCCCGCCACCAGGGCCGGCCAGCCCTGCGCCGGCCGCCACGCGAACCAGGCCAGGCCCAGCGCCGTCACCAGATAGGCCGCCCCGATGTCGCGGACAAAGTGGGGGTTGAAGGCGCCGGTGCTGGGAACCCCCGGCACGGCGTCGTACCAGGCGAGCGGCGCTCCCAACTGGAAGAGCGCATTGGCGCCCAGGATCACGGCCAGAACCACGGCGATGGTGCGTGTCATCGAAACCCTCCCGATCAACACCCCAAGGACGGGCGGGATCGGGCGGCTGTGACATCAGCTCAGACGATTTTCGAAATCCAGGCCGGCAGGTCCTCGATGGAGGCCAGCTCTATGAAGCGGTCCTCGCCGCTGGGGGCGTCGGCCAGCTCGTGCGCCCAGGTCAAGGGATAGGGCACGTGAGCGGCATAGGCGCCGGCCTCCAGGGCCGGCAGGATATCCGAGCGCATGGAGTTGCCGCACATCACCGCCTGCGCCGCCCCGGTGCCATGACGGGCGAAGACTCGGGCATAGGTGCCGGCGTCCTTCTCGCTGACGATCTCCACGGCGGCGAACAGGTCGCCCATGCCCGACGCCGCCAGCTTCTGCTCCTGGTGCAGCAGATCCCCCTTGGTGATCAGCACCAGGCGGTAGCGTTCGGAGAGTTCGGCCAGGCAGCGTTCGACACCGGGCAGCGGCTCCACGGGCTCGTTCAGCATCTCACGGCCGGCGGCCAGGATTTCGCGGATCACCGAGGACGGCGCCTCGCCGTCGCAGAGCTCCATGGCGGTCTCGATCATGGAGAGCGTGAAGCCCTTCACCCCGTAGCCGTAGAGCCGCAGGTTGCGCTTCTCCACCTCGGCAAGGCGCTGCTCGATCACCTCGGGATCGGCCCGGCCGGCCAACAGGGCGCTGAACCGATCGTGGGTCAGGCGAAACAGGGTCTCGTTGTGCCAAAGGGTGTCGTCGGCATCGAGGCCGACGGTGGTGATGGTCGTGGACATTGCGTCTCAATACGTCGCTTCGGCCCAGGAGTGAAAGCCGGCCAGCCAGCGGGCGCCGCAAGGGTTTGTCTGCCTAAACCCCGGGCGCTCCATTTGCCGCGCGACCAGGGATGGCGAACGTCGCACTTTCGCAACCAATTTGAGCTGTCGTGGCCTCTGTTCTTTTGGTCATTCCTCCCCCGGGGCGCGTACATGGCAGAGGCTGGAATTTCCGGCTGGATCGGACGGCTGCTTCGCGGCCTGGGCCGAAGACTGGGCGACCATGCGGTCGCCGCCGCCGAGGCGGACGCCGCCACCGCCCAGGACCGTCTGCGCGAGGCCATCGACCTGCTGCCCGAGGGCGTCGTCTTCCTGGACGCCGAGGGCCGCTACATCCTGTGGAACAAGCGCTACGCCGAGATCTACCACCGCTCCGCCGACCTGTTCCGCCCCGGCGCGCCCTTCTCCGAGACCCTGAAGATCGGCGTCGCGCGCGGCGACTATCCCGAGGCCATCGGCCGCGAGGAGGAATGGCTGGCCGAGCGGATGCACAGGTTGATGAACCCCTCGGGGGAACGCCACGAGCAGCGCATCTCCGACGGCCGCTGGTTGATGATCGAGGAGCGGCGCACCCTGGACGGCGGGGTCATCGGCCTGCGGGTCGACATCACCGCCATGAAACAGCAGGCCGAGGCGCTGGAGGAAGCCCTGCACCGGGCCGAGGCCGCCAGCCGCGCCAAGACCGAATTCCTTGCCGACATGAGCCACGAACTGCGCACCCCGCTGAACGGTGTGCTGGGCCTGGGCCAGGCGCTGGCGGCGACCGAACTGTCCGACAGCCAGCGCGTCCTGCTGACCGACATGGTGGGGTCCGCCCAGGACCTGGACGGACTGGTCAACGGCCTGTTGGACTACGGCGACCGCGCGCGCGCCGCCGACGCCGCGCCCGGCGGCGGCGTCACACCCTCTGACGTGCCGGCCCTGCGCGTGCTGGCCGCCGACGACAACCCCACCAACCGCAAAGTCGTTGAGCTGATGCTGGGCGCCGCGGGCGCCCAGGTGATCAGCGTCGAGAACGGCCAGCAGGCGGTGGACGCCTGGCGCGCCGGCGCCTTCGACGTGGTGCTGATGGACCTGCGCATGCCGGTGATGGACGGCCTCGACGCCATCCGCGCCATTCGCAAGGCCGAGGGCGCCGGCCTGCCCCGTGCGCCGATCATCGTGATCAGCGCCAATACCTCGGAGACCGATGTGGAAGCCTCCGCCGCCGCCGGCGCTGACCGCCACATCGGCAAACCCCTGCGGGCCGAGCAATTGTTCGAGGCGATCTCGGGAGTGCTGGATTAGGGCCGCGCGGGACGGCCGTTAGCTGGCCTCGTCTTCCGCCTCAGCCGCCGTCCTCATCCACCACGATGGCGACGGTTTTCCCGCGCGAGTGCGGATCCCACCCCGCGGCGATGGCCGAGGCGATGGCCTTGGCCACCAGTTCCGGCGCGATCAACGAGGCCTGCGGTTGCGGGGCGCCGTGCCGCGGCGGCGGGCCTGGCGGAAATTCCAGCATGGCTTCGCGCTGGCCGTGCTTGTGGCGCACCGCCACCACCTTGCCGCGCCATTCCGCGGCGGGGCCAGACCACTGTGGCCGGCGGTGGAACCGCCAGACATAGGTCTCGCCATCGACGGCGATCTCAAACTCGGAAGGTTGCTTGATGCGGGGCATGCGCGGAGTTAGCCCGCCCTGCGCGCCCAAGCCACCCCGTTCCCACGGCGGGGCCAATGGCGCCAGGCTGAAGACCCGCTTAGGCCGCGCACGCCTTGTGCTTGCCCACGACGCGCTCAGTCGACGCCGGGTACTTCACCAGCAACGCCGCCGGCCGCACCGGCCGCACGCTGAAATTGCCGCCGCAGTTGGGGCAGACGCCGCCGAGCCTGGTGTCCACGCAGTCGGCGCAGAAGGTGCACTCAAAGGTGCAGATGCGGGCGTCGGGGCTGTCTGCGGACAGGTCGCGGTCACAACATTCGCAGTTGGGACGAAGGGCGAGCATCGAAGCCTCCAGGATGTCCCGGCGAGACTGCCAGCCGGACGCACCGGCCGAAATGACAGAATTGCCGCGTTTTCCGCCTACTCGCCGAACCCCTCCCCCGGCTCGACGGGCGACAGGCGCAGCAAACGAGAGTCGGCGACGCCGGCCGTGCGGTGCTCCACGAACTCCCGGTAGTCGGGATCGCGGACCATGGCCATGAAGGCCTCGGAGCTGGGATATTCCGCGATGAAAGCCAGGTCCCAGACCTCATCCTGCGGGCCGGTGACCATCACCTGCGGCTTGCCGGCCCAGATCTGGCGGCCACCCAGCCGCTTGAAGATGGGCGCCGTCGTCCGGCCATAGGCGCGGTAGGCCTCCAGGCCGCTGATGTCCTTGCCATGGTCGGGGTGGTCCTGCGGATACTCCGCCTTGGCCTTCACCCGCACCAGGTTCAGCATCTGGATCGGCTCGTCGCGCGGCAGGCCCTTGAACAGGTCCCAGGCCTGACGGTCAGGATCGATGTAAGCGCTCACAGGACCTCCCTTGGTCGGATCGGATTGACCCAGCGGGCGGGACTCACTACCTACGCGCCCGTTTACCCGGCGCGCATGTTATAGCCGGGGACGCCGACCCCTTGCGACAAGATGATGGAATCCGGAACATGAGCGAGCTGCTGCCTGGCGTCACCGGGGTCCTCGTCCTCGCCGATGGGACCGTCTTCCAGGGTGTCGGGGTCGGCGCGGCCGGTGACGCCGTGGGCGAGGTCTGCTTCAACACCGCCATGACCGGCTACCAGGAGATCCTGACGGACC
Source organism: Phenylobacterium glaciei (assembly GCF_016772415.1). Classification (NCBI taxonomy): domain Bacteria; kingdom Pseudomonadati; phylum Pseudomonadota; class Alphaproteobacteria; order Caulobacterales; family Caulobacteraceae; genus Phenylobacterium; species Phenylobacterium glaciei. Next base: position 3,027,237 of record NZ_JAGSGD010000001.1, read on the forward strand.
CCTCCTATATGGCCCAGATCGTCGCCTTCACCTTCCCGCACATGGGCAATGTCGGCGCCAATGTGGAAGACCTGGAACAGATGTCGGGGGGCGCCAGCACCGCAGCCCGCGGCGCGATCTTCCGCGATGTCCCCACTCCGCCCGCCAACTGGCGCGCCGACAGCGACCTGGACGGCTGGATGACGCGGCGCGGCGTCGTCGGCCTGGCCGGCATCGACACCCGGGCCCTGACGCTCACCATCCGCGAGAAGGGCATGCCCAACGGCGTCATCGCCCACGCCCCGGACGGCAAGTTCGACCTCCCCGCCCTGAAGGCCAAGGCCCGCGAGTGGGGCGGCATCGAGGGCCTGGACCTGGCCAAGGACGCCTCGTGCCTGCAGCCCTTCGTCTTTGAGGAAGGCCTCTATTCCTGGCCCGAGGGCTACGCCAAGCCGTCGGCGACGCCGAAGTACGACGTGGTGGTCATGGACTACGGCGTGAAGCGCAACATCCTGCGCTCCCTGGTCTCCATCGGCGCCCGCGTCACCGTGGTGCCGGCCTCCACCTCCGCCGAGGACGTCCTGGCCCGCAAGCCGGACGGCGTCCTGCTCTCCAACGGCCCCGGCGACCCGGCGGCCACCGGCGCGTACGCCGTGCCGGAAATCCGCAAGCTGGTGGACAGCGGAACGCCGATCTTCGGCATCTGCCTGGGCCACCAGATGATGGCCCTCGCGCTCGGCGCCCAGACCGTGAAGATGGACCAGGGCCACCATGGCGCGAACCATCCCGTGAAGGACCTCACCACTGGCAAGGTGGAGATCGTTTCCATGAACCACGGCTTCACCGTCGACCGCGACAGCCTGCCGACCCCGGTGAAGGAGAGCCACATCTCGCTGTTCGACGGCACCAACGCCGGCCTGGAACTGGAGGGCCGCCCGGTCTTTTCCGTGCAGCACCACCCCGAGGCCTCGCCTGGGCCCACCGACAGCCTCTACCTGTTCGAGCGCTTTGCCGGACTGATGGACAAGGCCAAGGCCTAGGTTCGAAGGGCCGGCTTTCGCCGGCCCCGCTTCAAGTTACGGCATCAGGACCGTGTCGACGACGTGGATCACGCCGTTGGACTGCATGACGTCGGCGATGGTGACCGTCGACTTGCCGCCCTTGGCGTCGGTCAGCAGGACCATGCCGCCTTTGGCGGTGACGGTGAGGTCTTCACCCTGCACGGTCTTCAGCATGGCCTTGCCGCCGCCGGCCTTGATCTTGGAGGTGAGGTCCATGGCCGTCAGGCGGCCGGGGACCACGTGATAGGTCAGGATCTTTGTGAGCGTGGCCTTGTTCTCCGGCTTCACCAGGGTGTCCACTGTGCCGGCCGGCAGCTTGGCGAAGGCGGCGTTGGTGGGGGCGAAGACGGTGAAGGGGCCAGGGCCCGACAGGGTCTCCACCAGGCCCGCGGCCTTCACGGCGGCGACCAGGGTCGTATGATCCTTCGAATTGACGGCGTTCTCGACAATGTTCTTCGAGGGATACATGGCCGCGCCCCCGACCATGACAGTCTTCGAGGACATCTGGTGGCCCATCATCTGAGCAGACGCCATGTTGACGCCAGCAAACGAGATGGCGACGCCGGTCGCGAACGCGACAATAGTGTTGATCTTCATATTTCGGTCCCTTGTCTTCTGTCGGCCACTGCGTGGCGGTGACAGGAATACGGTCCGAAAACTCATCCAGACGCGGGACCTGGAAATTAAATCCGAGCGAGCTTGCCGATCGCAGCGACGGGACCCGACGGGCCGTCCTGCCTGGAGCCGCCCAGCGGTTCGACGGACACGGCGATGGACGCGCCCTCCGTGGCGAGCGCGGGCAGGCCCTGCGGCATGGGCAGGGTCTTGGACGTGCCGGGCGCGATGAGGCCCAGCGAGCGAGGCTTGCCGTCGGCGGGGATCAGCCACAGTTCGTGAACGTGAACGGGGTCGGTCCCCGGCGTCACCAGCGAGGTGACGATCAGCTTCTCGCGCACCGGATCGTAGGCGGCGACGAACAGGTGCTGGCCGCCGCTGGTGTCGAGGCGAGCGTTGAGCAGTTCACCGGGGCTCGGCGGCGCAATAACGGTCGGCGGACGGGTGGCGAGCACCACGACCGCGGCCATGCTGGCGGCCGCCAGCCCCATGCCGCCCATGGCCCAGCCGCGCCAGAATTTCACGCCATGGCCATCATTGTCGTTGGCCGGCAGGCCGCGCTCGATGCGGGGCCAGACTTGGGAGGACGGCTCCACGGGCGCGATCGCGGCCAGCATCGGCGCCAGGCGCTCGCGCCAGGCGTCCACATGGGCGGCGAAGGCCGGCTCTCTGGCGATGCGCAGCTCGGCGGTCGCGCGCTCGGCGGCGTTCAGCACGCCCAAGGCATGCTCGGCGGCGAAGGCTTCGTCCTCGGGCAGGTCGGGGATCAGGGGCTCGCTCATGACTCAAGGCACCCCTTGAGCTTGGCCAGTCCTCGGCGGATCCAACTCTTCACCGTCCCCAGCGGCGCGTCCATGCGCGCGGCCAGGGCCTCGTAGGTCACCCCTTCGAAGAAGGCGGTGCGGATGACCTTCTCGGTGCGGTCGTCCAGCTCCGACAGGCACTTGCCAAGGGCCTCACCATCCTGGGCGGCCTCCAGCAAGGTGTCGGCGCGGGGCTGACCGTCGTCGATCTCCAGCTCCTCGACCTGCTCGGCATAGGCCAGAGGCCCGCGAGCCCGCAGCCGGTCGATGGCGCGGTTACGGGCGATGGTCGAAATCCACGTCATGACGCTGGCCCGGCCCGCCTCGAAGCGGTCGGCGCGACGCCAAATCGTGATGTAGACCTCTTGCAGCACGTCTTCGCTTTCATCTCTGTTGGAGAGGATACGAAGGCAGACGCCAAATAGCTTCGCGGACGTGGCCTGGTAAAGTTGTCGCAGGGCCGCGCGATCGCCCGCGGCGATCCTCGGCATCAAGTCGGTCAGCGGATCGATGGTGGAGGTCGCGGGCAAGTTGGCGGTCTTTTTCCGGCGTTGGGCAGGCGGCGAAGCTGCCTCAAGCCGTGGGTCCATGGCAAGGGTTATGGCCGGGCTCCGTGACGGCCCATGCAACCGGCGACGCATCGAAACGACGCCCGATGCATCTGACCGCATCGGCCGCCCCAAACGCATATGGCGCTCCACGGCCGCGGCTCGCGGCTCCCCCAACAAGGAACTGCCCGATGCGCCTCATCATCTTCCTGCCCCTGGCCACCGCCCTGCTGCTGGCCGGGACCGCCCAGGCCCAGGCCCCGAGCGTCAGCCCCGCCCCCGCGCCCGCGGCCTCAGGCGTGAGGGTCGCCGTCGGGGATGTCACCGACGCCGCCGACAAGCCCACGCCGCCACCCATCGGCAAGGCGCAGAACCGACGCGTCGAGGTCAAGCTGAGCAAGGCCACCGATGACGAAGGCTCGGATACGGCGGGCAAGACGGCCGACCCGAAGCCGGCCGTCGAATTCAAGGACTCCGTGCGCACAGCGCGCGAACTCGGCAGCCGCTGACGGCCAGCCGGCCGGGTCAGATCTTGCGCATCAGGAAGTAGTCACCCTCCAGCGCCACGCCGGCCTCGCGGCGGAGCATGGTGGACTTGCGCTCGACGATTTCGAACCGGCCGGCCGCCAGGTCGGCGATATAGCCGCGCCCGTGGGCGTAGCGGCCGTTGCCGCGCAGGGTGACGCCGTCCCCCTCCGCCGCCTCGGTGGAGAAGACGAACCAGCCACCGGGCTTCAAGGTCGCCGCCGCGCCGTCGAACACATCACCCAGGGTTCCGACATAGGGGAAGGTGTCGCCCGCGGCGATCATGTCCCACCGCGCGCCGGGCTGACGAAGGGTGTCGGTCAGGTCGGCGACGCGCAGTTCGTCATAGAGGCCACCGTCGCGGGCCTTGCCCAGCATGCCCTCCGACAGATCGACCCCGGTCAACCGCAACGCGTAGGGACGCAAGACCGGGCCGCAGAGCCCGGTGCCGCAGCCGACGTCGAGAATTTCCAGGGACCCGTCGGCCTCGATCCACGCCGCCATCAGGCTGCGGATTTCTTCGGGACCTCGATAGCCCAGGCGGCCCACCAGCTTCTCGTCGAACTGCTCGGCCATGCCGTCAAAGTGCTGGGCCACGAAGGTCGCGGGCTGCCGTTCCACCGGCCGGCCCATCGCCGCGTCGGCCATGTGGCGGGCTTCCAGATTGCCGGGCCGCAGGGAAGTCCAGGTCTGGCCGATCAGGGCGGCAGGCCCCTTGTGCCCCGCCCAGTCCAGGCAGAGCAGCGCGGTCTTGAACAGGGTGTCGGTTTCAGCCCCGCCGGTGAGCTCGCGGCTGATGGTGGTGACGCGGGTCATGTCGCCATCGAGGCCGGCCACGACGAAGCGGCACAGCCGGGCCATTTCGACAATCTCGGTGGCGTCGGCCTCCAGAGTCAGGGCGGCGTCGAAGTTGCGCTGGGCCTCATGGAAGGCCCCGGACTTGAACAGGGTGACGCCGAGATTGGCGCGCAGGGCGCCGGTCTCGCCGGCGATCTCGAGGGTTCGGGCGAAGGCCGCCGCGGCGCCGGCGAAGTCGTCGCGGCCGGCCAGGACCATGGCGCGGATCTGCCAGGCGTCGCCGTTATCCGGATCGCGGGCGATGGCGCCGTCGCAGGCGCTGGCGGCCTCGTCGGGACGATCCAGTTGCAGGCAGGACGCCGCCAAGCTGACCCAGGCCGCGACCTGACTTGCGTCGATATCCAGCGACTTGCGCAGGGCCTGCGCGGCCTCTTCGTGATCGCCGAGACCGCCAAGGGCCAGGGCCAGGTTGTTCCAGACCAGGGCCTGCCGGGGCGCGGCGGCGGCCACTGCCCGGAAGGCCTCCACGGCCGCCTGGAAGTCCCCCCTGGCCTGCCGTTCCAGCCCGTAGCGGGTGAGGGCCACCAGGGATGTGGGAGCCCCGCTGCCGCCATCCCCCTTTAGGGACGCGGCGTCTGTCGGCGGAAGCCCGAGCGCGCGTGCAAAAGCAGAAATGGCGAATCCCCCAGCTGGAGTTGTCCTGGCTCCAGGCTGGGGCTTGGCTATGAAATCATGGTTAACGCGATCAGGGCGTTCACTTGGCTGATCGCTGCGCGGCCCATGGAATTTCAGGGCGGGGAAACCCTTACGGCGCCTTGCGGATCATGTTCACGATGCCGGGCGTGGTCTGGTCGATCACCAGCAGCTTGGCGCCCTTGCCGTCCTGGGGCTCGGCCTTGTGCCATTGGTCGAGGGCTTCGACCGAGAAGTCGCCGGCCTTCAGCATCGTCACGGTTCCGGTGTCCAGGTTGGTCACCTTGAGCGCGCCTTCCATGATGTAGGCGTAGCGCGGGAACGGGTGCTTGTGGGGGGCGATCAGCCCGCCGGCGGGCACGCTGGTCTCAGTGACGGTGACCTGCACCGGACCTTGCGGCAGCAGGATCGGCTGGCCCGACATGGTGGTGTTGAACTGCCCCACCGGTTTGGCGACCGAACCGGGCGGCGCCTGGGCGGCGGCCGGCGCGGCGATCAGAACAAGCGCGGCGGCGAGCGGAAGGAACTTCATGTGCTGGTGACTCCGTTTGGTTTCGCGCGACGGCGCGTTGCTCTCTGGGATCGGGCCTAGACAGCAACGGCCCGACATCTTGCTTTCAGCCGGGTTTTAGGCCAAGATAGAAGGGTCAAATTCGTAGGTTCGGCTGACTTTCGACGCATCCCTGGACGCACCGGACCTGCCTTCCGATCCCCCCGATTTTTGATCCTACGTCCGAGCGTTTCGGGCGTGGGAAATATCTATCCAAGGACGAATATCTCTATGTCTACCGGCACCGTGAAATGGTTCAACGGCACCAAGGGTTATGGCTTCATCCAACCCGATGAAGGCGGCGCGGACGTGTTCGTGCACATCTCCGCCGTCGAGCGCGCCGGCCTGCGTTCGCTGGACGAAGGCCAGAAGGTCACCTTCGAACTCGAGCGCGACAAGCGCAGCGGCAAGATGTCTGCGGGCAACCTGCAGGTCTAGTTTCGCTGCGGGCCCTCGGCCCCGACGGAAACCAGGAATGGGCCGGCGTTCGCATGCCGGCCCATTTTCATTGGGGGAGCTGCGCCGCATCCGTCCCTGGAGGCCCCTGCCCGCTTGCGCCCCATCGACTCCCTCTCTAAACGGGCGCCTTGACCTACAGATTGAACGGGAACGGCGCGCGGTAACGCGGCGCCGCCCTTACGCGCGGACGCAACGATGCCCAAACGCACAGACATCTCCTCGATCCTGATCATCGGCGCCGGCCCCATCATCATCGGCCAGGCCTGCGAATTCGACTATTCCGGCGTCCAGGCCTGCAAGGCCCTGCGCGCCGAGGGCTACCGCATCGTGCTGGTCAATTCGAACCCGGCCACGATCATGACCGACCCCGATGTGGCCGACGCCACCTATATCGAGCCGATCACGCCGGAGATGGTCGAGAAGATCATCGCCAAGGAGCGCCCCGACGCCCTGCTGCCCACCATGGGCGGCCAGACCGCGCTGAACACCGCGCTCGCCCTGGAAGCGTCGGGCGTGCTGGCCAAGTACGGCGTGGAGATGATCGGGGCCAAGGCCGACGTCATCGACAAGGCCGAGGACCGTCAGAAATTCCGCAACGCCATGGACAAGCTGGGTCTCGAGAGCCCCAAGTCCAAGGCCGCCCACACCATGGACGAGGCCCTGGAGGGCCTGGAGTTCGTGGGCCTGCCGGCCATCATCCGGCCTTCCTTCACCCTGGCCGGCACCGGCGGCGGCATCGCCTACAATGTCGAGGAATTCCGCGAGATCGTGGAGCGCGGCCTGGATCTCTCCCCCACCACCGAGGTGCTGATCGAGGAGAGCGTGCTCGGATGGAAAGAGTACGAGATGGAGGTCGTCCGCGATAAGGCCGACAACTGCATCATCGTCTGCTCCATCGAGAATATCGACCCGATGGGGGTCCACACCGGCGACTCCATCACCGTCGCCCCGGCCCTGACGCTGACCGACAAGGAATACCAGATCATGCGCGCGGCCTCGATCGCCGTGCTGCGCGAGATCGGCGTCGAGACCGGCGGCTCCAACGTGCAGTTCGCGGTCAATCCCGCCGACGGCCGGATGGTGGTGATCGAGATGAACCCGCGGGTGTCGCGGTCCTCGGCCCTGGCGTCGAAGGCCACCGGCTTCCCCATCGCCAAGGTCGCCGCCCGCCTGGCCGTGGGCTACACCCTCGACGAGCTGATGAACGACATCACCGGCGCGACCCCGGCCTCGTTCGAACCCAGCATCGACTATGTCGTCACCAAGATCCCCCGCTTCGCCTTCGAAAAATATCCGGGCTCCGAGCCTCACCTGACCACCGCCATGAAGTCGGTGGGCGAGGTCATGGCCATCGGCCGCACCTTCGCCGAGAGCCTGCAGAAGGCGCTGCGCGGCCTGGAGACCGGCCTGACCGGCCTGGACGAGATCGACGTCGAGGGCGCTGAGGATCCCGACACCGGCCGCGCCGCCGTCCTGCGCGCGCTGGCCATGCCCACTCCCGACCGCCTGCGGGTGATCGCTCAGGCTTTCCGCCACGGCCTGAGCGTGGACGAGATCCACGGCGCCTGCTCGTATGAGCCCTGGTTCCTGCGCCAGCTGGAGACCCTGGTCCGCACAGAGGGCCATGTTCGCGCCGCAGGCCTCCCCGTCACCGCCCAGGGCTTCCGCGCCCTGAAGGCCCAGGGCTTCTCCGACGCCCGTCTGGCCAAGCTCTCCAACACCCCGGAGGCCAAGGTCCGCGCCCTGCGCCAGGAACTGGCCGTGCGGCCGGTCTATAAGCGCATCGACAGCTGCGCCGGCGAGTTCCGCGCCGCCACGCCCTATATGTACTCCACCTACGAGACCGGCTCGGTGGGCCAGGAACCGCAGTGCGAGAGCGCGCCCACAAACGCCCGCAAGGCCATCATCCTCGGCGGCGGTCCCAACCGGATCGGCCAGGGGATCGAGTTCGACTACTGCTGCTGCCATGCGGCCTTCGCCCTGGCTGACCTCGGCATCGAGTCGATCATGGTCAACTGCAACCCGGAGACCGTGTCGACCGACTACGACACCTCCGACCGCCTGTACTTCGAGCCGCTGACCGCAGAGGACGTGCTGGAGCTGATCGCCGTCGAGCAGCGCAGCGGGACTCTGCTGGGGGTCATCGTCCAGTTCGGCGGCCAGACCCCGCTGAAGCTGGCCCAGGCTCTGGAAGACGCCGGCATCCCGATCCTGGGCACCAGCCCCGACGCCATCGACCTGGCCGAGGACCGCGAGCGCTTCCAGCAGCTGCTGCACAGGCTGGAGATCGCCCAGCCGATCAACGCCATCGCCCGCAGCCGCGACGAGGCCTTCGCCGGCGCCCACGCGGTGGGCTACCCCATCGTGATCCGCCCCTCCTACGTGCTGGGCGGCCGGGCCATGGAGATCATCCGCGACGACGAGCAGCTCGAGCGCTACGTCAACACCGCCGTTCAGGTGTCCGGCGACAGCCCGGTGCTGATCGACCAGTACCTGAGCCGCGCCACAGAGGTGGACGTCGACGCCATTTGCGACGGCAAGGACGTCTTCGTGGCCGGCGTCATGGAGCACATCGAGGAGGCGGGCGTGCACTCGGGCGATAGCGCCTGCTCCCTGCCTCCCTTCTCCCTGAAGCCGGAGACCATCGCCGAGCTGAAGGCCCAGACCGTGCGCATGGCGCTGGCCCTGAACGTGAAGGGCCTGATGAACGTGCAGTTCGCCATCGAGGAGCCGCACTCCGACAACCCGCGGATCTTCGTCCTGGAAGTGAACCCGCGCGCCAGCCGCACCGTGCCCTTCGTGGCCAAGACCATCGGCAAGCCCCTGGCCGCCATCGCCGCCAAGGTGATGGCCGGCGAGCCCCTGTCGTCCTTCGACACCAGCGAGCCGCCCTACGACCACATCGCGGTCAAGGAAGCCGTCTTCCCCTTCGCCCGCTTCGCAGGGGTCGACACCATCCTGGGTCCGGAAATGCGCTCCACCGGCGAGGTCATGGGCCTGGACTGGCGTCGTGAGGGCGAGGGCTTCGCCCCGGCCTTCGCGCGCGCCTTCGCCAAGGCCCAGCTGGGCGGCGGGGTCACCCTGCCCAAGACCGGTTGCGTATTTGTTTCAGTTCGTGAAGCCGACAAGCCGTGGATTGTCGAGCCGATCCGCCTGCTGCTGGATCAGGGCTTCCGCGTGCTGGCCACCGGGGGCACCGCCAGCTACCTGGCCGGCGAAGGCCTGGCCGTTGAGCATGTGAAGAAGGTTCTCGAAGGCCGCCCGCACATCGTCGACGCCATGAAGAACGGCGAGGTCCAGCTGGTGTTCAACACCACCGAGGGCAAGCAGGCGGTGGCCGACAGCTTCGAGATCCGCCGCACGGCCCTGATGATGAAGACCCCCTACTTCACCACCGCCGCCGGCGCCCTGGCCGCCGCCCAGGCCATCGCCGAGACCGCCAAGGCGCCCCTCGAAGTCCGGCCCCTGCAGAGCTACGCCTAGAGCACGATGCGATCAGGAGGAATCGTCTGATCGTTGAATCGTGCTCTAGATTCAAGAGTTTAGAGCCTGAATGAGGCTTCGAGAGAGGCCATCTGGCTCTAGCTCGGAAGCCCGCCCGCCATCTGGACGAACATCACGCCCGACGCCGCGGCCATGATCGCCACCGCCGCCCAGCCCACGACCCGCTGGAGCGGGGTGGCGGTGAAGGCGCCCATGATCGACTTCCGGGTCGCCACCAGCATGATGACCGCCATCAGGGGCACGGCGATCACCCCGTTGATCACGGCGCTCCAGAACAGGGCACGGATGGGGTCAAGGGGCGAGTAGTCGAGGATCACCCCGGCCAGGATGGCCACCCCGATGACGCCGTAGAAGCCATGGGCCTCGCTGAAGCGGCTCTCCAGGCTTGCCTTCCAGCCCATCGCTTCGGAGAGGGCGTAGGCGGCGGAGGCCGCCAGGACCGGCACCGCCAGCAGTCCGGTGGCGACGATCCCCAGGGCGAAGAGGATGAAGGCCAGGTCGCCGGCCATCGGCCTCAGAGCCATCGCCGCCTGAGCCGCCGTCTGGATCTGGGTGATCCCGGCCGCATGCAGGGTGGCGGCCGTGGCCAGCATCACGAAGAAGCCGATGCCATTGCCGTAGGCCATGCCCAGGTAGGTGTCCCAGCCGATCCGCTTCAGCTCATACTCGGCCTCCTCCGGGTGCTCGGTGAGAGGGTGCTCATCGGGATGGAGGGTGACGTCCTCCACCTCCTCGGCGGTCTGCCAGAAGAAAAGGTAGGGGCTGATGGTGGTGCCGAACACCGCGACCACCACCGTGGCCGTCGCCAGGTCCAGGTGTATCTGGGGGGTCAGGGTCTGGGCGACGACCTCAGTCCAAGGGATGTGGGTGGCGAAGGCCACCGCCACATAGGAAAAGAGCGCCAGGGTCATCCACTTCAACAGGCCCACATAGCGGTGGTAGGGCACGAAGACCTGCAGCAGCAGGGAGAAGAACGCCAGACCCAGGGTGAAGACGTGGCGGCTGCCCCCAAACACCAGCTGGGCGGCCTCGCCCATGGCCGCCACATCGGCGGCGATGTTGAGCACGTTGGCGAGCAGCAACAGGCCCACCACACCGAGCACCACCCAGCGCGGGAAGGTCCTTCCGATATTGGCCGCCAGGCCGCGTCCCGTGACCCGGCCGATGCGCCCGCAGACCGACTGGAACGCGGCCATGAAGGGATAGGTGACGAAGGCGGTCCAGAGCATGCCCAGGCCGAACTGGGCGCCGGCCTGGCTGTGTGTGGCGATGCCGCCGGGGTCTTCGTCCGCCGCGCCGGTGATCAGGCCAGGCCCAAGGGCGGTGAAGGGATTGAACCGACGCCGGACCGCCGGCAGGTCGCGGGGCGGACGCTGAGCTTCGGGCTTCGTCATGCGTCAAACATGTCATGCGCCGCCGTCCGCGCACAACAGGTTGGCCACAGCAGGCGGCGGATTGACCGAACCGCGTTTTCGGCTCACCCTCCAGTTGTCGCCTTGCTGATGCAGGCGCAAGTGGGCGTGTCTCCGGCGGCCCCTGAAGACTGACCGGACGAGCCCTGACGGGCGCCTATCGCAGCCTGGCGTGGGGACTTGTTCCCCCAACAGAACGCGAGGGAAACGCCATGTCAGAAGAGCTGAAGACCGGCGAAACGGCCGTCCGCCACCACAAGAACCGGCATCTCTACGAACGCTTCGAAGGGCTGCTGGGCGTCCTCATGGTCGCCGCCATCGTGGTGCTGGCCATCGGCCTGATCTACGGCGTCGTCACCACCGGTGACTCGACGCCCGCCTGGATGCGCTGAAGCCCCGGCGGCCTGGGCTGGCCCGACGCGTCAAACGCGGGCCAGCGCCGGGTCGTTGTCGGCCGGCCTGACCTCCCCCGCCTCGAAAAGGTCCCGGCGGGCCTGGGTGGTATTGTCCCCGCTCCAAAGGACTGACGCTGCGTGATGCTGGGCAAGCCGTCGAGCCTGGGCTAGGCCTCTTGCAACAACGGACAAGAGAGCCACGGGGAAACGACATGGCGGGACGGGTTCAAGGCAAGGTGGCTCTGGTCACCGGCGGGTCGAGCGGCATCGGGCGCGCCTGCGCCGAGCGGCTGGCGCAGGAAGGCGCGATCGTCGTCCTCACCGACCTGCAGGACGAAAAGGGTCAGGCTCTCGCCGCCGAGATCGAGGCCAATGGCGGCAAGGCCCAGTACCGCCACCAGGACGTCACCTCCGAACAGGAATGGATCGACACCGTCGCCGCCATCAAGGCCGATCACGGCCGCCTCGACATCCTGGTCAATAACGCCGGCATCGGCATCTCCGGCTCGGTGCTGGACATGGCGCTCAGCGACTTCCAGCGGCAGGTGGCGATCAATCTTGACGGCGTGTTCCTGGGGGTGAAGCACTCGATCCCGCTGATGCGCGCCTCCGGCGAGGGCGGTTCGATCATCAACATGTCCTCGGTGGCCGGCCTGAAGGGCTCGGCCATCCTGGCCGGCTACTGCGCCACCAAGGGCGGGGTGCGCCTCTTCACCAAGGCTGTGGCCATGGAGTGCGGGAACGCCAAGGACGGCATTCGGGTCAATTCCGTCCATCCCGGCATCATCGAGACCCCGATCTGGGACGACATCATCGGCACCGGCGAGGCCGGCGACAACGCTAGGCCGCCGCGGGCGCAGGTGCTGGACGCCATGAGCGCCGAGGCCGTGCCGCTGGGCGGCAAGGGCTATCCCCTCGACATCGCCAACGGCGTCCTGTGGCTGGCCTCGGAGGAGAGCCGCTATGTCACGGGCGCCGAATTGGTCATCGACGGCGGCCTCTCGGTGAAGTAACCGGCGGCCCATGACCGCCACCCTGCACGTGATCTTCGGCCCCTCGGGCGCCGGCAAGTCGACCTACGCCCGAGAGCTCGCCCGCAGCGAGCCCGCGGTGCATTTCGCCATCGACGACTGGATGGCGCGGCTGTTCGCCGCCGACATGCCCGAGCCGCTGGAGTTCGAGTGGATGATGGCCCGGGTCGAGCGCTGCGAGGCGCAGATCTGGTCCGTCGCCGCCGCGACGATGGCGGCCGGGACCTCGGTGGTCCTGGACCTCGGCCTGATGCGCAAGTCCGACCGGGCCCGGGTGGCGGAGATCGCGCAGGCCTGCGAGCTGCCGATCCAGTTCCACTTCGTCACCGCCAGCTCCGAGGTCCGCCGTGCGCGGGTGCTGGAACGCAACGAGGTGCGCGGCGAGACCTTCGCCATCGAGGTCAATCCCGACATGTTCGACTTCATCGAGGGCGTCTACGAGGCCCCCGAAGCCGAGGAACTCCGGGGCGCGATCATCTCCGAGAGCTAGGACTGCGGGAACAGGTGCACCGGCCAGGTGGCGTCGGCGGCCCGGTGATAGGCCTCGCGATGGGTCAGGCGGGCATTGTAATCCGTCAGCACCGGATGCTCCGGCAGCTCCTTTCGATAGAGCGACCGGGAGATCACAGAGCCCAGCATGACATCGGCGGCTGAGAACCGGTCCCCCAGCAGCCACTTGCGGCCCTTCAGGCTCTCGGTCAGGACGCGGATCACGTCGTCATAGGCGCCAAAACCGGTCTCGCCGCCGGGCAGGTCGATGTGCTTGCCGTGCAGCACCAGCAGCGGCTCCAGCACCGCGGTCGAATAGACCATCCACTTCAGGTACGCGCCGCGCTCGGTCTCATCGATCTTGGGCGCCAGCGAGCCATAGCCATAGCGATCGGCCAGATAGATGCAGATGGCCGGATTCTCGCTCACCACCACCTTGCCGTCGGTGATGGTGGGCACCTTCCCGGACGGATTGAGCTTCAGGTATTCGGCTTTCTTCTGCTCGCCCTTGGCGATGTCGACGGTCTGCACATCGAAGGGGACGCCCAGTTCCTCCAGCAGCCAGTAGGCCGTGAAGGCCCGGCTGGCGGGGGAATGGTAGAGGGTGATGCCCCGCTTGGCGGCCATGGTGTCGTCTTTCGTTGAAGCGGCAATCTAGGCGCCCCGGGACCCGGGCGCCACCAGCGGCCGAGGGAACGGCCTCATGAGCCGAGAGTTTGGGACCTAATTGCGGCCCCGGCCGCGGCCGGCAATGTCATTGCTGCATTGCACCCCTTGAGTTTTCACAGTCTGGCTTCTATCCTCTATCCCCCCGGTCGCCTGCGCCCGCGGCCGGAACACAAACCCAAGGGCGAACCCGAGTCACCTTACTGCCATGGAAAAAGTCCCAATGACCGCCGAGGGCTATCACGCCCTCGACGAAGACCTGAAGCGTTTGAAAACCCTGGAGCGACCAGCAGTGATCGCGGCCATTTCGGAAGCTCGCGAGCACGGCGACCTTTCGGAAAACGCCGAGTACCACGCTGCGAAGGAGCGCCAAGGCTGGATCGAAGGCCAGATCGCCGACATCGAAGATCGGATGGCCCGCGCACAGGTCATCGACGTGTCCAAACTTTCCGGTAGTCAGGTAAAGTTCGGCGCCACGGTCTCCGTGGTCGACGAGGACACTGAGGATCAAGCCCGCTACCAGATCGTTGGCGAGCACGAAGCCGACGTGAAGCTGGGCAAGATCTCCATCGCCTCGCCGATCGCGCGCGCGATGATCGGCAAGGAGATGGGCGACGTCGTCGAGGTCCCCACCCCCGGCGGCACCAAGGCCTACGAGATCCTCAAGGTCGAGTGGGTCTAGCTAGCTCCTAGCGACGCCAAAAGGTCGTTATGGTAGCCGGCGAGAGTCGGCTCCCTGACTCACGCCTGCAGACGGAATGCCCTCAGCTTGCCGAAATCCCTCGATACGCCACCGCTCGTGATCTGGGCCGTTTCCGACGGGCGCGCCGGGATGGAGAGCCAGGTCGTGGGTCTGGCCAACGCCATCGCGGCCAAGCGCCGGGCCGAGGTCGTGGTCAAGCGGGTGGCCTGGAAGGGCCGCGTCGGCCGCCTGCCCTGGTGGCTGAACCCTTTCCCGCTGCGGTCCCTGAAGCCCGATACGGGCATCGGCCCGCCCTGGCCCGACATCTGGCTGGCCGCCGGCCGCGCCACCCTGCCGCTCTCCATCCGCCTGAAGGCCTGGACCAGGAACACCACGTTCGTGGTCCAGACCCAGGACCCCCGCATGCCCACCAGCCTGTTTGATCTGGTGATCCCGCCCAAGCACGACCGGCTGCAGGGCGACAATGTGTTTTCGATCACCGGCTCCCCCAACGGCGTCAACGCCAAGCGGCTGAAGGCCGAACTGGGCCGCTTCAAGAAGCAGATCGACGCCCTGCCCCGCCCCCGCGTCGCCGTGGTGATCGGCGGCAAGTCCAAGGCCCACAACATGTCGGTGGAACGCGCCGCAGCCCTGGCCCACGAGATCGAGTTGCCGATCGTCCAGGAGGGTGGCTCGGTGATGGTGAGCTTCTCGCGCCGCACGCCCGAGCCGGCCCGCGCGCTGCTCACCGCGCGGCTGCGGCACATGCCGGGGATCATCTGGGATGGCGAGGGCGACAACCCCTATTTCGCCTTCCTGGCGGCCGCCGACTACATCCTGGTGACCGAGGACTCCACCAACATGGCCACCGACGCGGCCAGCACGGGCAAGCCGGTCTTCATCCTCAAGATGGACGGCGACAGCCTGAAGTTCCGCCTGTTCCACGAGGACCTGGAACGCCTGGGCGCCGCCCGGCCCTTTGGCGGCGCCTTCCACAAATGGAAGTATCCGCCCCTGGCCGAGACCGACCGGGCCGCCGCCGAGGTGCTGCGCCGCTACGACGAACGGAAGCCCTTATGAGCGTCGCCATCCGCCCAGCAAACCCCGACGACCTCTCCGCCATCCTGGCCCTCGACCCCGTCGCCCGGCGCGAGGAGCGCCGCCACGACTATATGAGCAAGGCCATCGCCGGCGATCGCGGCATGGACGTCCGCGTCCTCGTGCTGGACGACCAGATCGCCGGCCATGCGGTGATGGCGGAGTTCTTCGGCCACCCCTTCCTGGAACGCATCTACACCGGCGAGAATTTCCTGCGCCGGGGCGTGGCCGGGGCCCTGATGGCCAATATCGAGGGCCAGTTCGAGGGCGACCGGATGTTCGTCTCCTGCAACGAGTCCAACCAGGCCATGCGCACCCTGTTGGTGGCCCGCGGCTACAAGGTCTCAGGCATGGTGGAGAACCTCGACCCCGGCGATCCCGAGCTGTTCTTCGTGATCTTCCGCGACGCCCTGGACGCCGCCATCGAGGCCGCCAGTTGAGCGCCGCCCACAATCCAAAGAACAAGCGGCGCGGTACCTAAAACGATGGCGGCCTCATCCTAACGGGAGACAAGTAGTCGCACCTTCGAAAACTATCACCGGTTGACTTGGGCTGCGAACAACTTTCGATAAGAAGCCGATTGCGCTGGCTGGCGGGGCGCCGCGTCACTCGAATACGGCGCGCCCGCTGCATAAGGGTTTCGAGATGCATATCCTTGTGATCGATGACGACCCGCTTATTCGGATGATGGTGACGGCCGTCCTGACCACCGACACCCAGAAGGTCACCAGCGTGGAGAACGGTATGGACGGGTTGGTCTGCGCCGCGTCGCCTCCACCCGACCTGGTTCTCCTCGACGTCTCGATGCCGGATGTATCGGGCTTTGATCTTCTCCCCCGCTTGCTGAAGTCCCGGGGCTGGGCGCGCACGCCGATCCTAATGCTCACCGCCGAAAACGAGATCGAGAACATCATCCGAGCGCGGCGTGAAGGCGCCCGAGGCTATATCTGCAAGCCGGTCCAACCCGATACGCTTGTGGCGATGGTGAACGACATCCTGCACCAGCCAGATATCGTTTGGCTCGACGACTATACCCGCGTCCGGCGCCCGGCCTAGGTTTCGGATGCCCTCGGACATGAGGGGTTTGGGGAATGACGGCTCCCTTGGCGCCCGAGATCGGGAGCATGAAGTTCGACATGCGAATTCTATACGTTGATGACGACGACCTTATCCGGGATCTGGTTGGCATATTCTTGAACCGCGACCCCGGCTTCCAAAGCCATATGGCGGCCTCGGGCGAGGCGGCCCTGGCCTGCCTTGAAACGTTCGTCCCGGATGTTGTTCTGCTTGACGTCAGCATGCCCGAGATGGATGGCCCCGAAGTGCTCAGAAGACTGCGCCTGGTTTCGGGGCACAGTCGCACGCCGGTGATCTTCATGACCGCTCGCGCCTTGACCGACGAGCGCCAACGCCTGATGGCGCTCGGCGCCGTGGGGGTGATCATGAAACCCTTTGATCCGATCTCCCTGTCCCGTGATATCCGCGCAATGGTGGGAGCACTTCCTGGTGGATGACGCCCTGGTGGAGGTCCGTCGGCAGTTCCGGCAGCGCTGCAGCGGTGACCTGCGTGCGTTGCGGAGCGCCATGCGAGAGCCACGTGGGATCGCAGCTACCTCCTTCCAGACCATGGTTCACCGGATTTCCGGCATCGCGGGCACGCTCGGTTTCCCGGAGCTCGGAGCCGCGGCTGTGGAGGTCGATCGTGACTTCTCCAGGGATGCAGAGATAAGCTTGGCGGGGCTTCAACGGCTTGAGATTGCGTTGGCGGAGGTCGCCGAACCGCCCGGCGATCTATCTGCGCGCTAGAGCCGCCTTCCCAGCGCCCCGCTTTCGGCCTTCCATGCGCGGGAGATGATTCCCCAGCGCCCCCGCATCCTGTTTGTCGCCAACGCCGGCCCCGAGGTCGGTGGGGGCCACGTCATGCGCTGCATCACCCTGGCCCGCGCCCTGGGCGAGCGTGGCGCCGACTGCGCCTTCGCCTGCACGCCGGAGGTCGCCGCCCTGCTGGACGTGTTCGGGCCGGAGATCGTGCGCGAGGAGGCCACCGGCCTCGACCCCGACCACATCGCCGACGCCCTGACCGGGGTGCGCTTCGACGCCGTGGTGTTCGACCACTACGGCCTCGCCCGCGAACATCACGAGGCCCTGGCCAAGGGCCGCACCACCCTGGTGATCGACGACCTGGCCGACCGGCCGCTGGCCGCCAACCTGGTGCTGGACTCCGGACCGGGGCGGCAGGCCAGCGACTATGCCCTCTTCACCGACGCCCAGTTGCTACTGGGCCCGGAGTTCGCCCCGGTGCGTCCGGAGTTCGCCCACGTGCGCAGCGCCGCCCTCTCGCGCCGGACCGGACAGGTGCGCCGGGTGCTGGTGAGCCTTGGCCTCACCGACCTGGGCGGCATCACCGCACGGGTTGTCGAGCGGCTGCGAATGCGGCTCTCCGACGTGGCCCTTGATGTGGTGCTGGGCGCCGGCGCCCCGAGCCTGCCGGGTCTGACCAAGGTCGCCGGCCGCGATCCGCGCCTGACGATCCACGTCGACAGCCAGGACATGGCCAACCTGATCCTGACCGCCGACATCGCCATAGGGGCGGCGGGGTCGAGTGTCTGGGAGCGCTGCGTCCTGGGCCTACCGTCCGCCATCCTGGTGCTCGCCCAGAACCAGCAGGGGGCCGCCGCGGCCCTGGCCGAGCGCGAGGCCGCCCTGGTCGTCGATGCCGGCGCCGACAACCTGGATGCCCGGCTGGACCGCGCCATCGTCCGCCTGCTGACCGACGCCCCCCTGCGCCAGAAGCTGTCGGCGGCCAGCGCGGCGATCTGCGACGGCCTGGGCGCGGGCCGCGCCGCGGAGGCCTTCCTGAAGCTCATCGCTGCCCGCGACAGCCTGCCTCACCCGCAACCCCCGCAGCCTTAACGCTCTTTTCGCATCCCAGGGCTTAGCCTTGGCGAAACGGGGAGAGCGCCAAACGCGCTCAAAAGACAGTCGGCATGCGACAGCTTGGCGTAATCCGGAGCTCCAAAGCTCCGACAGTCCGCATCATCGGCGGCGGGCTCACCGGTATCCTGGCCGCCCTCGAGGCCCACCGCCTCGGCTGCCGCGACATCGAACTTCATGAGCGCTTCGACCAACTGGGCGGGACCGCCTGGCCGCGGCGCGACCATGGTCTGGAACTGCGCGCCGACCACCGCTATTTCGGTCCACAGGGTGATCCGACGCGGACCCTGCTGGAAGCCAACGGCCTGGCCTTCGACGACTTCGAGAACCGCTTCGGCTCGGTCAGCCCCGCCCCAGGCGGCGATCTCGCCTTCACCCACGATTTCGAAGGCCCGGCCCTGCGGACCCGCAAGCTGGACCTGGACCACATCACCGGCGACAGCCTGGCCGACAGGATCCGCGCCTATCCCCATGATATCTCTGGCCATCTGACTCGCTATTGCCAGTGGGCCCTGGGCTCCTGGCTGGACGAGGTGGACGCCGGTGCGGCCATCCCGTTGGGCATCAAGCGCGTCTACGCCACCGACATCGACACCTGCGACCTGGCCCGCGCCAAGAAGGCCGACCCGGTCTATGACGGCCTCTACGGCATTCCCCGCGCCCTGTGGGGCCGGCTGCAGAACCAGACGGCCAGCCTGCCGGCCGACGGCTACCAGACCTTCTTCATGCGCTGCCAGAGCGCCCTGGAGCGGCTGGGGGTCACCATCCAGACCGCCTCCTTCCTGTCGCCACAGCAGGCTTTCCGGGCTCGCGAGGCCGGCGATGTCGTGGTCTGGGCCGCCGATCCGGCCCCGCTGTTCGCGCCGCTGGAGCTAGAGCCGCCCAAGCGCCTGGCCAAGAGCCTCACCAGCTACATCTTCAAGGCCCGCTACGCCGGCCCCCTGCCGTTCCACGTGCGCAACTTCACTGCCGAGGGCTCCGTCTTCCGGGTGCACCTCTACGAGTGCCGCGGCCAGGCCCTGCTGAGCGCCGAGTGCGTCTCCGAGATTTCCGACTGCGACCTGCGCCGGCAAATCCACAAGCTGATGGGCGGTTTCGGCGGCGCCTCGCTGCACCTCGATGAGACAGTCTCCATCCAGGTCGAGCCCCGCTGGGCCCAGCACTCCCTGGACGCCGCCCGCAAACTCGCGGGCCTGCACGCCGCGCTCGCCAAACACCAAGGCGCCAACTTCATCGCCGGCGCCTGGGAAGCCCAGACGCAGACGGCCTCGCTGTCGGAAATCTCCAAGTCGCTGACCCAGGCCCTGGAGATCGAACCGGCCGAGGCGATCGCCGCCTAGCCCAGCATATCCCAGGCCAGCGGCTCGCCCCGGGCGAGGTCGCGGCTGGCGCGTTTGCCCAGCACCTTGGCCATGTCGGCCGGCGGCAGGCCGTTGCCCGGCCGGATCGAGCGGACATTTTCGCGGGTCAGGATCTCGCCGGCCTTCACGTCGGCGCTGACATAGAGCGAGCGGCGGAACTGGCGGTTGGCCTTTTCCGACCCCAGCAGGTCGTAATGGGCGCGGCCCAGGCTTTTCCAGGCGTCCTTGCAGTCGCGAACCAGGGCCGTGAACTCCGCCGGCTCCAGGCTGAAGGCGGCGTCCGGGCCGCCGTCGGCACGGGCCAGGGTGAAGTGCTTCTCGATCATGCAGGCGCCGAGCGCGATGGCCGCCACCGAGGCCGCCGTGCCGTGGGTGTGGTCCGAAAGGCCGATAGGGCTGTCGAAGCGCGTGGCCATGTCCGCGACGGTACGGACATTGGCGTCCTCCAGGGCGGCTGGGTAGCTGGACACGCAGTGGAGCATCACCACACCCGGCGCGCCGGCGGCCAGGGCGGTGTCGCGGGCGGCGGCCATCTCGGCCAGGTTGGCCATGCCGGTGGAGATGATCAGCGGTTTGCCCTTGGCCGCCGCATAGGCGATCAGCGGCAAGTCCACGGCCTCGAAGGACGCGATCTTGAAGGCCGGCGCCCCCAGCCCGTCCAGCAGGTCCACGGCGCTCTCGTCGAAGGGGCTGGAGAACAGGGTCACACCCCGCCTGGCCGCCCGTTCGAACAGGGCCGCGTGCCACGCGTAGGGAGTCTGGGCCTCTTGATAGAGCTCGTACAGGCTGCGGCCGTCCCACAGCCCACCGTGGATTTTGAACTCCGGCCGGTCGACATCCATGGTGATGGTGTCGGCGGTATAGGTCTGGATCTTGATAGCGTCGCAGCCGGTGTCGGCGGCGGCATCGATCATGGTCAGGGCCCGGTCCAGGCTGCCGTTGTGGTTCCCCGACAGCTCGCAGATCACATAGGGCTCGTGGTCGGCGCCGATCCTGCGGCCGGCGATTTCGATATGGGGGAGATCAGACATGGGCGACCGAGCAGCTTGATGCGCCACCCTAGCCGCCCGCGCTGAAGCAGGCGTTAACCAAACCCCTAGAGCACGATGCGATCAGACGGGATCGTCTGATCGTTGAATCGTGCTTTAACTTCAAGAGTCTAGAGCCTGATTCAGGCTTCGAGAGAAGCCATCAGGCTCTAGGCAGGTCTGGCCCCCGGAGCCGCGAGGTCGGAGGCGTCGACACCGCCCTCGGTCTCCACCACCACCGCTCCGAGAGCCGCGGCGTCGGCCAGCTTGGCGAGGTTGGCCTCGTGCCCCGCCCGGTCCAGGCGGTAGAACATGATGGCGCCCATGGCCATCAGGGCGAACAGCGCCGTCGCCGGCAGGTACATCAGGGCCAGGTTGGTCATGATCGAGGGATCGAGACTCTCGGGCTTGGCCTTCTCGGGCATGCCCACCCACAGCAGCAGGAAGCCCGGGATGATGCTGGCCACCGAGCCCGCGACCTTCTGCAGGACATTGTCGGCCGAGAGCAGCAGGCCCTCGGAGCGGCGGCCGGTGGCGAGCTGGGACTCCTCCACCACGTCGGCGATCATCGAGGCGGTGAGGATGGCCGCGGCGGTGGCGAAGGCGCCGTAAAGGGTCCTGTCCAGCAGCAGGATGGCGGTCAGCTCGCTGGTGCCGTTCATCTCATGGGGAATGATCCCCAGGAGACGCAGGCTGATGGGGGTCAGGGTCGTCGCCAGGGCCAGGCCCATCAGAATCATGCAGGCCCGCTTCTTGCCGTACCAGCGCGACAGCAGGGGCGCGAAGACCAAGGCGAGCAGGCTGCCCAGCATGGTCCCGGCGACGATGAAGGCCAGGTTCGCCGAGCCCATGCCCCAGAGGTAGGTCTGGAAATAGATGTTCAGGCCGCTGCTGAGGCCCGCCCCGACCCCGACGAACAGGGCCGAGAGGGAGACCACCAGGAAGTTGCGGTTGGACATGGTCGCCAGCATCTCCCGGACCACGCCCAGGATGCCGATGCTGCGCGCCGCCGGCTGATGCAGGAACGGTATGAACCTCTGGGTCGCCAGGCAGGCCACCAGGATCGAGAAGATCATCAGGCCGCCGACCACCAGGGCGTAGGGGCCGTAGCCCTCCGGATTGAGCTGACCCCGCACCTTCTCCCCATCGGGGCCGACGGTGTCCTTGAGGAACACCAGCCAGCCCATCACGGCGGCGGCGCTGCTGGCGAAGATGGCGAAGAAGTAGCGGAAGGTCAGCAGCTGGGTGCGGTCGTGGTAGGCCGGCGCCAGTTCGGGCGTCAGGGCCGTGGCGGGCACCTCATAGAGGCTGATGGTCGCCTTGGCCGCGATGACCATGATGATCATATAGGCGGTGATCGCGCCGTCGGACCAGCCCAGCGGCGGGTTGAACAGGGCCACCAGGGTGATCGCGGCCGGCAGGGCGGCGAAATACATGAAGGGATGGCGGCGTCCCCAGCGGGAGCGCCAGTTGTCGGAGATCTGCCCGATGAAGGGGTCCCAGAGCGCGTCGAAGAAGATGGTCACCGCCAGGCCGATACTGACCCAGTGCGGCGGCAGGCCGACAATCTGGTTGTAGTAGAGCAGCAGCAGCCCCATCAGCTGGGTCTTCACCCCGAACGCCACGGTGCCGAAGCCGTAGGCCAGCTTGATCGGCAGCGTCAGCTTGGGCCGTTGGGCCGCGACGTCGCTCACAGGGCGTTCCTCCTTATATTTGGCCGAACCTCGCCCGAATTTCGCGACCCGACCAAGTCACGTTCTGGCGCCCCCAGGCCTTGTGGCCAGGGGTGTTTTGCCGAAGTTGTCGCGGCATCATGTTGCGGCGATGTTTCTGGCGTACGCTGATCGCCGCCCCCAGGGTGCGCGAACGCGGAATCTCACCTACATAGGCCCTATGTCCGAGACCAAAGCCCCCCGCTCCGCCCGCTGCCTGATCGTCGGGTCCGGCCCGGCCGGCTACACCGCCGCGATCTATGCCGCCCGCGCCCTGCTGAAGCCCGTGCTGATCCAGGGCATCCAGCCCGGCGGCCAGCTGACCATCACCACCGAGGTGGAGAACTATCCGGGCTTCGCCGACGTCATCCAGGGACCCTGGCTGATGGAACAGATGCAGGCCCAGGCGCAGCACGTGGGCGCCGAGATCATCAACGACATCGTGCTGACCGCCGACCTGTCGCAGCGGCCGTTCCGGCTGACGACGGACTCAGGCGAGGTCTGGCTGGCCGAGACCCTGATCATCGCCACCGGCGCCCAGGCCAAGTGGCTGGGCCTGGAGAGCGAGCAGAAATACCAGGGCTTCGGCGTCTCGGCCTGCGCCACCTGCGACGGCTTCTTCTATCGCGGCAAGGACGTGGTGGTGGTGGGCGGCGGCAACACCGCGGTCGAAGAGGCCCTGTTCCTCACCAACTTCGCCGCCAAGGTCACCGTGGTCCACCGCAAGGATGAGTTCCGCGCCGAGAAGATTCTTCAGGAGCGGCTGTTCGCCAATCCCAAGGTCGAGGTGATCTGGGACAGCTCGATCGATGAGGTCCAGGGGGCTGTCGATCCCATGGGCGTCACCGGCGTGCGGCTGAAGAACGTCAAGACCGGCGCCACCCAGGAGGTCGCCTGCGATGGGGTGTTCATCGCCATCGGCCACGCGCCCGCCTCCGAGCTCTTCAAGGGTCAGCTGGACATGGACGCCGCCGGTTATCTGAAGGTCAAGGCCGGCACGACCTCGACGGCCGTGGCGGGCGTCTACGCCGCCGGCGACGTCACCGACGACGTCTATCGCCAGGCGGTGACGGCGGCGGGCATGGGCTGCATGGCCGCCCTGGAAGCCGTGCGGCTGCTGGCCGAGGAAGACCATGCCCGCGCCCACCATCCGATCAGCCACCACGAGGCCGAGAAGATCGGAACCTGGTGACGGGCGCGCCGCCCTGATCTACTCGAAGACTTCCATTTCCGCCCCGAAGAGACGAGGCCGCGCGCCATGACGAACCTGATCGTGAGAGGCGGACGCGCCCTGCGCGGAACCATCACGCCCTCGGCCAACAAGAACGCGGTGCTGCCGGTTCTGTGCGCCACCCTGCTGACCGATCAGCCGATCGTCCTGCACCGGGTGCCGGACATAACAGATGTCCGCAAGATCCTGGATTTCTTCGGGAACCTGGGCTCTTCCGTAGACATGGACTACGCCACCGGCACCCTGAAGCTGCGCCACGGCGAGGGGCTGGATCCCAAGGCCGCGCACCTGCCGCTGGGCATGCGCTCGACCCTGATGCTGATCCCCGCCCTGCTCTACCGGTTCGGCGCGGCGAGCATCGAGGAGGACGTCACCGGCTGCACCCTGGGCGTCCGCGAGATCGACCCGCACATCGAGGTTTTCGAAAGCTTCGGCGCGGACATCGACCGCAAGCCCGAGGCGATCTTCATCAAGACCCCCAAGGGCTTCGCCACCACCGACCATTGGCTGGACTACGCCTCGGTCACCACCACCGAGAACTTCATCCTCTGCGCCGCCACCGCCAAGGGCCGCTCGCAGATCACCAACGCCGCCTGTGAACCCCATGTGCAGGAGTTCTGCAGCTTCCTGACCATGATGGGCGCGAGGCTCGAGGGCGTCGGCGGCTCGCGGGTCATCGTGGAGGGCGTCAACAGCCTGTCGGGCGCCGAGTTCACCTTCGCCGACGACTTCCACGAGGTGGCGACCTTCCTGGCCATGGGCGCCATGACCGGCGGCGACATCGCGGTGAAGAACGGCTCGGTGGACCAGTTCCCCCTGCTGGACCGCACCTTCGCCAAGTTCGGCGTGGAGATCACCCACAAGGACGGCTGGAGCCGCGCCAAGGTCGACGCCGGCGGCATGCGGGTGCGCCAGCCCTTCACCGCCAACATCCTGCAGAAGGTGGAGGCCGCGCCCTGGCCCTATGTGCCGGCCGACCTGCTGCCGATCTTCGTGGCGCTGGGCGTGCGCTCCGAGGGCCAGTGCATGTTCTGGAACAAGGTCTATGAGGGCGCGCTCGGCTGGTCCTCGGAACTGGGCAAGTTCGGCGCCCACTCCCTGCTGTGCGACCCGCACCGCCTGATCACCTTCGGCGGCAAGCCCCTGGTCCCGGCAGAGGTCGAAAGCCCCTACATCATCCGCGTGGCCATCGCGCTGTTCATGCTGGCCGCCAGCATTGAGGGCGAGAGCACCATCCTCAACGCCACCCCCATCCAGCGCGCCCACCCGAAGTTCGTCGAGAACCTCAATGCTCTGGGCGCCGATGTGTCGTGGGTGGCGGGGGACTGAGCGCGAGACGCTGGATTACCGCCGTCCGGGGATCGCGCGCTTGATCTGCAGCAAGGGCACGAGGGCGAATCCAAGCTGAGCGGCCAGGCCGATGGCCCCCGGACGCGACAGGAAGGCCGCAAGATAGTCCCCTGGCGTGCGCCCGAACAGCAGGACCGACATCCCCAGTTCCAGCAGCATCAGCAGGCCGAACCCGACTCCGCCCATCGTCAGGCGTGGGGCAACCGCCGGCGGGATCTGGAAGACCCTGACGCACCAGGCCGAGGCCAACCAGCTTACCGCCAGGATCAACGGCGCCTCTATCGTCACGGCCAGGGTGTCGCCCAGGCGCGGCGCCACCAGCAGGGTGCGCACGGTTCCCAAGGCGAAAGCCACCGCGAATACGATCGCGACATAGGCCACCCCCGCCCAGACCCCGCCACCGGCCGCGGGCTTACCCCGGCCGGTCACGCGACCATCGCGAGCTGCAGGGTTCCGGCGGCGAGGACAGGGGTGCGGCTTGAGTGCATGGTCTTGGTCCCTTCACGGCACACTTAACCCACAGCAGGCCCCGTGCCTTGAGCCCGGTCAAGGCCGCGCCAACTCCGCAAGCGCGATCAACGGCGCCTGCGCTAACCTCTCTCCATGAACCGGCCCGTCACCCGCGAGAGCTATGCCCGCCGCCTGAACCGGGTGGCCGAGCATATCTGGGCGCATCTGGATGAACCGCTGGACTTGGCGGCGCTGGCCGAGGTGGCCTGCCTGTCGCCGTTCCACTTCCATCGCATCTACCGCGTGCTGATCGGCGAGACCGTCACCGAGACCGTGAGCCGGCTGCGGCTGCAGCGGGCCTCCATGGAGCTGGCGCGGAGCACCACGCCGATCTCAGAGATCGCCCGGCGCGCCGGATACGCCTCGAACCCCGCTTTCACCCGCGCCTTCCGCACCGTCTATGACCTTGCCCCCGCCGCCTTCCGGGCCGCGCGGCGCGCCACACCCGGAGTCAGCCCCATGCCCGTCGAAATCCAGGACCGCCCCGCTCTGCGCATCGCCACCGTGCCGCACCGGGGACCGCCGCAGCTGATCGGCAAGGCCTTCGACCGGCTGATGGCCTGGGCCGGACCCAAGGGCGTGGTGATGCCGCCGGCCGTGGGGGTGGCGGTCTATCTGGACGACATGTCGGTGGTTCCGGCCACCGAACAGCGGGCCCTGGCCGGGATCACCGTCGGGCCGGAGGTCGAGAGCGACGATGTCGTGACAATCCATGAGGTCGCCGCAGGCCGCTATGCCGTACTGCTCTACCGCGGCGCCTACGCCCAGATCGGCAAGGGCTACGAGGAACTGTTCGGCTGGCTGCCCACCAGCGGCGAGGAGCCGGCCCACGCCCCCTGCGTCGAGATCAACCTCAACGACCCGCGCAAGACCGCGCCTGCCGATCTGCTGACCGAGCTGTGCCTTCCCCTGAAATCCTGAGGGGGTAAGCTGGCGGCATGATCCGACATGCCAAGCCCGCCGACCACGCCGCGATCCGCGAGATCAATATCGCCGCCTTCGGACAGCCCGCCGAGGCCGACCTGGTGGAGCGCCTGCGGGCCGACGGGGACAAGGTCTTCGAGCTGGTGGCCGAGGAGGACGGCGCCGTGGTCGGTCACATCTTCTACAGCCGGCTCTGGGCCGACAGTGTCCACCTCTATGCGGCGTTGGCGCCCATGGCCGTGCGCCCCGACCTGCAGAAGTCCGGGATCGGGTCGAAGCTGGTGAAGGCCTCCATCGACACCGCCCGGGAGTTCGGAACCCACGCGGTCATCGTCCTGGGCCACCCGGCCTACTATCCGAAGTTCGGATTTACGCCCGAGGCTGCGGCCAAGGTGAAGGCCCCCTACTCCGGCAGCCCGGCCTTCATGGCCCTGGAGATCGAGGACGGGGCGCTGGCCGAGCCGGTGCTTGTGGCCTATCCGGACGCCTTCAATCCCACCTAGTCCGGCGCCGGCACGGCCAGCGGCGCGGTCTCCGTCGCCACCGGGGCGTCCATGGCCGCCAGGGACTCGTTGATCTTCTTGATCTCTTCCGGGGTCGGCTTGCGGCGCGGGGCGAAGATGGTGCCCAGCACGCGGGTGCGCTCGCCGCCGACCGCCAGGGGATCGACGACATTGTAGGTGCGCACCTCGCCTCCCACCGACAAGGTGATCTTGCGGCCGGCCGGCACGCCCTGCCCCTCTGGATCGAGCAACCCCTGGGTCCGTTCGTCCAGGCTGCCGAGTATGGCCGCCGAGAGATAGGCCTCGCCGCCCGCATAGCGGCCGGTGAAGGCCGGCGGCTCGCCCCAGGGACCGGTCCAGCGATAGAAGATGTGCGCCCCGATCTGCTTCATCTTCACCAGGGTCGGGGCCCAGTAGGGCGCGACATACTGGGCGTGATAGTGGGTCGCCGAGCCGACCCCCTTGGCCACGAAGCCATTGAGAGCATGACGGGCGACATCCTGCGCCCGCAGCCACAGGTCGGGCTGCGGCGCGCGGGCCAGGGATCCGTCGCAGGTGAAGGTGAACTGGCAGCCGGTGGCCCGCGCCGCCCCCTGATAGACTACGCCGCAGACCGACTTCGGATAGGCCGGATGACGCAGACGGTTCAGCACCACCTGGGCCACGGCCTCCTGGCCCAGCTCCGGCTCCCGGGCCGACTCGTAGTAGACCGCCTGGGCTAGGCACTTCAGCGCCCGGCTCCCGTCCTGGGTGTCGACCGCCAGCTTGAAGGGCTTCATCGGCCGGATCGGCAGGGTGGAGAACGGCCGCAGGGCGTTGATGTCCTCGGCGACAGCGTCCACCGCCGTACCAAAGCCCAGGTCGGGCGGCGTGCGGAGGTCGAGGCTTGCCCACCCCTCCGGCCGGCCCCACAGGTCGGGGCCATGATGGGGATCGTGACGTCGAGCGAGCGCCAGCATGGCCGGGTCCATGTCGGCGGTCAGGCGCGCCAGGCCCTTGTCGGAAAGGTTCTCGCTGACGCTCGCCATCCCCTGCAACCGCCCGGCGCCGCGTGGGACGTAGTAGGTGGTCGCGCACGCCGCCAGCAGACTCCCGGCCACGGCCAGGATCAGGCCGGCGCGGCGGTGGTGAGGAAGGCGGAGGCTCAGCGTCGGGGCTTTCGGTGATTTCCGGGTCGGTCAGTCTAGCCAGGAAGGCGGCGAAGGTTCGACCGCAACCGGCGAAACCCAGGAAGGCTGCGTTTATCGCCGGTTGCGCGTCTCGGCCAGCGGTCCCACTCTCCACACATTAAAATTCAGGACCACGGGGAGCCGATCCTTTGGCGATGACGCCCGTCGAGTGGCCGCTGCGTTTCATACCCCGCCGCGCGCCTTCATTCCTGGAAGCCCTCGCGGTCAGCAGCGCCGCCATGGTCCTGGCGAGCCTGGCGCGCGGGGCGTTCCTCGGCTGGACCAACGTGTTCAGCCTCTCGGCCACCTATTTCCCGGTCTATATCGTGGCGAGCCTGTATGGCGGCCGCCGCTGGGGCTGGGTGACGCTTGGGGTGTCGCTTCTGCTCGGCCTGAGCAACCGGATGGCCTTCCCGCAGGGGGTCTCCGAACAGGGCATCTACATCCTGTTCGCGGCCTCCGGCGTGGCCACGGTGGTGGTGGCCGGCGCCCTGCGCGATACCCTGCTGCGGCTGGAGGAGGCCCGACGGTCTCAAGAGATCACCCAGACGGCCCTGGACCGCAGCGAGGCGCGCCTGCGCCTGGCCCAGGACGCTGGGAGTGTCGGCCTTTGGGACTGGGACGTGGTGACCGGCGACGGCGTCTGGTCCCCCACCCTGTATCGCAACCTGGGTCTCGATCCGGTGCGCGACGCCAATGTCCGCAGCCTGTTGGACATCGTCCACCCCGAAGATCGGGAGAAGGTCCGCCAGGTCAACATCGTCGCGGTAAAGGGAGGCCGCATGGACCCGATCGAGTACCGGGTGGTCTGGCCCGACGGCTCGATCCACTGGCTGCTGTCGCGAGGCGAGATGCTGCGCGACGACGACGGGGTGATCGTGCGCGCCGTGGGCGTGAACATCGACGTCACCGAACGGCGGATGGCCTTCGAACAGGTGCGCGAGAGCGAGGCGCGGTTCCGGGCCCTGGCCGACTCCGCCCCGGTGCTGTTGTGGGTCTCCAAGACCGACGGCCAGCGGGAGTTCGTCAACCAGGCCTATGTCGCCTTCCTGGGCGCGACCTACAACGAGGCGTTACACTTCGACTGGCGCGACCGGCTGCATCCCGACGACCTGCAGCGGATCATGACAGAGCAGGTGGCGGGCGAGGCTTCACGCCAACTCTTCAACCTGGAGGCCCGCTACAGCACGATCCTCGGCGAGTGGCGCTGGATCCGTTCCTACTCCCAGCCCCGCTATGGGCCGGAGGGAGACTTCATCGGCTTCATCGGCATCGCCTTCGACGTCACCGACGCCAAGCAGGCGCAGGCCGACCTCAAGCATATCAACGACCTGCTGGCCGAGAGCGTCCAGGCCGCCCTGGTCGAGCGGGACGAGGCCGAGGCCGCCCTGCGCCATGCCCAGAAGCTGGAGGCCGTGGGCCAGCTGACCGGCGGGGTGGCCCACGACTTCAACAACCTGCTGACCGTGATCATCGGGGCGCTCGATCTGATCCAGCGCCATCCCGCCGACGCCGACCGCCGCGAGCGGATGATCGAGGCCGCCCTGGGCGCCGCCCGCCGGGGCGAGCGCCTGACTGGCCAGCTGCTGGCCTTCTCGCGCCGCCAGGCCCTGAAGCCCGAGGCCATCGTCATCGACGCCCTGCTGGTCGACGCCGAGTCCCTGCTGCGCCGGGCCGTAGGCGAAGCCGTCAGCCTGACCTTCGCGCCGGGCGCGGCCGGCGCCGTGGCCATGGTCGACACCGGCCAGTTCGAGGCCGCAGTGATGAACCTGGTGGTCAACGCCCGCGACGCCGTGGCCAGCGGCGGCTCGATCCGCCTGGAGACCGGGGTCTGTGAGCTGGCCGAGGGCGAGGTGTCGGAAATCCCCGCGGGTCCATATGTCCGCGTCGTCGTCCACGACACCGGTGTCGGCATGGACCAGACCACCATGGCCCGGGTGTTCGACCCCTTCTTCACCACCAAGGAGATCGGCAAGGGCACGGGGCTGGGCCTGTCCCAGGTCTATGGCTTCGCGCGACAGAGCGGCGGCGGGGTCTCCATCGACTCCGCGCTGGGCAAGGGGGCGTCGGTGCGGCTGTACCTGCCCCGCTCGGCGGTGGCCCCCCTGGCCGCCGAGCCCGAAGCCGCCGCCGTTGCCCTGGGGCCGGCCTTGCGCATCTTGCTGGTGGAGGACGACCCGGAGGTGGGCGACCTGGTGGCCATGATGCTGGAGGAGCTGAACCACCAGGTGTTCCGCGCCGACGGCGCCCCGGCCTTCAGGTCGTTCATGGCCACCGGCCAAGCCTTCGACCTGCTGATCACCGACCTGATCATGCCGGGGACCAAGACCGGCGTGGACCTGGCGCACGAAGCCGTGAAGGCGCGGCCCGGCCTGCCGGTGATCCTGTCCTCTGGCTATACCGGCGACGCCCTGGCCTCCGCCGACGGCGCGCCCTGGCCCCTGCTGCGCAAGCCCTATTCGGCCGACGAGCTGGCCCAGGCCATCCAGGATGTCATGGCCAACGCCCCGGCCGCTGCCGCTACGTCAGTGTGAAGACAGCCCTTGTCGGCGCCCGAACACGGGTCTATATGTCTGTTAACGGGTTTTGCTCTAATTGAGCATATCCAGGACGCCGAGGGAGCCAAAAGTGTTCTCCGGCGTTTTTTGAGGCGGAAGAAATGCTCATTGTGAGCATAAGGAGGGCCAAGTGGCCGACGGGTTCCAATTCGCGTTCACGCCTGAGGTCGACAAGGCCACCCTGCCCCTCTGGGAAAAGGTGAAGGGCCACATCACGCCCATGGAGTGGCGGCTGCAGGCCCCTCTGATCGCCGAGATCAATCGCCTGAAGCGCGAGAAGAACGCGGTCATCCTGGCCCACAACTACATGACGCCCGACATCTTCCACGGGGTCGGCGACTATGTCGGCGACAGCCTGGGCCTGGCCAAGGAAGCCGCCAAGTCGGACGCCAAGATCATCGTCCAGGCCGGGGTGCACTTCATGGCCGAGACCTCGAAGATTCTGTCGCCGGAAAAGACCGTGCTCATCCCCGACCTGCGCGCCGGCTGCAGCCTGGCGTCTTCGATCACCGGCGCCGACGTGCGCCTGATCAAGCAGCGCTATCCGGGCCTGCCCGTGGTCACCTACGTCAACACCACCGCCGACGTGAAGGCCGAGACCGACGTCTGCTGCACCAGCGCCAACGCCGTCCAGGTGGTGGAGCATGTGGCGCGTGAGTGGGGCGTCGACCGGGTGATCCTGATCCCCGACGAGTTCCTTGCCCGCAACGTCGCCCGCCAGACCGATATCAAGATCATCGCCTGGCAGGGCCGCTGCGAGGTGCACGAGCGCTTCACCGCCGCCGACATCCTGGAGCTCAAGGCCGCCTATCCGAACGCTGAAATCCTGGCCCACCCGGAGTGCCCGGCCGAGGTGCTGGAGGTCTCCGATTTCGCGGGCTCGACCGCGGCGATGAACGACTACGTCCTGACGCGGAAACCCAAGCAGGTGGTGCTGATCACCGAATGCTCCATGGCCGACAACGTCGCGGTGGACGCCGTCGACACCGAGTTCGTGCGGCCCTGCAACCTGTGCCCGCACATGAAGCGGATCACGCTCGAAAATATCTACGAGACCCTGGTCCACGACCGCTATGAGGTGACCGTCGACCCGGCCATCGCCGCCCGCGCCCGCGTGGCGGTGCAGGCGATGATCGACCTGCCGCCGCCGTTGGTCCCGGCCCGCTACGACCTGGTGAAGGCCCGCCACCACGTGGATGTGGAGCTGATCTGAGGTGGCCGACCGCATCCACCATGACGGCGTCCTGATCGTCGGCGCGGGCCTGGCTGGCCTGAGCGCGGCCCTGGCCGCCGCGCCCCGCAGCGTGCTGCTGCTGACCGGCGCGCCGCTGAACCAGGGCTGTTCGTCGGCCTGGGCGCAGGGCGGCATGGCCGCTGCGCTCGGCGATGACGACGCCCCGGCCCTGCACGCCGCCGACACCATCGCGGCGGGCGCGGGCCTGGTGGACTCCGCCATGGCCCACCTGTTGGCCAAGGAGGGCCCGGCGGCGGTTCGCCACCTGGCCGATCTCGGCGCGCCTTTCGACCGCGACGCGGCCGGGCAGTTCGCCACCAGCCTGGAGGCCGCCCACTCCCGCAGCCGCGTCGCCCGGGTGAAGGGCGACCAGGCCGGCCGCGCCATCATGGAGGCGGTCGTCCAGACCGCTCTGTCGTCGCGGCACATCGAGGTCCGCGCCGGCATGCGCCTGCGCGGCGTACTGCACGACGCCGGCGGCCGGGTGCGCGGCGTCGTCGCCGAGCAGGCCGGACGGCTGATCGAGATCACCGCGCCCGCCACCCTGTTCGCCACCGGCGGTATCGGCGGCCTCTACAGCGTCACCACCACGCCCGCCGAACTGCAGGGCGAGGGCCTGGCCCTGGCGGCCCTCGCCGGCGCCACCATCGCCGATCCCGAGTTCGTGCAGTTCCATCCCACGGCCATCGACATCGGCCGCGATCCCGCGCCGCTCGCCACCGAGGCCCTGCGTGGCGAGGGCGCCCGGCTGATCAATGCGGCGGGCGAGTTCTTCATGGCCGGCTACCACCCGGACGCCGAGCTGGCGCCCCGGGACGTGGTGGCCCGCGCCATCCATGCAGAGCTGGCCGCCGGTCGCGGCGCCTTCCTCGACGCCCGGGCCGCCGTCGGCGCCCACTTCCCCGAGGAGTTCCCCGCCGTCTTCGCCGCCTGCCTGTCGGGCGGGGTCGATCCGCGCGTGCAGCCGATCCCGGTGGCGCCGGCCTGCCACTACCACATGGGCGGCATCGTCACCGACGCCAATGGGCAGACCTCGCTGGAGGGCCTGTTCGCCGCCGGGGAGTGCGCCTCGACCGGCGTCCACGGCGCCAACCGCCTGGCGTCCAACTCCCTGCTGGAGGCCGCTGTCTTCGGGACCCGCGCCGGCAAGGCCGCCCGCGAGCAGCGCGAGGCCGCCTCCGGGCCGCTGCGCCGCATCCTGACCCCGGACCTGCCGCCTGAGGCGCTGGCCGCCCTGCGTATCGGGATGAGCCGTGACGCCGGGGTGGTGCGCGACGCCGCTGGCCTCGGCAACCTGCTCGGCGAGATTGATCGCTTCGAGGCCGCCCATGGCCGCGCCGGTCCCCTGGTGGCCGCGCGCCTGGTCGCCCAGTGCGCCCTGGACCGCGAGGAAAGCCGCGGCGGCCACTACCGCTCCGACTTCCCCGAGCCCCTGGCGCCCAAGCGGACCTTCGTCACCTTCGCCGACCTCAAGTCCGATGACCCCCTCAGTTTCGCGGCCGAATGATCCAGCCCCTTCCTGACCTGCTGATCGAACCCACCGTCCGCGCCGCGCTGGCCGAGGACCTCGGCCGGGCCGGCGACGTCACCGCCCAGGCCTGCATCGACGTCGACGCGGTGATGAGCGTGGTCTTCGCCACCCGCCAGAACGGCGTGGTCGCGGGCCTCGCCTGCGCCCGTCTGGCGATCCTGGCCCTGGACCCCAAGGCCAGCTTCGAGGCGGTGGTCGAGGACGGGGCCAGCGTCGAGGCCGGCGCGGTCCTGGCCAAGGTCACCGGCAATGCGCGGGCCATCCTCTCGGCCGAACGCACGGCCCTGAACCTGATGGGCCGCCTGTCGGGCGTCGCCACCCTGACCCGGGCCTATGTCGAGCACACGGTGGGCACCAAGGCCCGCATCGTCGACACCCGCAAGACCACGCCCGGCCTGCGCCACCTGGAAAAGTATGCCGTGCGCTGCGGCGGCGGGGTCAACCACCGCTTCGGCCTGGATGACGCCATCCTGATCAAGGACAACCATGTCGCGGCCTGCGGTGGGGTGGCCAATGCGCTGAAACGCGCGCGCGCCTTCGCGGGCCACCTGACCAAGGTGGAGCTGGAGGTCGACAGCCTGGAGCAGCTTGCCGAAGCCCTGCCCCACGGCGCCGACGTCATCATGCTGGACAATTTCAGCCCCGACGACCTGAAGAAGGCCGTGGCCCTGGCCGGCGACAAGGTGGTGCTGGAGGCCTCGGGCGGGGTGAACCTGCAGACCGTGCGCGCCATCGCCGAGAGCGGAGTCCAGGTGATCAGCGTCGGGGCGCTCACCCACTCGGCCCCGGTGCTGGACATCGGTCTCGACGCGGTCTGAGCGGCCGCTTGAGTTTTTCTGGCATGACCTGGGAAGCCGGCCTGACTAACCTCAAACGATTGTTTGAAATCATTTGAGGCCGACCATGACCATCGCCCGCCAGATCCACCTCGTCCGCCGCCCCAAGGGTAAGCCGGTGCAGGAAGACTTCGCCCTGGTGGAGGCGCCTGTCGCCGACGCCGCCGACGGCGAGATCCAGGTCACGGCCCTGCTGATGTCGGTGGACCCCTATATGCGCCCGCGCCTGGACGCCGATCAGGCCCTGGACGCGCCGCTTCTGGGCGGCGGCATCGGCCGGGTGACCCAGTCGAAAAATCCCAAGTTCAAGGAAGGCGACCTGGTCCGCCACAGCGCGGGCTTCCGCGAGACCTTCGTCTCCGACGGCCGCGGCGTCTCGGTTCTGAACCGAGACCCTGAGCTACCGCTCAGCGTCTACATGCATGCCCTGGGCGGCACCGGCGTCACCGCCTATGGCGGCCTGCTGGGCACCGGCGCGCTGAAGGACGGCGAGCAGGTCTTCGTCTCCACCGCCGGCGGGGCCGTGGGCTCCGTGGTGGCCCAGATCGCCAAGATCAAGGGCTGCTACGTGGTGGGCTCCACCGGGACCGACGAGAAGGCCGCCTGGCTGAAGGGCGAGGTCGGGATCGACGCGGTGATCAACTACAAGAAAGAGAACCTCGCCGAGGCCCTGAAGGCCGCCACCCCCAACGGCATCGACGTCTATTTCGAGAACGTCGGCGGCGCGCACCTGGACGCCGCCCTGCCCCGCATGAACCTGCGCGGCCGCATCCCGGTCTGCGGCATGATCTCGACCTATAACGGCGACGGCGAAGGGGTGAAGAACCTGTTTTCCCTGATCTATGGCCGCATCCGCATGGAGGGCTTTGTGGCCGGGGACTTCCCACACCTGAACGCCGACTTCCTGGCCGATATGACCCACTGGCTCAAGTCGGGGAAGATCAAGTACCAGGAGACCATCCTCGACGGCTTCGAGCGCGCGTCCGAGGGCCTGATCGGGCTCTTCGAAGGCAAGAACAACGGCAAGATGCTGATCCACATCGCCGACTAGGATTTCCAGACCTCGCCGGGCGGGTCACCGACTCCTGCTGGGGGAGAAGGTGGCCCGGCGGCTAAGCGGTTCAGATCATGCGCCTAGGCCCAGCGTTGGGTTCCGTTTGCAACCCGTAGCAGTCGCTGGGACAGTCGCGTAGCCTCGCGAAATGCGCGAGTGGCTCCAAGACATTCCCGAGCAGATCTTGACCGATAGGCTTCTGATCCGACCGCATCGCCAGGGCGATGGGAGGGCGCTCCACGACGCCATCATGGATAGCTTGGCCGATCTGCGCCGTTGGCCAGCCGCGATGGGTTGGTCGTTGGGCGACCAGTCCGCTCAAGGGTCGGAAGAGTTCTGTCGGGCCTGCAGCGAGGCCTTCTCCCGGCGAGCCGATTTCCCGCTCCTCATCACCCTACGCGATAGCGGAACGATAGTTGGTTCAAGCGGCCTGCACCGTCCCGACTGGAGCGTTCCGAAACTGGAGATCGGATGGTGGGGCCGCTCCACCTACGCCAAGCGAGGCCTTGTTACCGAAGCAGTGGAGGCGATCCTGGAGTATGGGTTCGTTCACCTGCGGGCCCGACGCGTGTTCGCTCTGCCTGATGACCAGAACAGCGCCAGTTGGCGTATCTGCGAGCGAGTTGGAATGAACTATGAGGGTCTTATGATCCATGAGCGCGCGGAGCCTGACGGCACGCTCAGGGACACCCGGCTTTACGCCATGGTCCGGTGAGGCCCGGTAGCCCTCTG
Organism: Phenylobacterium glaciei; assembly: GCF_016772415.1. Lineage (NCBI taxonomy): Bacteria > Pseudomonadati > Pseudomonadota > Alphaproteobacteria > Caulobacterales > Caulobacteraceae > Phenylobacterium > Phenylobacterium glaciei. The sequence goes on from NZ_JAGSGD010000001.1 coordinate 3,063,212, forward strand.
CCGAGACCTTTAAGAGGTCCGCTTCCACGCCGAGAGCCCGGCGCTGCAATCGACCCTTCTCTGACCATCGGAGCGTCCGCTCTTGAGTCATCCCTTCAACTTGATCGTTCATCGAAGGCACGGGCGTCGGTCGCGATCCCAGTCCGCCCGCGAGGCGCAGAACAGGTGGGCGCCAACGCCCTTGCCAAGGGGCGCATCGAGCGACCCCGCCGTCACATTGCCCGCGTCGGCTTGCGCCGAACGCGGCGTGCCACAGGCCCCGCAGCCGCGTCGGCTCCCGGCCCGCGACGGGAGGCGGACGTCAGACGGCGTTCAGACCGGCGCTCTCCACGCGGCGGGCGGCTTCCTCCGCAGCCTCCTGGCGGTCGCCCATGGCGCCGGCCATCATCGACTTCACCGCCGCCAGGATCTCCGGCGGGGCGGTTTCCGGGGTTCCGGCGTTGAACGGCGGGGCCGGGGAGTATTCCAGGCCCAGCTGCAGCGACTGGGCCAGGGTGTCGCCGGCCAGCTCGGCCACCATGGTGAAGGCGAAGTCCAGGCCCGCGGTCACACCGCCGCCGGTGATGATGTTACCGTCGCGGACAACCCGCCCCTCGGTGACGATGACGCCGAAGGGCTTCAGCTGATCTCTCCAGGCCCAGTGGCAGGTGGCGCGCTTGCCCTTCAGCATCCCAGTGGCCGCCAGGATCAGCGAGCCGGTGCAGACGCTGGTGAGATACTTGGCGCCGGCGGCCAGCCGCTTGATGTGGCTCATGAAGGCCTCATCCAGCATGGCCGCGCTGGTCCCGAAGCCGCCGGGAATGCAGATCACATCGCAGGCTTCGACCTTCGCGAGGTCGACGAGATTTGTGAAGGTCAGGCCGTCGGCCTCGATGTCGGCGCCGCCCATGGAGGCGACGATGATCTTCGCGCCGGGCACGCGACACAAGACCTGCTGCGGGCCGGTGAAATCGAGGTGGGTCACGCCCGGATAGAGCGGGAAGACGATGACGAGGTCGGACATGGCGACGGCTCCTGCAAGTTGACGTGGCCAAGGTGTCAGGCCTAGCGTCCGTCCGAAATGACAAACTTGCCTCAGATTCAGCCATGACCCGCAAGATCGGTTTCCTGATCTTTCCCGACTTTCAGCTGCTGGACGCGGCTGGGCCGCTCGGCGCGTTCGAGATCGCGGGACGCTACGTGCCCGGCGCCTACAGCCTGAAGGTCGTGGCCGCACAGCCGGGCATGGTGGCCAGTTCGGTGGGCGCGGGCCTGGGCGCGGAAGCCCTGGACGAGGACCTCGACACCCTGGTGGTGGCCGGCGGGATCGGCGCCAACAAGGCCGCCAAGACCCCCGCGGTGAAGGCCTATATCGAGCGGGTGGCGGCCAGGGCGCGGCGCACGGCAAGTGTCTGTTCGGGCGCCTATCTGCTGGCCGAGGCGGGACTGCTGGACGGCAAGCGCGCCACCACCCATTGGGCCCGGAGCGGTGAGCTGCAGAAGCGCTATCCAAAGGTCCGGGTGGAGGCCGACCGCATCTTCGTGCGCGAGGGGCCGATCTGGACCTCGGCGGGGATCACGGCGGGGATCGACCTGAGCCTCGCGCTGATCGCCGAGGACCTCGGGGAGGATGTCGCGCGCCAGACCGCCCAGACCCTGGTGGTCTATCATCGCCGGCCGGGCGGCCAGTCGCAGTTCTCGGCCCTGATCGAGATGGGCGGCCAGGGCGGCCGGTTCGCCAGTCTGCTGGACTGGATGCGCGAGCACCTGGACCAGCCGCTCACGGTCGACCTACTGGCCGACCACGCGGCCATGAGCCCGCGCCACTTCGCCCGCGCCTTCGCCGCCGAGACCGGCATGACGCCCGCCAAGGCCGTGGAGCGCCTGCGCCTGGAAACGGCGCGCGAACGGGTGGAAGCCTCCTCCGAGCCCATCGACCGGGTGGCGGAGAGTGTCGGGTTCGGCGATCCGGAGCGGATGCGCCGCGCTTTCCTTCGCGCTTTCGGCCAGCCGCCCCAGGCGCTGCGGCGGGCGGCGCGAGCCTAGTCCTTGGCGGCCAGCGCCGCCATCTGCGCCTTGAGCAGGGTCAGGGTCTCGTTCTGCGCGGTCACCAGCTTGACCAGTTCCTCATTGCGCAGGGCGTCGAGCTTGTCGTGCAGATGCATGATCTCAAGCTCGGCGCGCAGATTGACCACATAGTCGTGCTCGGCGTTGGCGCGGTCTCGCGCCGCGGCCCGGTTCTGGCTCATCATGATCACCGGCGCCTGCAGGGCCGCGATCATCGACATCACGAGGTTCAGGAAGATGAAGGGATAGGGGTCGAACGCCAACCTGTGCGCCAGGGCGTTCCAGGTGACCCAGGCCACCAGCACCGCCAGGAAGCTGAAGATGAAGGTCCAGGATCCGCCGACCGCGGCGATGGTGTCGGCGAGCCTTTGCCAGAAGGTGCGGTCGTCGGTGGTGAGCTGGGGGTTGAGGCCGCTGGGAGCTTCGGTGGCGATCAGGTCGATGACGCTGCGCTGGACAGGGTTGAGCTCGTCATAGCTGCACCCCAGCAGCGCCTGGGCCAGGTCAGCGTTGTGGCTGGTCACGGACATTGTCGGCACATTCCTCGCTCAGGATCGGCGAGGGAGCAGGATCACCGAGCTCCCGCCCCGACGGCAAGCGCCAATGCGGCGCCCGCGCGTCAGGATTGGGGCGGGGACGTCAGGACGTGGCGCCCGTCGCCATCTTGATCGCCGGTTCGCCGGGCTTGGTCTGGCTGACCGGGGTCAGCTTGGCCTTGCCGGTCTCAGACTTGGGTTCGGTCGGGACCTGGGCCACGTCGGGCGCCTTGTGCTCGACGGCCTCCGTCGGACCAGACACCACCACGGCCGAGGCCAGACGGAAGTCGGGGGACGGAGCGCTGGCCTGGGCCGGCATCGGGACCAGGCTGGCATAGACGGTTTCGCCGGCGTTGAGCTCACGCCCACCGGCCCGGCTGTCGGCGACATAGGTCGCCGGCGCCGCGCCACGGCCGAAGCGGTAGAAGACGTGCATGCCCACCTGGGCGACGCGGACCATGCGCGGACCCCAGTTGGGAGCGACGCCGGTGGTGTGGAAGTTGGTGGCGTCGCCGACCGAGGCCATCACGCCGCCGGACAAGGCGCGCTCGGCCACGCTACGGGCACGGTTCCAGGCGATGGCCTCGCGGCCCCGGCGCATGGAGCCGTCGCAGGCGAAGCTGAACTGGCAGCCGCGGGCCCGGGCCGCGCCCTGGAACACCACGCCGCAGACGCTCTTGGGATAGGCCGGATGGCGGACGCGGTTCAGGACGACCTGCGCCACGGCCTGCTGGCCGACGGCGGTTTCGCCACGGGCCTCGAAATAGACAGCCTGGGTCAGGCACTCCAGTTCGCGCGACCCTTCCAGCACGCCGGCCATGCGGAACGGGTTGACCGACGGCGTCAGGGGACCGGCGAAGGCGGCGCGCAGGACCACGGCGGAGGCCGGGTTGCGGTCGCGCTTTTCCAGGCGGGCGGCGAAGATCGACGACTGGCGGTCGCGCTCGGCGTCGCCGGCGACGGTGAAGGGGTCATGGCGGCGCGCGACGCTGAGGATTCCCGGATCCATGTCGGCGGCTTCGCGTTGAAGAACAGACTCGGAGAAGCCGCCGGCGGCGGCTTCGGCCAGACGGGCTGTACGCTGGTGGTCGGTGGTGGCGCGCGCCATACCGCCGGCCAGATAGGCGGCGCCAAGGCCCAGGCCAACGCCCGAACCCAGCAGCACAGCACTGGTCAACGCACGCCAATCGGCGCGCGCCTGAGGTTTGGATAGCAAAGGGTGGTTGTCCCGTGTGGCGAAGGCGAAAGCGCCCCCAGACATCGTTGCCACTCGACGCCCCTGCACTTGCTGGCGGCGTTCCGCGGCGAGCCTGTTCCTTACACGTCGGAAGACAGGCCATGGCGAAGTTGCCGTGCTTATGGACGGATGGTTTACGATTCGCAACCCCATATTGCGGTGCAACATAAAATAGCCTGTGGATTTCTCGTCATCCGAGTCCCGTGGAACCTCCACCTTTGGCCGCCGTTCTTCCCGCCGAGACATCCTGAACCGGAGCTATGTCATGCGGAAAACCCTTAGCCTTCTTGCCATTGCTGGCGTCGCCCTGACCCTGGCGGCCTGTGGCCACAACGTCGAACAGCGCGCCTCGACCGGCGCGGTCACCGGCGCCGTCCTCGGCGGTCCGGTCGGCGCCGCCGCCGGCGCGGCGGTCGGTACGGTCGTCTCCAAGGCGGTCGACAAGTAGGAACGACGTGGCCCCGCCCCGCGCGGGGCCATAGTCCAACTGCGTCATGCGCCCATCCCCGGCCCGACTAGGATCGTATCAAGAATACGATTCTGGGAGTTCCGGACTTGGGACATGTCATCTTCGCCGTCATGACCTTGGTCACGGTTATTGCGATCACGGTTCTGGGCGGGCATCCTCTCTGACGATGAAGCGCAGACTGTCCCTCGCGCTCCTGATGGCGGTCTGCGCCACCGGAGCTCACGCCGCGCCCGCCTGGCGCGTGCAGCAGTCCTGCGCCCTGAAGCGCTATCTCGGCGCCACGCCGGCCTTCGCCGGCGCCTGGGGCCGCGACACCTCCCAGGTCTCCTATGGCAGCCGCTCGCCCACCTCGGCTTGGCGCGAGGAGCCGGCCGCACGGCTGAGCTACACCAACGCCATGGCCTCGGGCCGCGCTTTCGCTGACCGGGCCGCCGACCTGCTGGCCCGCCGCCAGCGCATCACCCACGACGAAGCCCTGCGGGTGATCGGCGCGGACCATGGCCCATGGCCTGAGGTCACGGAGGCCAAGTGCGCCGCTCTGGAGCGGCGGGCCGCGCGTTAGAACCACACCCGCCTAAGTCGTATTTTGAATGCGGAGCCGGCGAAGCGGAGCCTCGAAATCCCCGTTTCGGGCAAACTGTAAAGCTTTGTAAAATTGGTGCCCGCACAGGGTTTTCCGCGCTGAAGCTCTGCTAAGACGTCGTTAAGGATTAACCTCAACGCACGGTCGAACGCAGATGACGGACATGGATGAAGTCGCCCTGGCGCGGCGGACGAAATTCGCCAAGACCTGGAACGTCAATCCGCTGGTGGCGGAGATCGTCGAGATCCTGCTGATCTACGGCGGCTCGGCCCACCGCAATTTGGTGGCCGAACGGATTGCCATGCGCCGGACCGACGAGCAAATCTCCGACGGACTGAAGCGCGAGATCTTCGAGGCCTTTGACACCCACCGTGAGGGCGCGGCCAACGCCGGCCAGCCGGCCCTGGCATGCCTGCCGTTCGGCGAGGGCTCCCACCGGTGGTCTCTGACCCCGGACGCGCAGAGCTTTTTGGAACAGGACCCCCACCCCCTGACCCGCGCCGCCCTGTGCCGGTGACCTATATGCCCTTCGGGGTGAAGCTGACCTCGGCCGTGGCCGGCGGCGCCTTCTGTCTCGGGGTCCTGATGGGCCTGGCCTTGATCCATGCCTGACGCCATGAGCCCGATGTTGCGGCGACTGCTGTTTGGTCTGGCCCTGGTGGTGAACCTGGTAGCCTGGCTGGTCATCCTGCGGACGGTGATCCTGCCCCTCGTCAGCGATTGACGCGGGCGCGGGCGCGCCGGAAAGTCTGCGCCATGTCAGCCAAGCTTCTTCTGCCCCTCGCCGCCGCGGCCCTGATGGCCGGATGCGCCTCCGCTCCGCAGGTCGTGCGGAGCGGGGATCCTGGCTTCGCCAAGGGCAAGACCCTGGCGCTCGCCGTCACCGAGGCGACGCCGCTGGACCGGGCGCGGCCCGACCAAGCCTCGGCCCTGGTCCTGCAGAGGCTGGGCGGCCGGACCGCCGAGCCGGCCGCCGCCGACTATCTGATGCAGGTGTCCTTCGCCGCCCTGCCCAAGGGCGTGGGCGTGATGCGCGACGGCGCCGGGGACTGGGTGTCCGATCCCAAGGGCCACCGCCGGTTCGGCATGCGCAGCCCGGCCTACGCTGTCAGCATCGCCGCCATCGAGACCAAGACCGGCAAGGCCGCCTTCTCCGCCACCGCCACCGAGCCCGCCCACGGCGATCGCGCCAAGGCCGTGGACCGGCTGGTGAGCGCCGCGCTGGCGGATTAGCGCGCCTGATCCACTCCCCACTTGATCGTCATGGTCGGCCTTGTGCCGGCCACCCATGATCTCCGAGATTCAGCAAACGCCTGCGGCGGCGTCGCATCCTCTGCGGAGAAACGGAGATCATGGGTCCCCGGGACAAGCCCGGGGATGACGATCGTTATTTGGCGCGAACGGCAGCTCTAGTCGCACTCCGGCAGATCGACCACAAACCGGGCGCCCTCGCCCGGCGCGCTGTCGCAGGTCACCTGGCCGCCGTGGCGGGTGACCACCGAGCGGACGAAGGCCAGGCCCAGCCCCGCGCCGGGATCGCCCCCAGCCTGGGGCCGCGCGAAACGCTTGAAGGGCTCGAAGACACTCTCCATTTCGTCGGCCGTCAGGCCTGGCCCCCGGTCGGTTACCGAGACCCGCACGCGGCCGTCCTCGCGAACCAGCGCGACCACGATCTCCTCCCCAGCCGGGCTATACTTGACCGCGTTCTGGAACAGGTTGGCGAAAGCGCGCGACAGCAGGGAGCGGTCCCCCATCGCAAAGCAGGGCTCCTCGCAGCCCTGCTGCACGAACTCGATCTTCTTCTGCTGGGCCTGGGGCCAGAGTTCGTCGGTCATCTCGGCGATCACGTCGGAGAGGTCCACCGGCTCGCGGTTGAGGATCGAGGCCTCGGCGCGGGCGAACTGCACGAAGCCGTCGGCCAGCGCCAGGGTTCGGCGGGCGTTTGCGGCGATGCGGCCCACCACCGTCGGCTCCAACCCCGGCGACTGCTGCAACATGGCCAGGATCGAGGTCTGGGGCGAGCGCATGTCGTGGGTCAGCAGCTGCAGGGCCTGCTCGCGCTGGCGGGCGGTGGCCATCAGTTGCGTGGCGTCGGCCAGGCTGATCACCTCCCCGGCCCGGACGCCCCCCTCCCCCCGCAGCGGTGCGGTCATCATCAACAGGGTGCGGCCGTCGCGCAGCGCCAGGGGATGGGTCCCCGTCAGCCCCGCCTCGCCGATCGGCTCCAGACGGGACAGCAGATCGAGGAGCCGCGCGCCCACGAGGTCGGATCCCAGCAACGCCTCGCCAGGTCCGTTGGCCTGGATGACGATCCCGTCGGCGTCGGTGACCAGGGTGGCGTCGGGCAGGCTGGCCAGGATGTCGTCGGCGAAGCGGCGCAGGGCGTCCATGCGTGAGATGGCGCCGCTGAGCGCGCGGGCTTGGCTTTCCACCACGTCCGCCACGAGGCCGTTGGCGACCGGCGCGTCGAGCCGTCCGCCGAGCCTTTCGAACTCGGCCTTCAGATAGTCGCTGGCCATGGCGAGCCGACGCCAGCCCCAGAGCGGGAAGACCAGCAGCAGGATGGCGATCGTGGTCACCGGTGACAGCCAGACCTGGAACAGCCCGAACAGGCTGATGCTGACCGCCAGGGTCATGACGCCGAGACCGGCCGCCAGAGTCAGGTTCTGGGCCGGCTTGAGGGTCAGGAACCCGGCCATCAGCACCCAGAGCGGCAGGATCGCCAGGGCCAGCTTCCAGGTCGTCCCGGCCTCCGCCCGGGTCACGCCGGCCGACAGGGCGTCGAGGATATTGGCCTGCAACTCCACCCCCGACATGCCGCCGCCCATGGGACTCTGGAAGTGGTCGGTCATGCCCAACGCGGTCGCCCCCACCAGCACGCGCTTTCCGGTGAAGAATTCGGCCGGCACCTCGCCGCGCAGGACGCTGCCGTAGCTGACGGTGCGATAGGCGCCGGGCGGTCCGGCGAAGGGGATCAGTTCGGCGACGCAGGGCTCCGCGCCCGCCCTGGGCAGAGGCCGGGTCTGGCCCAGCACCACCTCGGCGAGGGGCCGGGGCGCCGGGGCGGCGCAACGTTCACGGTGGCGCACCACGCCATCCAGATCGGGCCGGATGATCACCTGGCCCAGCCCCGCGGCGGCCGGCGCCAGCCCCCCGGCCGGCGGGACATGGTTCAGGCTCGCGCCGTTCAGTCCCGGCTCCACCAGCACCGGCAGGAAGACATTGCCGATGGCCGCCATCGCCTTGGCCAGGCCCGAATCGGCGGGGTCGGGCTCGGTGAACAGGACGTCGTAGATCACCGCCTTGGGCTTCATGGGCGCGAGCACATTCAGCAGGGCGGTGTGGCGCACGCGGGGCCAGGGCCAGCGGCCGAGTTCGGCCAGGCTGCGATCGTCGATGGCGACGATGATGACCCCGGGATCGGCGGGCCGTCCGCTAAGGCCGGCCAAGGCGTCGTAGACCGCGCCGTCGGCCCGGGCCAGCAGGGCGCTGCCGGTGGCGAGCGCCGCCGCCGCGGTGGCCAGCACGGCCACCAGCAGCCACTCCAGGAGCAGTCGTCGGCCGGCCGGCGATCGCCCCGTATCTGACACTGGGTGAGCCTACTGCCCGACGGTGATGTCTTGAAGCCCGCCGACCTTCTCGGTGATCTTGCCCTTGGCCAGGCGCGTGGCCGTCACCCGCCAGTGATAGGTCCCAGGCGGCAGGTCGGTGAGCACCAGTTGCGGCGTCTCCAGCCCCGTCTGGTCCACCAGGGCCGTCCGACCCTCAGCGTCGGCGAACAGCTGGAAGCGGAAGGTGCGCACGCCCTGGCCGGTGGAGGTCCACTTGAACAGGTACTTGTGCAGTTTGCCCGAGGTTTGCGGCGCGACCTGGCCCGGCGCCAGGACGTTGAGGTCGCGGTCGAAGCCGTAGGTGGCGGGCAGGCCCTCCAGGCCGGTGGCGTCGATGGCGGTGGCGCGGACGAAGTAGGTGCCGTCGGCGATGGCCTCGAAGGCGACCAGGGTCTTGTCGGTCTTGGTCTCGTTGAAGATGTCAAGGAAGCCCGCGTCATTGGCCAGCTGCAGGCGATAGGCGACGGCGCGGGGGACCGGTTCGATCTCGAAGGCCACCACCGTGTCCTCCTGCGCCTTGCCGCCGCGCACCAGTTTCGGCTTGGCCGGCAGTTCGGTGGGCGCGCTTACCGCGGCGGGCGTGACGCTGACGCCGAAGGTCTCGGGCACCGCCACCTCGTCCTTGGCCCCGGCCACGCCGACCAGGCCCTTGAGCACCTCGGTGGTGGCCTGGCCGTCGCTCAGCGCCGCGACCCGGAACTCGGTGCCACGCACGGCGGAGACCGACAGCGGGGTGCGGATCAGGAAGCGGGAATTGGGATTGGCGTTGGGGGTCGCCGAGGTGGAGCTACGACCGCTTTCCAGGTCGAACACCCGCAACAGGCCGCCGGTCATCGGCGCCTCGCGCAGCTGCCGGACCCGGGCGCTGGAATTGGACGGCAGGGTGATGCGGCTCTCGTCGGAAAGCTCGACGGTGAGGAAGCCGTTGGCCAAGGTGGTCAGGCGCATGCCCTCGACGATGGGCAGACCGACGCGCGGCGCGACGACCTGGCCGCCGCGCTCGATCCGCACGGCGCCGGAGAAGGCCACCAGCTCGGCGGTGATGGCGTTGGTCTTCATCACCCGGTAGGGCACGACCACGGTTCGGCCCGGCTGTAGCCGGCGGCCGTCGGGGATCTTGTTCAGCCGCCGCACGGTCTCGTAGTCGCTGGGCCGAGCGAAGTAGCGCTGGCCGAGATTGTAGAGGTTCTCGCCCTTCTTCACGACATAGCGGGCGTCGGGCGGATCGGGCGGCGGCGCCTGTTGGGCGAGAGCGATTCCCGGGATCGCGAGAGCCAGCAACAGGGCAAGCAGCTTCACTGGGCGTCCTCCAGGACCGTTTGGCAGCGCTCCAGGCGGTAACCGAAGCCGTAGACGGTCACAAGCCGGAAGCCACCGGCCGGCCGCAGGGCGAGCTTGCCCCGCAGGCGCGAGATGTGGGCGTCCAGGGTGCGGGTCTCCAGGTCGGCGCGGTGGCCCCAGACCCGTTCCAGCAAGTAGTCGCGGCTGAGCGCGCGGGACATGTTGCGGAATAGGATCAGCGCCAGCTGAAATTCCTTGGAGGTCAGCTGCTCGGTCTTGCCGTCGCGGGTGGCGGTCTCGGCGGCGGGGTCGAAGGTCCAGCCCTCATGGGTCTCCCCACTGGTGGGCGGGGCCGCCGGATAGGCCCGCCGCAGCAGGGCCGCGACCCGAGCCAGCAGGATCGAGGGCTCGAAGGGCTTGACCAGATAGTCGTCGGCCCCGGCGTTCAGCCCCTCCACCACATCGCTCTCCACCGAACGGCTGGTGACCAGCAGGACGGGCGGCGTGGTGGAGAGCAGTTCCGGCAGGCGCGCCAGAACGTCGATGCCGGTCATCTCCGGCATGTTCCAATCCATGATCAGCAGGTCGAAGGTCTGGCGCCGCAGGTCGGCCAGCAGGGCCGGCGGGCGCTCATAGACGGTGCAGCGATGCCCGGCCTGACGCAGCATGGCCGCGAGCAGATCGTTGTGGGCCTGGTCATCGTCCAGCACGGCGATGTTCATGCTCGGTCCCCACCCAATTCGACTGGCCGGAAGCTTAGCCTTCACGCGCGCATGCGCCGCCTGGATTCGTCCGCAGGTTACATTCCTTTACGATCCGCCTCCGGCGGATCGTTGCGGGCGACGAAGGCGGCGTAGCCTTCGACATATTCATCGGGGATGAAGCCGGCCATCATGGCGCTAAGATGCCCCTTGCCTGGCAGCACCAGGTTGGTGAAGTCGGCGAGCTCGCGGGCCATGCGGTGGGTGCGGGCGTTGGGCCGATCATACTCGCCGTTGATGGCCATGACCGGGAAGTTGATCCTTGAGAGGTCCAGCTTGGTGAGCGTCGCCATCATGCGGCCGGCCATGTCCTCCATCTTTCGGACCGCGCCCTCGCCGGCCACGGCCTGGACCTTGGCGCGGATCCTGTCGCCGAGATCGTTGCCGACCTCCTCCCCCTTGGCCTGGCGGCGCGCCTTGGCCTGGGCGTTGGCGGCGGCCTCGTCAGGGGCCTCGCCCGTGATGTCAGGCGGGACCTTGTCTTTCCACTCGCCGACCTCGCTGATCCCCGAGCCCTGGAAACAGGCGGTGATGAACCGTTCCGGCGCCCGGGCCAGCAGTTGCAGGGTGACGCCGCCGCCCATGGAGTAGCCGGCGATATGGGCCTTCCTGATCCCCATCTGATCCATGAACTCCAGCACGTCGTCGGCCATGTTGAAGTGGCTGTGCCGCGCCCCGCCCGACAGGCCGTGGGCGCGCATGTCGAGGGCGTAGACGTGGTTGGTCTGCGCCAGCTTCGGCGCGATGCCGTTGGAGAACCAGTTGCCGATGGCGCTGCCCCGCGCGCCATGGATCAGGATCACCGGGACGCCTTGGCCGGCCTCCACATAGTGCAGGCGGGTCCCGTCCCTGACCGTGAAGAAGCCGTCGGGCCAGCGCGGCGGTGCGGCGCGTTCGGCCGCGGTCGAAACCGACATGAAATCCCCAAGAATCTACGCGACGGAAATGAACTCGGCGGGAAATGAGTCCCGCCAGAACGTCAGTATGACGGCTCCCAGGCCCCGGCGCCAACGGCCTCAGTTGACAGGCGAGGCGTTGGCGGTGTCCTGAGACCGTCCCCCGTCAGGAAGCTCCCCCTTGCGTCACGTCCTGCTCAGCCTCGCCTTCGCCTTCCTCGCCGGAGGCGCCCTCTCCGCCCCGGTCTACGCCACCGGCGAGCCGTCTCTGGGCAAGCCCACGGCGAAGATCCATGTCGAGGAGTACGGGTCGCTGAGCTGCACCCACTGCGCCCACTTCAACAATGAGGTCTTCCCGGCCTTCAAGAAGAATTACATCGACACCGGCAAGGTCCGTTACACCCTGCACGAATTCCTCACCGAGCCGGCCAATGTGGCGGCCATCGGTTTCATCACCGCCCGCTGCGCCGGGGCCGACAAGTACTATCAGGTGGTGGACGGCCTGTTCCGCCGGCAGGCCGAAATCTTCGAGACCCGCCAGCTGCGCCCCGTCCTGCTGGACGTCGCCAAGCAGGCGGGCCTGACCGAGGAACAGGTCGCCGCCTGCGTCGCCGATCCCGCCAACGGCGAGGCCCTGGACGCCCGCGTCGCCGCCGGCGAGGCGCGCGGCGTGGACTCCACCCCCTTCTTCTTCGTCAACGGCGTGAAGGTGGGCGGCGTCACCCTCGAGGATCTCGACAGGGCCATCGGGGCGGCGGGCAAGGCGAAGAAGAAGTAGCGGGAGCCTGCTGACACCTCCTGTCACCAGGGCGCCCTAGCCTTCCGGGGTCATGCACCCTAAATTCGACCTCATGCCCCGTCCCACGAAGTCCGCCCCGGCCGAAGCGCCCGGCGTCGCCGACATGTCGGCGGTGTTCGACTACGATGAATCCAAGGGCGCCGTCGCCTGGATCCCCCACCGTCCCGACCGCCCGCAGAAGTCCGAGGGCGGCCGCAGGTTCAAGCTCGTCAGCGACTACGAGCCGGCCGGCGACCAGCCCACCGCCATCGCCGACCTGGTGGCCGGCCTGGAGGGCAAGGAGCGTGACCAGGTGCTGCTGGGCGTCACCGGCTCGGGCAAGACCTTCACCATGGCCAAGGTCATCGAGCAGACCCAGCGCCCGGCCCTGATCCTGGCGCCCAACAAGACCCTGGCCGCCCAGCTCTATTCGGAGATGAAGAGCTTCTTCCCCGAGAACGCGGTGGAGTTCTTCGTCTCCTATTACGACTACTACCAGCCCGAGGCCTACGTGCCGCGGACCGACACCTATATCGAGAAGGACTCCTCGATTAACGAGCAGATCGACCGGATGCGCCACTCGGCGACCCGGGCGATCCTGGAGCGCGACGACGTCATCGTCGTGGCCTCGGTCTCCTGCATCTACGGCATCGGCTCGGTGGAGACCTATTCCACCATGACCATCCAGCTTGAGGTCGGACAGCGGGTGGACGAGAAGAAGCTGATCGCCGACCTGGTGGCCCTGCAGTTCAAGCGCAACGACGCCAGCTTCGAGCGCGGCGCCTTCCGCCGGCGCGGCGACACCCTCGAGATCTTCCCCGCCCACTACGAGGACCGCGCCTGGCGCGTCAGCCTGTTCGGCGACGAGATCGAGGCCATCGTCGAGTTCGACCCGCTCACCGGCCGCAAGACCGCCGACCTGCCCAGCATCAAGCTCTACGCCAACAGCCACCACGTGACCCCGCGCCCGACGCTCCACCAGGCCATGATCTCCATCAAGGCTGAGCTGAAGGAGCGCCTCGACTGGATGATCGCCAACGGCAAGCTGCTGGAGGCCCAGCGGCTGGAGCAGCGCACCACCTTCGACCTGGAGATGATCGGCGCCACCGGCTCCTGCGCCGGCATCGAGAACTACAGCCGCTACCTGTCGGGGCGCAGGCCTGGCGAGCCGCCCCCTACCTTCTTCGAATACATCCCCGACAACGCCCTGCTGTTCGTGGACGAGAGCCACCAGAGCGTGCCGCAGATCGGCGGCATGTACCGGGGCGACTACCGCCGCAAGTTCACCCTGGCCGAATACGGCTTCCGCCTGCCCTCCTGCCTGGACAACCGCCCCCTCAAGTTTGAGGAGTGGAACGCCATGCGGCCCGACACCATCTGCGTGTCGGCCACCCCGGCGGCCTGGGAAATGGAGCAGTCGGGCGGCGTCTTCGCCGAGCAGGTGATCCGCCCCACCGGCCTAATCGACCCGCCGGTGGAGATTAGGCCGGTCTCCAAGGACAACCACAGCCAGGTGGACGACGTCATCGCCGAGGTGCGCGAGACCACGGCCAAGGGCTACCGGTCGCTGATCACCGTGCTCACCAAGAAGATGGCCGAGGACCTGGCCGAGTACATGCACGAGCAGGGCCTGCGGGTCCGCTACATGCACTCCGACATCGACACCATGGAGCGGATCGAGATCATCCGCGACCTGCGCCTGGGCGCCTTCGACGCCCTGATCGGCATCAACCTGCTGCGCGAGGGCCTGGACATCCCCGAGTGCGGCCTGGTGGCCATCCTCGACGCCGACAAGGAGGGCTTCCTGCGCTCCGAGACCAGCCTGATCCAGACCATCGGCCGGGCGGCGCGGAACGTGGACGGCAAGTGCATCCTCTATGCCGACCGGATCACCGGCTCCATGGAACGCGCCATGGCCGAGACCTCACGCCGCCGGGAGAAGCAGGAGGCCTACAACCTCGAGCACGGCATCACGCCCGAGAGCATCAAGTCCTCCATCAAGGACATCCTCGCCTCTCCCTACGAGAAGGACCGCGTCACCATCCCCGTGGGCGTGGCCGAGGACTCCAAGCCCTTCATGGGCGACAACTTCAAGACCACCCTGCGCGACCTCGAAAGCCGCATGCGCCAGGCCGCCGCCGACCTCGAATTCGAAACCGCCGCCCGCCTGCGCGACGAGATCAAACGCCTGAAACTGATGGACCTCGAATTCGCCAACGACGTGCTCACCGCGCCGGGCGAAGAGGTGGACCGCACGGCGGTGAAGAAGGTGCGCGCCGAGGCGCGGGCCGAGGCGCAGGAGCGGTTCCGGAAGGGGAAGCGGTAGGGGGACACCATCGTCCAACTCAACGTCAACAGTTCTGTTGGCCCCGGTATCCGATGGTTGCAATGCGCGGGACAACCGCCTCCGGTATTGTCGGTTCTTGATTCGGGGCCGCGGGGGCGATTTTGACCACAATCCGACAAATCACGTTCCACAACTTCAAGCGATTTGACCGGTTCACCCTGAACTGCCGGGAATCAAACATCCTGGTTGGACCAAACAACGCGGGAAAATCCTCAATTCTAGACGCCCTCCGCGTTCTCTACGGCGCGATGCGGTATGCCAAGCGACTGAAACCACGGCTCATACGAACGACCGCCGGCGAAGACTGGGGATATGAAATCCCTGATTCTTCCATCCTCATCGGCGTTGCGAACGTCGTAAGGAACTACGGGGACGACGACGCAATTATCGAGTTTACCCATAGCAATGGGCGAAAGTTGATCGTCGAATTACACCCGGACCACCTAACTCGTCTATATATCCGAGATGCGAACAAACACACATCGTCTGGAAAGTCGTATTTTAGTCTTTTTCCAGTCACGGTAGTTATCGTTCCGACGCTATCCCCGTTCGAGCAAGAAGAATTATATGTTACAGATGATACGGTCGACAGAAATCGCGCCAATCGTCTCGCATCTCGATATTTTCGCAATATTTGGTATCGGAGCAGCAAAGAAGAATTCGAAGATTTTTCCAATCTGATCGAAAATACTTGGCCGGGAATTTCTATAAAGAGACCTAATCGCCCACCTGAGTCACCAAAATCTCTCGAGATGTTCTACAGCGAACGCCGCATAGACAGAGAGATTTCATGGGCAGGATTCGGCTTTCAGGTGTGGCTTCAAATTCTAACGCACGCTCAACGTGGCGATGAAGATGCAATCTTCGTATTAGATGAACCTGATATTTATCTTCATCCGGACCTTCAATTTCAACTTCTTCAGCTGATAAAGAACTCATTTAAGCAGTTCTTCATTGCAACGCACTCTTCCGAAATTATCAATAGGTCGTCTCCAGGAGATATTGCGAGCATAAATTCAAACTATCGAACTTCGAAGCGAATAAAATCCGACGAAGACTACAACGAAGTCTTCGCTTATATCGGCTCGATCGAAAACGTAGAACTTTCCAGACTCTCTCGGGCGAAGAGAGTTATCTTCTTTGAAGGAAAGGATAAGTCGATACTTGGAAAGTTTTGTCAAAAAGCCAATTTGTCAGGTCTTTTAGAGGACAAAGAAACCATTATCATTGGCGTTGGAGGATTTGGCCAATGGCGGAAAGTCCTAGAAACAGCATGGACCTTTAAAAACATCCTGCAGATAGAAGTTTCTATACTTTCGTTATTTGATAGAGACTACAGAGATTTGCGGGAGATAAATGATTTGATCACGGAAATCTCCTCCGCAGAGGTTTCTTGTTCCGTTTGGAATCGTAAGGAAATTGAAAATTACGCGCTGAATAGCACTGTTTTGCAGGATACAATTATTCGGCGCGTACGAGAGAGAAATCCAAAATCAACCCTATCAGCTACGGGCGCGCTTGAAATCATTTCTATTGTTTCTGAAGAATATAGGCACGATGTGATTTCCCAAATCGTGTCCAACGCAACAACCTATGAGCGCCGCATTGCCACCGGTCGGGACGTTTCGCAAATAACCAAGGAATGTTTAAAGGAATTTGAGAGAAATTGGTCCTCAATTGAGGATCGGCTGAAGATAATTCCCGGCAAGCAATTCATCGCGGATCTCTCTCGGCACTTGCAAGATAATTACTCATGCACGATAACTATAAATATGATGATAGACGACTTGAAAATATCGGACTTAGACCCTCAACTCCTCTCTGTACTCAATCAGGTAGAAGAATTTTGCCGCAGATGATCAGCCGCCCCTTCTCTGATTAATTGAAACGAAAAAATCTCCACCCGCCCTACAACCCCGCCAACCAGTTGATCACCAGCGCCTGAAGCGTCAGCCGCTTGTCCGACCAGCCGTGGTCCGTGGCCACGTGGACGTCCTGCACCTTGGTCCCGCCGGCGGCGTGGATCGCGGCGATCAGGCGGTCGGCGTCGGGGCGCAGGCCGTCGTCGCTGTGGAGGACCAGGAGGCGGGTGTCCTTCAGGCAGGGGCCGAGCCTGTCCAGCCGCCAGGCCTCGCCATTGGCGATCAGCTCGGCGCCCATGCTCTCGCCGGAGACGCCGGCCAGGGCCTCGCGGTTGCCGTCCATGGCCTTGGTGATGGCGGGCGGGCTGTACTTCCCCTGCACGCCCCGCAGGCCCATGTCGGCCGCCGAGATCAGCACGGCGCCCAGCAGGTCCGGCTCCACGGCGGCGGTCTCGGCGGTGACCCAGCCGCCCATGCTGTGGCCGGCGATGGCGATGCGCCTTGGGTCGATCCCCAGCTTGGCCGCATTAGCCGGGTCGCGGATATAGGCCAGCACGGCCCGCGCGTCGGTCAGGTTGCCGCCGAAGCTGAAGGTCCCCGGGCTGCCCCAGGAGCCGCGATAGTTGAAGGTCACCGCGTTCCAGCCGGCGCGGCGCACGGCCTGGGCCAGGTCCAGGTTCTTTTCGTTGCCGGGCAGGCCGTGGAGGATGACCAGGGTCGGATGCGGCCCTTTCCCCAAGCCGCCGCCTCAGCTCACGCCGTCGAGCCGGTCGGCGATCCAGATCTTGATCAGGGACTGACGGGTCACGCCGCGCCTCTGGGCCTCGATGTCAAGGCGACGGACCATCTGGTCGGTGAAGTCGACATTGACGCGCCGCTTCTCCAGGCCCGGACGACGGGCGGTTGACCAGTCGATGTGGTCGCCGATGTCCTCACCGGCGTCGAACTTCGCGTCAAACGCCTCGCCGCTAATAGTCTTGGCTGTCATATGCGCTCACCTCATCGTCCCGGGATCGACGGACCGAAATGATCCGGATCGCCTCCTCACGCTGGGTGACGACCGCCGTCCAAAGGCGCTCGCCTATCCTTCCGACCACCAGCCGCCGCGGCTCGGCCACGAATTGGGTGTCGACCACCAGCCTCCGGTCGTCGCCCCACAGGGCCTGGGCCGCCTCGAAGTCGATCCCGTGCTTGGCGAGATTGCTGGCGCTCTTGTCCGGGTCGAACTCGAACATGCGATAGGACTATCACCAAAACGGTATAATTTCTACCCTCTGGGACGAGCTACTTCCGCGTGACCTTCCAGCCGCCAGGGGCGCGGGTGGCGGTCCAGGGGACGCCGTCCCAGTCGGTGAAGTTGAGGATGGTGTCGGGGTGGCCGTAGTCGCCGACCTTGGGCGTGTGGAAGAACTGGCCGTCCACCCACTTGGCCGACCAGCAGGCCCCGCCCCAGGTGCGGTAGTCCATGTGGTCGTCGGCATGGCCCGCGCCGGTTTCCGGCCGATGGTAGAAGTTGTCGCCTTGCCAGCTCACGCTCCAGCGGGAGCCGTCGCAGGTGGTGTAGGGGATCTCGCCGACCGTCTGGCCGGACTGCGGCTGGGCCTGGGCCGGGGCGGCCAGCGCCAGGGTGGCGAGGACCGCGGCGGCGAGGATGTGGGCACGCATGGTTGTTCTCCCAGGCTGAAGCTTGAGACTAGCGGTTGTGGTGATGGGGGCAAGGGCGGGGCGCCACCCTCATCTGACCGTCATCCTCGGGCTTGTCCCGAGGATCCATAGACACCGTGGCGCCGCAAGTCGCCCGGCGGCGACGCTCGCGCGCCCTGCCGAGGAACGGAGATCATGGATCCTCGGGACAAGCCCGAGGATGACGATCTTGAATTTGAAAGCGCGCGACTACCCCTTCGCCATGTTGATCACGTGCATCTGGGTGAACTCCGAGAGCCCCTCCTCCCCCAGTTCCGTGCCCATGCCCGAGAGCTTGGCGCCGCCGAAGGGGATGTTGGGGGCGAGTTCGGCGTGTTTGTTGATCCAGACGGTGCCGGTGTCCATGCGGCCGGCCAGGTCCATGGCGCGGTCCAGGTCCTTGCTCCAGATGGAGCCCCCCAGGCCGTAGTCGCTGGCATTGGCGCGGGAGAGCGCGTCCTCGCCGTCGGAGATCTTGATCACCGGCAGGACCGGGCCGAACTGCTCCTCGTCCACCAGGCGCGTGCCATCGCTGATGTCGCGCACGATGGTCGGACGGATGAAGTAGCCCTTGCCCTCGTGGGGCAGGCCGCCGGCGATGACCTTGCCCTGGCCGCGGGCCTCTTCGATGATCCCCAGCACCTTCTCGAACTGGGTCTTGTTCTGCAGCGGGCCCATGGTGGTGCCCTGCTCCAGGCCGTCCCCCACCACGGCGGCGTCGGCCAGGATGGCCAGCTCGTCGCATACAGCGTCGTAGAGGCTCTCGTGCACATAGGCCCGCTTGATGGCGATGCAGACCTGGCCGGAGTTCTGGAAGGCGCCGGCAAAGATCTTGCCCGCCGTCGCCTTGGGGTCATTGCCCTCAAGCACGATGGCGGCGTCATTGCCCCCCAGTTCCAGGGTGACGCGCTTCAGCGCCTCGGCGGCGCCGGCCATCACCTTCTTGCCGGTCTCGGTGGAGCCGGTGAAGGAGACCTTGCGGATGTCGGGATGGGCGGTGATGGCGGCGCCCAGGTCGTTGGCGTCGGCGATGACGTTGAGCACGCCGGGGGGCAGGAGGTCCTTCACCAGCTCGGCGATGCGCAGGGTGGAGAGCGGCGTCGTGGCCGCGGGCTTCAGCACCACGGTGTTGCCCGACAGCAGGGCGGCCGGGACCTTGAAGGCCATCAGGATCAGCGGGAAGTTCCACGGCACGATGGCGGCCACCACGCCCAGCGGGCGGCGGCGGGAGACCACCCGGCGGGCGTCGCTGTCCTCGATCACCTTCTCGGGCAAATCGAGGCTGGCGAAGTAACGGAAGAAGGCGGCGGCCCCGAACACCTCGCCCATGGCGTCGGCCAGCGGCTTGCCCTGTTCCTGGGTCAGCAGGCGGGCGAGGTTCTGCAGATCCCCCTGGATGGCGTCGGCCATGGCGTTCAACGCCTTGCGGCGTTCGTCGATGGGGGTGTCGCGCCAGGCGGGGAAGGCGCGCTTGGCGGCCGCGACGGCCTGGTCCAGCTGGGCCTTCGACGCCCGGGCGCAGACCGCCAGCTCCTGCTCGGTGGCCGGGTTGATGACCGACATGGTGGACGCGCCGTCCACGAGTTGGCCGTCGATGAGAAGCTTGAACGGGCCCATGGGTCCCTCCCGACATTTATGGTTGGGGCGGAGAATGGGCGCCTGACGTAGGGCGAGGCAAGCCGCCCGCGCCTGTCACCCAAAAGCCTCAGGCGCCCAGGCTGAGCGCACACGCCCCGGAACCACGGCGCCGGTTGGGCGTAGACTTCGCCATGGGGGAGCGCCGAACCGGCGGTCCAGGAACGGACTTCGGACGGCGCCTCCAGAACCTTTTGCTGGGTATAGCAAACATGTCGCCGTCGCTTTCCGTGGTTTCCGACAACAAGGTCGGCGCCCTCCCGCGTTCCGAAGCCCTGTCCACCCGCGTGCGCCGCCTGCAGGCCGAGGCCAAGGGCCTGGCCCGCGAGCACATCGCCGCCCTGGTCGCCGCCCTGCACGAGGCCGAAGCCCTTTCGGCGGAGATCGCCGAGGGTGGAGAGGCCTATCCCGCCGGCATCCGCGACATCGCGCGACGCCTGGCCGAGGAGGTCGAGAGCAAGGTGGCCACCATCGAGGCGATCAACGCGCGGAACTAGCGGTCTCCAAGGACTTTGGCCTGCCTCCTGCACCGTAGCGCTTCAACCGTCCCGGTTTGGAGCGACAGCTATGGTCAGTCGTGTTGCGCGTACCCGCCCCCGCCTCGTCGCGGAGGCGCCCAAGATGAACGTCGTGGCCCTGCAGGCGCTCGCGCCGGCGCCGGAGACGGCTGAAAAGCCGGCCCCGGCCACCGAGACCCTGGCCGAACAGATCCGCCGGCTGCAGGCCGAGGCCAAGAGCCTGGCCCGCAGCCATGTGGACGCCCTGCGGCTGGCCCTCATCGAGGTCGAGCGCCTGGCCGAGGAGATCGGAGCCGGCGGCGACGTCTATCCCACCGGCGTCCGCGAACTGGCGCGCCGCTTCGCCAGCGAGACCGACACCAAGGTTCAGGCGCTTATGGCCATCGTCGCCCGGACTTAAGACAAACTTTCAGTAACTTAGCTGGCGGTCGCATCCATTTTCAAAGCGCGGCGTTAGCACCCCGGTTGTTCAAGATGGTCGCCCTCCCCGGCGGCCGACCAGGGGATTGAATTCGATGTCCGACACCTTCACGCGCGTCCTGATCGGGGCCTTCGCCGCCGCCCTCATGACCACCGTCGCCATGGCCGGCACCATGGTCGCGGCCTCCCAGCCCGTGGCCTTCGGCCAGGGCCTGAGCCAGGACAGCCAGGGCTAGCCCACCAGGTCGCCGAATTCCTTGCTGCGCCGCAGCCAGGCGGCCGCGTAGCCGCAGATCGGGGTGATCTTCAGGCCCTTGGCCCGGACATCGGCGCTGAGCGCGGCCATCAGCCGGCCGGCTGCTCCCGTGCCGCGCAATGCGGTCGGGCTTTCCACATGGTCGAGATAGAGGCGCTCCCCGCTCAGACGATAGTCGGCCCAGGAGGTCTGGCCCTGTTCGTCCATCTCGTAGCGGTCGCCGGTGTCGCGAAGGTCGGTCATGGTCTGATCATAACCCCCTCGCCTGCGAGATCGATCCCCATTAGCCTTCCCGAGTTCGTGAGCGGGAGAGAGCGATGCGTTTCGGTTTAGCGGTGCTGGCTGGCATAGCGGTCCTGGGCGTCAGCGCCTGCAACAAGCCCGCGGAGAAGACCGACGGCGAGACCGCCTCGGCTTTCGTTCCCTCCCAGACCCCGCCGAAGCGCAAGCCGGGCCTTTGGGAGCAGCGGGTCTCCAACGGCGACGTCCTGCAGGTCAGCCGCATCTGCCTGGACGAGGCCACCGACGCCAAGATCAGCTTCTGGGGCTCCCAGGCGACCCGCGACATGTGCGAGCAGAACGTCTTCTCCAGTCGCGTGGCCGGCGGCTATCAGTTCAGCTCCGTCTGCGACATGGGCTCGGGCGGCAAGACCACCACCAGCGGCGTGGCCACCGGCGATTTCAGTTCCAAGTACCTGATCCAGGCCGAAAGCTCGACGGTGGGCGCCGCCGCGCCGCAGATGAACGGCCCGCACAAGATCACCGTCGAGGCCGCCTGGCAGGGCGCCTGCCCCGAGGGCTACAAGCCCGGCGACATGTCCCTGCCCGGCGGGATCAAGATCAACATCCTGGACCTGCCGGTTCCGGGGAAGGCGGGCTAACCCCTCCGCTCAATTGGGCGAAGGCCGGGGCGCAGATACATCCGCCGCATCCAGGATTCCTGGTTCAGGCCGCGACCTACGACCTGGGTCCCGGCCTTCGCCGGGATGAGCGGCGTTTTTAAATGAGCTCCACCGCCATGGCCGTGGCCTCGCCGCCGCCGATACAGAGGCTGGCGACGCCCCGCTTGCCGCCCCGGGCTTCCAGGGCCGAGAGCAGGGTCGCCAGGATGCGGGCGCCGCTGGCCCCGATGGGGTGACCGAGCGCGCAGGCCCCGCCGTTGACGTTGAGCTTGGCGCGGTCGAGGCCCAGCTCCTGCTCGGCGATCATGGCGACAACGGCGAAGGCCTCGTTGACCTCCCACAGATCGACGTCGGCGACTGACCAGCCGGCCTTCTTCAGCACCTTGCGCATGGCCGGCACGGGCGCGGTGGTGAACAGGCCAGGCTCGTGGGCATGGGCGGCGTGACCGGCCACGCGGGCGACGATCTTCAGGCCGAGGCGCCGGGCCACAGACTCCCGGGTCATCACCAGGGCCGCGGCGCCGTCGCTGATGGAGCTGGCGTTGGCTGCGGTGATCGCCCCGTCCTTGGCGAAGGCGGGCTTCAGGGTCGGGATCTTGGCCGGGTCGGCCTTCATCGGCTGTTCGTCGGCCTCGATCAGCACCGCGCCCTTGCGGCTCACCACCTCGACCGGGACGATCTCGCGGGCGAAGGCGCCGGTCTCGGTGGCCCTCTTCGCGCGGGACAGGCTCTCGATGGCGTAGTCGTCCATCGCCTGGCGGGTGAACTGGTAGGTCTTGGCGCTCTCTTCCGCGAAGGAGCCCATCAGGCGGCCGGGCTCATAGGCGTCCTCCAGCCCGTCCAGGTACATGCTGTCGGAGATCACATCGTGGCCGATCCGGGCGCCGCCCCGGTGCTTGGCCATCAGGTAGGGGGCGTTGGACATGCTCTCCATCCCGCCGGCGATGACGATCTCGGCGGAGCCGGCGGCCAGGGCGTCATGGGCCAGGATCGCGGCCTGCATCCCCGAGCCGCACATCTTGTTGACCGTCACGGCCTCCACCGAGAGCGGCAGCCCCGCCCCCAGCCCAGCCTGCCGGGCCGGCGCCTGGCCCAGGCCCGCCGGCAGCACGCAGCCCATGATGATTTGCTCGACAGCGGCGGGATCGAGCCCCGCCCGCTCCACCGCCGCGCGCACGGCGGCCGCGCCCAGGGCCGTGGCCTTCACGGGCGACAGGTCGCCCTGGAAGCCGCCCATGGGCGTGCGGGCATAGGACGCGATGACGACGGGATCGGAAGCTTGGGTCATGGCCGAGATATAGACCTCCGCGGCTCTCATGGGGAGGGCTGGCCCCAATTCGCCGGGTTGACGCAAAGAAGCCGCGCCCGATTAGGCCAACCTTAAGTCCGATGTGAGATCTTCCTCGTCGAGCGTGATCCCGCGCCGACGTTCCCGAGGTTCCCTTGACGTTTCTCAAGAAGTTCATCGCCTGCGAGCGTGGGGCCACCGCCATCGAGTACGGCCTGATCGCGGCGCTGATCTCCATCGTGCTGATTACCGCGATGAACGCGCTGGCCCCGAAGATCAGCGGAACGCTGGTCAAGGTTTCCACCAAGATGCCCCAATAGGGACTAGAGCGGCGCGGCGCTGATCGTCCGGTCGATGAAGCCGCCGCCCAGGACCCGCGCCGGCGTCTGCGGATCGTAGAGCACGCAGGCCTGGCCCGGCGAGACGCCGTGGTCGGGGACGTCGAACATCACGGCCGCCGCGCCATCGCGCAGGGCCAGCTTCGCCGGCAGAGGCTCGGCGGTGGAGCGCACCCGGGCCAGCACCGCGATCCCGTCTTCGCAGGCCGCCTCGATCGTGGCCTGGTCGCCCAGCCAATTGGTCTCCTTCAGCACGCAGCCAGCCGTCAGCAGGGCCTCGCGCGGCCCCACAATCACCTGGCGGCTGTCGGCGTCGATCTTGACCACGAACAGCGGATCGCCGACGGCCACGTTCAGTCCCCGGCGTTGGCCGATGGTGTAGCGGGTGACCCCCTCGTGGCGGCCCAGCACGCGGCCATCCAGATGGACGATGTCGCCGGGCTCGGCGCCATGCGGGCGCAGGCGGTCGATCACCGTGGTGTAGCGGCCCTCGGGGACGAAGCAGATGTCCTGACTGTCGGGCTTCTCGGCGATGGCCAGGCCCAGCTCAGCAGCCGCGCGGCGCACCTCGCTCTTGGGCAGGTCGCCCAGCGGGAAGCGCAGATAGTCCAGCTGTTCGGCCGTTGTGGCGAACAGGAAATAACTCTGGTCACGGGCTGGATCGGCGGCGCGGCGCAGTTGCGCACCCGCAGGCCCCATCTCGCGGCGGACATAGTGGCCGGTGGCCATGGCCACGGCGCCCAGGTCGCGGGCCACGTCCAGCAGGTCGCGGAACTTCACGGTCTGGTTGCAGCGGATGCAGGGGACCGGCGTCTCGCCGCGCAGATAGGCGTCGGCGAACTCCTCGATCACCTGTTCCTTGAAGCGGCTCTCATAGTCGAGGACGTAGTGGGGGATGCCGATGGCGTCGGCGGCAGAGCGGGCGTCGTGGATATCCTGGCCGGCGCAACAGGCGCCCTTCTTCTGGATCGCCGCCCCGTGGTCGTAGAGCTGCAGGGTCACCCCGATCACGTCATAGCCGGCGCGGGCCAGCAGGGCGGCGGTTACGGTGGAATCGACGCCGCCGGACATAGCGGCCACCACGCGGGCGCCCACCGGCAGCCCCACGGCGGCGCGGGCGGCCTCGACGGCGTGATCGGCAAAGAGAACAGGCGCGTTCATGGGGGCTATGTAGCGGGTCGCGCGGGGATTTGCGAGATCGCCGCCAGATTACAGGCGTCGGGAAGTCGCCGCAAATAATCGCGAAACAGTGATCTCGCCTTTGAGGCGAGTGGTGTAAGCTTGGCTTGCCACCGTGAAGTATCCATCCGACCACGGAGACCAGGAGACATTGAGTCCAAGGCTCAGTCCCTGCCTCTCGGATTGGGGGAGACCCCCAATGAACCAGTACCGGCTTTATGTGCTGAACCCGGAAGAACACATCGCGGCCACGCGCGAGGCGCAGTTCCCGGACGACATCTCCGCGCTTAAGGAGGCCTGTGAGATTCGCGCCGACCAGTTCGCCGTCGAGGTCTGGACCGGCGAGCGCCTGGTCGGCCGCATCGGCGCCGAGTTCTCGCTTTAAGAACCGGCTCATCCCGGCGAAGGCCGGGCCCCAGGTTCAGCGATCGCGTTCAGGACCCCGTCTCAGGTCGCGACCTATGATCTAGGCCGCGGCCTCCGCCGGGGTGAGGGGATGCAGGGCGCGGCTGCAATTATCTCAGGACGTTCAGCAGGGACGAGTTCTGCAGCGACAGGAACACCTGGGCCGCGGCCTGCACCGCCACGCCGGCCTGTTGCAGGGCCGTGGCCGCCTCGGCCGGATCGGCGTCGGTGATATCCCCCATCATGCCGGCCAAGCTGATCTGACGGCTGTTCAGGTCGGATTTCACTGACTCCACCCGGGTCTGCACCATGCCGTTCTTGGCGGTGTCGTTGACCAGGTTCTTGTGCACGCTGTCCCAGGTGGCCAAGACGCCCTCCAGATAGGCGCGCTGGGGATCGGTCAGGTTGCCCTGGAACGGCCCGTCGGAACCTTCCTGGAAAGCCTGCACGTCCTTGAAGGCGGTCAGCAGATCGGTCCCGAGACTGTCGGCCAGCAGACCGGTCCGCACGGTGGTGGAGTCGTCCACCTTGGCCTCGGTGAGGAACTCGTCGTTGTGGAAGAAGTCCGGGATCGTCTTGGAAGGATCGGTCAGGTCGCCCAGCGCGGTGGCCGACACCGGCAGGGTGTCGATCTGGCCGCCGGCGAAGACGTACTTGCCGCCGTAGCGCGCGTTCATCCCGTCGACCGCGTTGCGGAAGAAGCCCCCGATGTCCTGCATCAGGGTGTCGGCGCGGCCGCTGGCCAGCGCCTGGGCGATGGTCTCGCGGGTGCCGTCGGCCGAAGACGTGATCTGGTTCAGGGCGAAGTCCTGGGTGGTCAGCTTGTCGGTGATCAGCTTGCTCTGCTCGAGATAGCCGCCGATGCGGGCGTCGATCGACTTCATCGCCGTGAGCATCTCGGCGTTGCGGGCGTAGCCCTTCAGGTCGGTGCCCTGCTTCTGGGTCGCCACGCGGGCGCCGGCCTCCATCTGCCGCTGCTGGGCGGCCTGGATGTTGGCGAGGACGGCGCTGTAGTTGCCGTTGGAGGAGACGCGGTTCATCGCGGTTGGCCTTCGGTCAGATCATCTGGGTAAGGACGTCGAACAGCTCCTTGGCGGCCTGCACCATGCGGGCCGAAGCGTTGAACGCCTGTTGGTAGGTGGTGAGGCGCACGAGCTCCTCATCGAGGTTGACGCCTTCCACCGACTGGCGCCGCGCCGTGGCCTCAGTGGACACCGAATCGGCGGACTGCTTGCGGGTGTCGGCGGCCTGGGAGCGGCGGCCGATGGAGCCGCCGAACTCCGCGGCGTACCGCGAGACGGTCATGGTCACCGCCCCCAGTTCGCCGGCGGCGTTGAAGCCGGTGGCGACGTCGCCGGAGTCGGCGATGGCCAGGGCGCCCCGTCCATCGCCGGGGCGCAGGGAGGCCGCCGGCGGGGTCACGGTCAGATCGAGCTTGCCCAGCGCCAGTTTCATCGGGTTGGAGATCAGCGCCTGATCGACGGTGAAACGCCCGGCCCGCGAGGACCGCTCGCTGACGCCCAGGCCGAACAACTGGCTGAGCGAGGCGCCGTCGGTTCCCCGCTTGGTGTCGTCCTTGGCGATGGCCAGACGGACGTCGCCGCCGCCGTTGCCGCTGAAGCTCAGCTTGCCGTTGGCGTCGAGGGCGAAGGTCCCATAGAGCCCGACGCCGGTGGAGCTGGCGTTCAGGGTGTCCAGCAGGTCCTGCATCGTGCCGGCCGGCGGCATGGCGATGGAGATGTCGCGCAGCGGACGGCCGTCGGCCTGGGAGAGGCTGAACTTGATCACGTCGCCCGGCGTGAAGCCGTGGTCGTCGGAGACCTTCAGGCCCGTCTCGTAGTTGGTCACCCCGCTGGAGCGAACAAGGTCGTTGAGGCCGAAGAAGTGGGAGAAGGCCCGGCCGGCCTTCATCGAGGTGCCTTCGTCGATGGCGACCCCGGAGCCCGAGGCCGCGGTGATGCTGAGCTGGCCGCCGCTGAAGCTGGCCGTCGCCGCCCCGCCGAGGGCGTTGTTCAGGTCGGCCAGGAAGTCGCCGGTGAACGAGCCGCCCGGCGTCATGGTCTGAGCATCGAAGTCGATGGCCACGGTGCCCTGCACGACGCCGGTCGTCTGATCGACGATGGCGATGGTGGAGGTCCCGGTGAAGTTGGCGATGCCCGACTGCAGGTCGGTGCCGATGTTGCGCCCGGTCAGGGTGGTGGGCGGCGGCATGGCGGCGTTGGCGTTGTGCGCCGCGTTGAGCTTTTCCGTCACCCGGCTGACGAACTCGCCCAGCTGGTCCGACAGGCCCGGCAGGGTCTCATCACGCAGATCCATCAGCCCGCGCAGGTCGCCGCTGCTGATGGTGATGGGCTGAGGCTGGCCGACGCCGCCGGTCGGTTCGATGGCGACATAGGAAGAGGTGGTGTCGGTGCGGTTGTAGCTGAGCTTGGCGGCGTTATCGCCGGCCAGCAGATAGCCCTCCGCCGAGCGGAGGGTGACGCCGCCCTGGGTCCGCTGCTGAACCTGCACATTCATGATGGTCGACAGTTCGTCGATCAGCTGGCTCTGGATGTTTTCCGAGCCCGAGGCGTCGGCATTGGCCAGGTTGGCGCGGCTGACATCGGAGTTCAGGCGGTTGATCTGCGCCAGCAGGTCATTGGCGCGGTCAATGTCGGCCTTGGCCTGGGCGTCGACGGTGCTCCCGAGGTCATTGATATGGGTGTTGATACGGCTGGCTTCGCTCAGGAAATCGCTGACGTTGGAAATCGCCTGACTGCGCAGCAGGCTTGAGGACGGGTCGTCGGAGGCCGCGGAAAAGGCAGAGTAGATTTTGTCCATGCGCGAGAAGAAGAAGTTCGCGCTGGAGGGGTCGCCGAACAGGCTCTGGGCGTTGTCGAGATATTCCGACATCGTGCCCCAGCGCTTGGAGTCCGAGGTGGCCGACAGGGTGGCCATCTGCAGGTACTGGTCGGTGATCCGCTTGACGCCGGAAACCTCGACGCCCATCCCCATGCCGCCGACCACCAGGGGCTTCTGGTCGATGGTCTTGCGGACGTAGCCCGGCGTGTTGACGTTGGCGATGTTGTCCGAGGTGGTCCGCAGGCCCGCCTGCGCGGCCTGCAGGCCCGAGGCCGCGGTCTTCAGGGAAATCGTCAGAGACATCTCTTAGCCCTCCACCCGGCAAAGCCTGTCGCCCGACCCGGCCAAATCTGCCGGTAGTCTGGGGAACGCCCGCGCGTAGGGCCGAAATTTGTTCAACATTTTCAATGTGGTCCCTTTGGGGTCCCGATCAGCTTGCAATCTGGGGCGCAAGACCGGCGCCAGTTTTGGTTAACGCTGGCCAGAGACGCCCGGCGAGGCCGGCAGGAGGGGGGCGGCAGGGACGACCTATCAACCCGGCAAGGCTCGGCAAAAAGCGCCGCGACAGCCTGTCGGCGCCCTGCGGCGACCGATCACAAAGTCTTTTGAAAACAATACCCTAAAGCCTTTTTTCCAAAATGGCGCGGAGGTTGCTGAGCAGGTTCGGAATGAACGCGGCGCAGCAGGCGCTTCCTCACAGATCGTCCCCTGGACACCCCGACCTCATGACCGCGCCGCTCAACGCCTCGACCCTTCAGCCCGCCGCCGCCACCGGCGCGGTGACCGGCCTGTTCGGCGCCGCGTCTCAGGGTCCGATGGCGGGCTTCGAGGCCCTGCTCACCGCTTTCTTTGGAAACCAGGGCGCGGGCGAGCCCATCCTGGGCGCCGACGGCAAGCCGGTCTCCAAGACCGCCGCCGGCGCGGCCAAGGAGGCCAAGACGGCGAAGGACGGCAAGGCCGCCCCCGAGGCCACCGACACCGCCACGCCCTCCACCGACGCCCAGATCCTGGCCGCCCTGCTGGCCCAGCCCATCACCGCGCCGATCCCCGTCGCGGCCACCGTTGTCGCCGATGATGCGGCCACCGGCGGCGGCGCGCCCGCCCCCTCGGCCTTTGCCCCGCAACTTCCCGCGGCTGACGCCGCGCTGGCCCAGGCGCAAGCCGGACCGGCCGCGAAGACCGCCGACACCAAGACCGCAAAGGCCGCCGCCGCCGAGACCGAGACCGCCAAGGCTCTCGACGACGCCGCCGCGACTGCGCCTGCGGATGACACGGCCGCGACGGCGGCCGCCGCCGCCTTCGACGCCAGCAAACCCGCCGCCGCTCGCCAGGCGGCCACCGCCGCCGCACCGGCCTCTCCGGAAGCCCCCACGCCCCGCACCTCGGCCCCGCCGCCCGCCGCCCTCGCCGCAGCCGCCGCCGTCGCCGCACCGCCGCCAGCGCCGGTCACCGAGGCCGCCGAAGTCGCGGTCGCCGCCAACACCTCTCTCGTCGCGGAAGCCGCCGAGGCCGCCGCGACCCCGACCGACACCGCCCCCGCGACCCCAACCGCCGCGCCGAAGGCCAAGACCACCGCGCGCGCCGCCCGCAACGAAGCCGGTGTCCACACCGACGCCGCCGCCACAGCGACGGTGTCCAGCGCCGATCCGCTGACCGCCAAGGCCGTCGCCCACACCGAGACCGCCGCGACCTTCGACTCCGGATCGGAGGGCAAGCGCGAAGAGGTCGCGGTGGCGGTAGAGGCCAAGGCCGACGTCGACACCGGCCAGCCCGCCGCCCCCAATGTCGCCGACGCCGCGGCCGCCGCGTCCACCGCGGCCCCTGCCGAGATGCGCGCAGGCCCGCAGACCGTCGCCCACCTCGCCGCCCAGATCGTCAAGAAGCTGGAGGGCCGCTCCACCCAGTTCGATGTGGCCCTCAACCCCGAGGGCCTCGGCCGCGTGGACGTCCGCATCGAGATCGGCGCCCAGGGTCGGCTGACCGCCTCCATGTCCTTCGAGAACCCCCAGGCCGCGGCCGAGCTGCGCACCCGGGCGGGCGAACTCCAGAAGGCGCTGGAACAGGCCGGCTTCGACATCAGCGGCGGCATCCGCTTCGACGTCGCCGCCGACCGCGGCCAGGGCCAGGCTGGTCAGGGCCAGTTCGGCCAGGACAATTCCAACAACGGCGGCGCCTCGCGCGGCCGGGCCTTCCAGGCGGCGCTCGACAGCGCCGACCAGACGGCCGACGCGGCGCTCTCGGGCGCCCTCAACCTCCAGCGCCGGACCCTGGTGTCCGGCGTCGACGTGCGAATTTAGGGAGCGTCAGATGGTAGATGCAGTCGCCGGCGCCGCCGCAACCCAGACCACCACCCAGACAGGGACCAAGCGCCTTGCCGAGAGCTTCGACACCTTCCTCAACCTGCTGACCACGCAGTTGAAGAACCAGGACCCGCTCTCGCCCCTGGACTCCAACCAGTTCACCCAGCAGCTCGTCCAGATGACCGGCGTGGAGCAGCAGCTCTACGGCAACCAGCTGATGGAGAAGCTGGTGGCCAACACCGGCAGCGGCATCTCCACCGCCGTGGCCCTGATCGGCAAGGATGTCCAGGCCGGCACAGCCGACAACGCCATCAAGGACGGCAAAGCGACCTGGAACTACAACCTCAACCGCGCCGCCAATGACCTGAAGCTCGAGGTCGTCGATTCCAAGGGCCGCACGGTCTACAGCGAAGCCCCCAGCGACATGAAGGCCGGGGACCACGCCTTCAACTGGAACGGCAAGGACAACAGCGGCAAGCAGCTGGACGACGGTGGCCCCTACACCCTGAAGGTCACGGCCAAGGACAGCGCCGGGACAGCGGTCATCTCCAAGATCAGCATCCAGGGGGTCGTCACCGGCGTCGAGCAGGTCGACGGCAAGACCCTGATCACCCTCAACGGCGCCAAGATTCCCTGGGAGACGGTGACCTCGATCAACAACGTCGTCGCCCCGATCACCAAGACCCAAAACGACAACACCCCAGTCCCGGACACCGAAGCGGCCGCCTAAGGCGGCTCAGCTCCCCCATCCTTTGCGGCCTCCGCAGTACGAAAGAAGGCAAATCCCATGAGCATCAACAGTGCCATGCTCGCCGGCGTCTCGGGCCTGGTGTCGAACTCGTCGGCCCTGGCCGCGATCTCCGACAACATCGCCAACGTCAACACCACCGCCTACAAGCGCAACCAGGTGAACTTCGCCAACGTGGTGACCGCCCAGGCCGTGAAGGGCCGCTATTCGGCCGGCGGCGTGCAGGCGGTGACCCGCCAGTTCGTTGGCCAGCAGGGCCTGATCACCAGCGCATCGTCGCCCACCGACCTCGGCATTTCCGGCGACGGCTTCTTCGTCGTCACCCAGAAGGCCACGGGCCTGACCGCCGCCGACAACCGCTCCTTCACCCGCTCGGGCTCGTTCAGCGTCGACGCCGACGGCTTCATGGTCAATGACGCCAAGCTCTACTTGCAGGGCTGGAAGGTGAAGGATGACGGCACGATGGACATCAATCCGTCGGACCTGACCAAGCTGGAGCCGATCAACGTCAAGAACCTGGGCGCCGCGGTCCGGCCGACCGGCAACATCGTGGTCAACGCCAACGTCGACAAGCGCCTGCCCACCGCCCAGGTGGATCTGACGGCCTATGACCCCACCGCCCAGGCGACCAGCATGGCCGGCTACGCCGACGGGCAGAACACCGTTTACAAGCCCGACTTCACCATCGAGATGAACATCATCGACTCCGTGGGCGGCGCGCACAAGGTCGCCATGTCGTTCATCCACGACCCGGCGGTGACCAACGAGTTCAAGGCCGAGATCTACACGGTCCCGGGCTCCGACATCGACACGGGCACCACCTCGGGCCTGATTTCTTCGGGCACCGTGCGGTTCACCGCCACCGGCGCGTTCGACAAAGCCAACTCCACCGTGTTCGGGGCCTTGAACGCCACCCCGAAGATCGTGATCGGCGACTCCGCGGGCGGCGCCTCGCCAGCTTGGGCGACCGCGCTGGGCATCACCGGCCAGACCATCAACTTCGACCTCGACCGGCTGGCCTCGCGCCCCGACACCTCCTCGGTGACCCAGGTGAACTCCGACGGCGCCAGCGTCGGCAACGTGGTGGGCGTCGAAGTCGACGAGAACGGCGTGGTCTCGGCCATCTTCGACAACTCCGAAATCCGCCAGGTCGCCAAGATCGCCCTGGCCACCTTCCCGAACCCGGACGGCCTGACCCCGGTCAGCGGCAACGCCTACCGCCCCACGATCCAGAGCGGCGAGTTCGTCCTGAAGGAGCCCACCGTCGCCGGCGCCGGTCAGATCGCCTCCTCTACCCTGGAAGCCTCCACTGTCGACTTGTCGGCGGAGTTCACGGGACTGATCTCGACGCAGAAAGCTTACTCCGCATCCTCGAAGATCATCACCACTGCCGACCAGATGCTAGAAGAATTGATCAACATTAAGAGATAAGTCTTGGCGTTAATCAGCTTTAACTGGCGATGACAACTTAGACTGTACCGTTTTAGTACATGGGGGAGTGCATGATTAGGTCTTTCTTTACTATTGCGATTCACCGGCTGTTATGGCCTGCGTCGTATAGTCCCTCCGAATTGTGATGGTGGGAAAGGCGTAAAGCCATGTTGCAACAACAACAGCAGACCCGGACGAACAGCCGCGGCGAGCCCTATGTGATCGGTCCGACGGGGGTTCCCCTGACGATCGCCGATCTGCCTCCGGTGGATACCGGGCGCTGGGTCATCCGGCGGAAGGCCGAGGTGGTCGCTGCGGTGCGCGGCGGGCTGCTGACGCTCGACGAGGCCTGTGAACGTTACTCTCTGACCAACGAGGAATTCCTCGCCTGGCAGAAATCGATCGACCGCCATGGTCTGGCGGGCCTGCGGACCACGCGTCTGCAACAGTATCGCTGAACTCAACTCCCCCCAGATTGACGTTCGCGATGCGGCCGCCCCGGGCAACCAGGGCGGCCGCACCCGTTTCAGATCCATGTTCTCCGATGGCATGACTGTCGCACGCGTCAGCTCCAGCAAGGCCGTTGGAGGGGTTGGACGTGTCGAAACAGGACGGAATGTGGTTCGGGTTGGCGGGCGCCCTGGTCTGGGGCGCGGCGACCCTCTTCTACGTGGTCTTCGCCAAGGGGGTGATCGAGCACGCCTTCTGGTTCTACGTCGTCAACGCCGCCCTGGTGGCCATGGCGCTGGGCCTGTTCTTCCACATCACCGCGCGTTTCCTGGCCACGCCGCGGCGTCAGCGCCGGCTGGCGGCCCTGATCTTCACCGCGCCAGGCCTGGTGGGCGCCATGCTGGTAGGGCTGAACTTCAGCAAACTCGTCCCCCAGCTGCCGCCCGAGAGCCACGGCCGCTATATCGCGCTGGTCCTGGTCGCCTACGCCATGATGATGGTCCAGGCGCTGGAGCCCAAGCCGAAGAAGGCCCTCGCCAGGACCTGACGTCGCCGTTAGCCCTTGGGCCAGGGGCTGAGGTCCGACAGCTTGCGGATTGTCACGGCGATCCGCTCCCGTTCCCCCGCCCGGCGCTCCACCAGCAGGCGGGCCACCTGGGCGTCGTCGTGGAAGGCGTAGCCCTTGATGGAATCCAGGATCGCCTTGGCCAGGTTGTCCAGGTCCATCCAGGGCGGATCGCCGACGTATTCCATGACGATCTCCACCGAGAACTCGCCCCAGGCCGGCCGCGACCCGCGCCAGGCCTTGCGGAAGAACTCGTGGATCAGCGGCTTGTAGATCTTGGCCTGGGTCGACAGGCCATCGACCATGACCTCCATCACCCCTTCGCTCTCGCGGGCGCGCACCTTGGCGTGATGGGTCCAGCCGTCATCCATACAGCTCCTCTTAGACAGCTTTAGGCGGCGCCAGAACCCTTGCGCTCCCGCCTCGCCCGTTTAAACCGGCGCAGCGATCTGACAGGAGGCTAGACCATGACCACGAACCGCACCGAAACCGACACCTTCGGCCCGATCGAGGTCGCCTCCGACGTCTATTGGGGCGCCCAGGCCCAGCGCAGCATCCAGAACTTCAAGATCGGCTGGGAGAAGCAGCCCCTCCCCGTCGTCCGCGCGCTCGGCATCGTCAAGCGCGCCGCCGCCGAGGCCAATATGGAGCTCGGCCGGCTGGATCCAAAGATCGGCGCGGCCATTATCGCCGCCGCCCAGGAAGTGATCGACGGCAAGTTGAACGACCACTTCCCGCTCTCGGTCTGGCAGACCGGCTCCGGCACCCAGTCCAACATGAACGCCAACGAGGTGATCTCAAACCGCGCCATCGAGATGCTGGGCGGGGTGATGGGCTCTAAGAGCCCGGTCCACCCCAACGACCACGTCAATATGAGCCAGTCTTCCAACGACACCTATCCGACCGCCATGCACATCGCCTGCGCCGAGCAGGTGGCCAAGGAGGTCATGCCGGCGCTCGAACACCTGCACGCCGCGCTGAAGGTGAAGACCAAGGCCTTCGACCACATCATCAAGATCGGCCGCACCCACACCCAGGACGCCACCCCGCTCACATTGGGCCAGGAATTCTCCGGCTACACCCAGCAAGTGGCCAACGGCGTGCGGCGTATCAAGGACACGCTCTCAGGGCTCTATGAACTGGCCCAGGGCGGCACGGCCGTCGGCACCGGACTCAACGCGCCCGTCGGCTTCGCCGACCTGGTGGCCGCCAAGATCGCCGCCATCACCCGCCTGCCCTTCGTCAGCGCGCCCAACAAGTTCGAAGCCCTGGCCGCACACGACGCCATGGTCTTCAGTCACGGCGCGCTCAACACCATGGCCGGCAGCCTGTTCAAGATCGCCAACGACATCCGCTTCCTGGGCTCCGGCCCGCGGTCGGGCCTGGGTGAACTGTCCCTGCCGGAGAACGAGCCGGGCTCCTCGATCATGCCGGGCAAGGTCAATCCGACCCAGTGCGAGGCCCTGACCATGGTCTGCACCCAGGTGTTCGGCAACAACGCCACCATGACCTTCGCCGGCGCCTCGGGGCACTTCGAGCTAAACGTCTTCAACCCGGTGATGGCCTACAATTTCCTGCAGTCCTGCCGCCTGATCGCCGACGCCGCCATCAGCTTCACCGACAACTGCGTGGTGGGCATCGAGGCCCGCGAGGACAACATCAAGGCCGCCCTCGACCGCTCCCTGATGCTGGTCACCGCGCTGGCGCCCAAGATCGGCTACGACGCCGCGGCCAAGATCGCCAAGACCGCCCACAAGAACGGCACCACCCTGCGTGAGGAAGCCGTCGGCGGCGGCTATGTCACCGACGCCGAGTTCGACGAGGTCGTGCGGCCCGAGAACATGATCCACCCGGGGTGATATTGGCGCTTGAGGCAATCGGCGTTACGCTCAGCCCATGGGCAAGATCGAACTCAAGATCGAGATCGACGCTGACCTCCTTGCGGAGGCCAGGGCGGCGGGATTGAGCATCGTCGAGATCACGGAAGCCGCGGTGCGCGCCAAGCTCCCAGCCAAGACCGATAAGGATAAGGCCCAACGATGGGCTGAAGACAACGCCGAGGCTATAAAGGCGAACCGCGAGCGGATCGCCGAATACGGCATATTCGGTGAGGATCTTCGGAGCTGGTGATTGCGCCAGTTCGACGTCTACCCAAATCCGTCAACCCGGTCGCGAGCCAAGGCGCCCTATGTCGTCGTCGTTCAGTCGCACCACTTGGTGGCTGCGCCGACAGTTCTCGTGGCGCCCCTCCTGCTAAACGACGGCCGGTCCGGCTACACAGAAATCAGCGCGCTCGTGGAGTTTGGCGGCGCGCACTATATCGCCCAGATTGGTGAACTGGGCGCCATCGACCCCGCGCTGTTGCGCAACCCAGCGGGCGAGGTTCGCGAGTATGAAGACGCTATCCGTCGCGCCATCGACCGCTTGCTGACCGGCTTCTGAGCTTTACTCCGCCGCGTAGACCAGCGGGTGGGCGTGGGCCCAGAGGTGGGCGCGGTAGGTGTCGAAGCACTGCTCGCCGCAGATCAGGCGCATGACCGCGCCTTCGGCGATGTGGCGGGCGCACTCGGGCGTCTCGGTCACCAGGGGAACCAGGGCCTCGGCGTTCCAGGCCCTGGAGTGCTCGACGTCCAGGTGGGCGTGCAGGGCGAAGTACTTGCGGCCCTCGGGGCTGACCCCCAGGCGCTTCAGGCCGGCGTCCACGGCCCCCACTCGGGTCGGCGCGGTCAGCTCCACGACACCCAGGGCGCCGATCGACTGGTAGGTATATCGTCGGGTCGTGGCGAAGGCGGTCATCACATTGGCCAGGCACAGGGACTGCCACAGGGTAGAGTCGATGGTGGGCGTGAGCTCCAGCCCCTTGGTCGTCCGCTCCAGCATCGGCCCGTGCATGCCGCCATAACTGCCTCGGCCCATCTCGTCCCAGTAGTTGCGCGCCAACTCCAGCTTCGGCCGCGCCGGCAGCTTCACCTGGGTCAGGGCGACCAGGTCGTCGAAGCCCGCCTCGCCGGCCGCTTCCTGGGTCAGGAACCAGCGCATGTCGTGGATGCTGGCTTCGTTTTCCAGCCAGGAGAACAGCGGGTCCCACTGGCCGGGACCGGAGGTCTTCAACTCTTCGAACCAGGCGATGAAGCCATCGGGATCGGTGGGCGCGCCGGCCACCATCGGCGCGATGTCCTCTCGGAAGGCCTCGATGAACGAGCCTTCGAAATGCTTCATCCGCGCCTCTTCGGCCACCTCGGCGCGCCAGTCGGCGGACGGCGTGCCCACCGCCAGTCGGCGGTGGTTCCAGTGGGCCAGGCCCTTGTGCAGGCTCTCGGCGTCCGGAAACTGCGGATTGAAGGCGCCCAGGCGCGACAGTCTTTCACCACCAAACACGAAACACTCTCCCTAACTTGGACAGTAGGAGCGTTTGAATAGCGGGCAGGTTCCTATGCCTAGAGCCCGACAAAACAGCCATATCACCGTTCGGTGGAGAGGTCAGCGCAGACGGCTGACCGCGAAGTCAGCCAAGTCTTCCAGGGCCGGACGCCAGCTGTTGCTGGCGGAGAACTCGGCCAGTTCGACCTTGGCCTTGCCCGCATAGTCGGCGGCCAGGTCCAGGGTGGCGTCCAGGGCGCCGGCCCCGGTGATCAGGTCCCGCGCGCGCTCGAAGTCGCCATCGGCCTGTTCCAGGCGGGCCACGGCGCGGTCCCAGAAGGCCTTTTCCGCCGCCCCGGTGCGGGCAATGGCCAGCAGCAGGGGCAGGGTCGCCTTGCCTTCGCGGAAGTCGTCGCCGGGGTTCTTGCCCAGGTCCTTACTGATGCCGCTGTAGTCCAGGCTGTCGTCCACCAGCTGGAAGGCCACCCCCAGGTCCTGGCCGTACTTGCGCAGAGCCAGGCATTGCTCGGGGCTGGCGCCGGCGGAGACCGCGCCGGCCTCGGCGGCGGCGGCGAACAGCTCAGCGGTCTTGGCCTTGATGATCTCCAGATAGACGTCCTGGGCCAGGTTCAGGTCATGGGCGCGGGTCAGCTGCAGCACCTCACCCTCGGCGATCACCCGGCTGGCGCGGGCCAGGATCTCAAGCGCCTGCATGGAGCCGGCCTCGACCATCAGCTCGAAGGCGCGCGCAAACAGGAAGTCGCCCACCAGCACGCTGGCCGGGGCCCCCCAGATCAGGTGGGCGGCGACCTTGCCGCGCCGCAGTTCCGAGGAATCCACCACATCGTCGTGCAGCAGGGTCGCGGTGTGGATGAACTCCACGGCCGCCGCCAGCTTCAGGCAGGAATCGTCCTTAGCGCCCGACAACCGCGCCGCGGCGATGGTCAGCAGCGGACGCAGCCGCTTGGCCGACCCGCCGATCAGGTGTTCGGCCAGGGCGGGGATGACCGCCACCGGGCTCTGCATCCGGTCGCGGATCAGGGCGTCGACGCCAGCCATGTCGGGCCGCGCGAGCTCCAGAAGGCCGTCGATCGACACGGACTTTCGGGCGACCGGGGCGCTGACTGCGTCCACGAGGACTCCTGGTCTGGGGAACGGCGAGACGGGGGTCACGTCGTTTGCGGGGACAATGGTGACGCGATAAGGCACGGTCAAGGAGAGCACAACGCCCCACCGTCCCGATATGGCGATTACGAGTCCCCAACCCGACATGGACGCAACACCCGAAGATCGTCTGCTGGACGGCCGCGTGCGCCTGCGCCAGGCCCTGGGCGGCTATCGCGCCGGGATGGACGCGGCCTTGCTGGCGGCCGCCTGCGACGCCCACGACGGGGCCCGGGTGCTGGAAGCCGGCTGCGGCGTAGGCGGAGCCTTGCTGGCCGCGGCGGCCCGGCGGCCCGGGGCGATCTTTGTCGGCATGGAGCGGGATCTCGCCGCCGTGGCCCTGGCGCGTGAGAACGTCACGCTGAACGCCATGGATGGGCGCGTCATGATCTGGGAGGGCGACATGGCGACGACGTTCAAGGCGCTCGGCTCTCCGACCTTCGACGCGGTGATGGCCAATCCGCCGTTCTTCGACGATCCCGGCGCCCTGCGCGCGCCGTCGCCCGCAAAGACCGGCGCCTGGATGGCCGACGGTGGCCTGGCGGCCTGGACCGGCTTCCTCTCAAAGGCCGCGCGTGAGGGCGGCACGATCACCCTGATCCACCGCGCCGACCGCCTGGCCGACATCCTGGCCCTGCTGGCGCCCAAGGCCGGCTCATTCCAGATCCGCCCGGTCCACGCCCACGCCGACGCGCCGGCCAAGCGGGTGCTGGTCCGCGCCATCAAGACCGGTAAGGCGCCGCTGCGGCTCCTGCCGCCGCTGGTCCTGCACCCCCGCGAAGGCGCCAAGCACACGGTCGAGGCCGAGGCGATCCTGCGGGGCGAAGCTACGCTCGGCTGGCTCTAGTCGAAGATATCGAACAGGTCGAAGCGCTTCTTGCGCCGGTGAGCCGGATGCCGGTCGTCATCGTCGTCCCAGTCGCGGCGCGGCCGCTCGGGCTCGCGCCACATGCGCGGCGCCGAGGCCTCCTGGGCCGGCGCCTCACCACGTCCGGCGGCGATCAGCTTCTCAAGCTCGCCGCGGTCCAGCCAGACGCCGCGGCAGGCCGGGCACATGTCGAACTCCACCGCCTGCCGGGCGACGGCGGACATGGAGGTGTTGCAGTTGGGGCAAAGCAGCAGCGGCATCGGATGGGGCGCTCCATGACATCCGGTTCAAGGGATGGGTGCGCCCGATTTCCGGGACCGAGGACTGGGGGGCCAAACCTACAGGGACCCAGCATCGAGCGCACCCGATGCAGTCCGACATCACGATCCGCTCGGGGAGGAGAGCTATGGATCGCCAGAGGGGCCCGGCCTGCGGACCTGAGCTAGGTAGCCGCCCAGGCTTTGAAAAGGGTCGGCGGTGTCTTTTTTTGATCGCTCCATCTAACCTGGACGGGGACCGCAAATCGTCACCGGGTGGGGCATGACCGCGAAGTTCTATGACGCCGGGCGAACGGCTCAGCCATGAGCGGTCCCTGGGAAGCCCCCGAGCCAGAGCCCTCCGAGCCGCCGTCGCCGCGCCGTCGGCTGCTGCTCTGGGTCGTCGCGCTGCTGGCGATCCTCGGCGGCGTACGGCTGCTCTACGCGGCCTTCCCCGGCGCGATCAGCACGCCGCAGGACTGGGCCTGGGTCGGCTGGGGCGTGCTGATGATGGGCCTGTTCTCCACCTCGCTGCTGTCGCGCAACATCCGCTGGGGTCAGAGCGCCCGGCACGCGGGGATCTGGGCCGCGATCGTCGCCGTCCTGCTGCTGGGCGTCACCTACCGCCACGAGCTGGCCGGGGTGGGCCAGCGGGTCCGGATGCAGGTCTCGTCCTCCTATCCGGTCGCGCTCAGCCCGCATGAACTGGTTGTGACCCAGGGCGACGACGGCGGCTTCCTGGTGATGGGCGAGGTCAACGGCCAGCGGGTCCGCTTCCTGGTGGACACCGGTGCCAGCGACGTCGTCCTCAGCCCTGCCGACGCCAAGCGGATCGGCATCGACACCGCCACACTGACCTTCGACCGCCCGTCGGAGACCGCCAATGGCGTGGGGTATGGCGCGGCCCACAAGGTCGACAGCCTGTCGGTGGGCGACATCGCCTTCGCCGACATGCCGGTCATGGTCAACCAGGCGCCGATGAGCAGCTCCCTGCTGGGCATGACCTTCCTGCGCCGGCTGGAGAGCTTCCAGATCAAGGGCGACAAGCTCTACCTGACGTCCAAGGACTGACGCCCCCTATAGGGCCTGCCGGGCCACGTCGGCCAGGACGTGCCGACGGTCCAGGGAGCCCAGGATGAATTCCGCCAGCCGATCCGCCGCCAGGGGGATGGCGGTGCGCGCCTTGAGCAGGGCGATTTCGGCGTCCTCAAGGCGCGGCAGTCCCTCCGCCGCGCCCAGCACCTTCAGGTCGGGCGGGATCATGTCCCGTGGGAGCACAGTCAGTCCAAGCCCGGCGCGCAGGGCCGCGTGCTGCCCGGCCAGGGAGGGACTGGTATAGGCCGCGCGCCACGTGCGGCCCTGGGCGTCCAGGGCCGCGACCGCCCGCTTGCGATAGACGCAGGGGGCGGGCGCCAACACCAGCGGGGCCGCTTCGTCAGGTTTCAGCACCGCCGCGTCGGCCGCGGCCCAGACCAGGGGCTCGCGCCAGACCCGCACCCCCAGATCGGGGCCCAGCGGCTCGCGCTTCACCAGGGCGATGTCGAGGGCGCCGTCCCTCAGGCGGTCGAGCAGGTTCAGGGTCAAGTCACAGGTCACCGACAGGGCGACCCGGGGGTGGGCGCGTGCGAACTCACCCAGGATTTCCGGCAGGTGAACGGTGGCGAAATCCTCCGGGGCGCCAAGCCTGACCTCGCCCTCCAGGTCGTCGCCTCTCAGGTCCGCGACGATCTCGTCATTGACCCGCAACAACCGGCGGGCCTGGGGAAGGAAGGCCTCCCCCGCCGCGGTCAGGGTCACGTGGCGCGGATCACGAGACAGCAGCGCCGTGGAAAGCCTGTCCTCCAGCCGCTGCAACTGCAGGCTCACGGCCGACTGACTGCGCCCCAGCCGCTCGCCGGCGCGCGTGAAGCTGCGCGCCTCGGCCACCGTGACGAAGGCCCGCACGAGATCCAGGTCAAGATTTAGAAGTCGAGTCATCATTCACTCCATCATTCGATACCCTAATCATGCCGATGACAGATTTCAACGCGCAGCGGCGGCTGTGGGCGCCTATGAGCGGGCGGCGGTCGGGGCCGCGCAGGCAGGGGAACGCAGATGATCGACGCATTGATGACGGCTGGGCAGCTGGGGCTGCAGAATCTGCTCACGCCCGCCGTGCTGTTTTTCATCCTTGGCATGACCGCCGGCATCGCGCGCTCCGACCTGGCGCTGCCGGAGGCCTCGGTCAAGACCTTCGCCCTCTATCTGATGCTCTGCATCGGCTTCAAAGGCGGGGTTGAGGCCGCCCGCGCCGGGCTCAGTCCGGACTTCCTGCGCGCCGGTCTGGCGGGACTTGGCCTGAGCCTCACCTTCCCCATTCTCGCCTTCGCGCTGCTGCGTCGGGTGGGGAAGCTCGACCGGGCCACGGCGGCGGCCACGGCGGCGGCGTTTGGCTCTGTGTCGGTGGTCACCTTCGCCGCCGGCTCGGACTTCCTGAAGGCGCAGGGCGTGCCGTTCGGCGGCTACATGGCCGCGGTGCTGGCCCTGATGGAGGCCCCCGCCATTCTGACCGGGCTGTTGCTGGCCAGGGCCAAGGGCTCGGCCTCCGGCTTCGGATCGGTATTGCGCGAGGTGCTGCTCGGCGGCCCCGCCCTGGTGCTGGCCGGCAGCTTCCTGGTCGGCGCCCTGACCGGGGAGCGGGGCCTGGCCAAGCTCGACCTCTTCGTCAATCCGCTGTTCCAGGGCGTCCTTTGCCTGTTCCTGCTGGAAATGGGGGTGACCGCGGCGCGCAGCCTTGGTCTCGGCGCCCGGTTGCCCGCCCCGCTCCTGGCCCTGGGCGTCCTTCTGCCCCTCACCGGCGCGACCCTGGGACTGGGCGCCGCCCGGCTGGCCGGCCTCGGCGCGGGGGACGCCACCCTGCTGACCCTTCTGGCGGCCTCGGCCTCCTATATCGCCGTGCCGGCGGCGATGCGGCTGGCGGTCCCCCAGGCGCAGCCGGCGATCTATCTCAGCCTCGCGCTGGGGGTGGCCTTCCCCTTCAACCTGATCCTCGG
The DNA here is from genome assembly GCF_016772415.1 of Phenylobacterium glaciei. Classification (NCBI taxonomy): domain Bacteria; kingdom Pseudomonadati; phylum Pseudomonadota; class Alphaproteobacteria; order Caulobacterales; family Caulobacteraceae; genus Phenylobacterium; species Phenylobacterium glaciei. The sequence goes on from NZ_JAGSGD010000001.1 coordinate 3,105,259, forward strand.
CATCCCGCTGTACCGGGCCGCCGCCGCCGCGGTGACCGGCGCGCCGCCGCCATAGCCGGGCTCGCGTTTTCGCGACCGCCTGCTAAAGGAGCGGCCCCACGACGCCCGAGGAGACCGCCATGGACGCCGACCCGACTGTGCCGGTCATCGACCTGGCCGCGCCGCCGGCGGAGGTTCGTGAGCAACTGGCCCGCGCCTGCGCCGACTGGGGGTTCTTCCATCTCGTCGGCCACGGCCTTGATCCCGACCTGCTGGCGCAGGCGATGCAGGCGGCGCGGAGCCTCTTCGCCGCGCCATCGGCCGACAAGCGGGCGCTCAGCCGCAGCCGGGATAATCCCTGGGGCTATTACGACCGCGAGCTCACCAAGAACCGCCGCGACAAGAAGGAGATCTTCGACATCGGGCCGGACGCCGCGGGCCTGTCGCCCACCGACGACGCCTTCACCGGCGCCACCCCCTTCCCGCCTTGGCAGGCCGGCTTCGAGCCCACAGCGCGGGCCTATATGGCCGTCTGCGAGGGCCTGTGCCTGCGGCTGCTGGCCGCCATCTCGGCGGGCCTGGGCGCGGACCCACAGGCCCTGGCCCCGGCCTTCGAGGGCGTCCACACAAGTTTCCTGCGGCTCAACCACTATCCCACCCGCGACCCCTTGGTCGACGAGGCCGCCGCGCCCGCGGGCCTGGGCATTCATCACCACACTGACGCCGGCGCCATCACCTTGCTGCTCACCGACGGCGTCCCGGGCCTGCAGGTCCTGAAGGACGGGACCTGGCGTCCGGTCGATCCGGTCCCCGGCGGCCTGATCGTCAATGTGGGCGACATGGTGCAGGTCTGGTCCAACGACGCCTATCAGGCGCCCCTGCACCAGGTGCTGGCCATGGAGGAAGGCGAGCGGGTCAGCCTCGCCTACTTCTTCAACCCGGCCTACGCCGCCGTCATCCGTCCGCTGCAGACGCCGCCGCGTTACCGCGACCTGCCCTGGGGCGAGTTCCGCCGCCGTCGCGCCGACGGCGACTTCGCCGACTATGGCGCCGAGGTGCAGATCAGCGACTACCGCGCATAGCAAAAGGGGCCGGACCTCGCGGTCCGACCCCTGCTGTCCCTCTGAAGAACCCCGCGACTAGTTGCGCGCGGTGTCCACCAGCTTGTTCTTGGTGATCCAGGGCATCATGGCGCGCAGGCGAGCCCCGACTTCCTCGATCTGGTGTTCGGCGCCACGACGGCGGGTGGCCTTGAAGCTGGGCGCGCCGACCGCGTTTTCCTGCATGAAGTCCCGCACGAAGCGGCCCGACTGGATGTCCTCCAGCACGCGCTTCATCTCGGCCTTGGTGTCGGGCGTCACGATGCGGGGGCCGGTCACGTACTCGCCGTACTCGGCGGTGTTGGAGATCGAGTAGTTCATGTTGGCGATGCCGCCTTCGTAGATGAGGTCCACGATCAGCTTCACCTCGTGCAGGCACTCGAAATAGGCCATCTCAGGCGCGTAGCCCGCCTCGACCAGGGTTTCGAAGCCGGCGCGGATCAGCTCCACCAGGCCACCGCACAGCACGGCCTGCTCGCCGAACAGGTCGGTTTCGCATTCCTCGCGGAAGGTGGTCTCGATGACGCCCGAACGGCCGCCGCCGATGGCCGAGGCATAGGCCAGGCCGAAGTCGTGGGCGTTGCCCGTGGCGTTCTGGTGGATGGCGATCAGGCAGGGCACGCCGCCGCCCTTCTGGTACTCGCCACGCACGGTGTGGCCAGGGCCCTTGGGGGCGATCATCAGCACGTCGATCGAGGCTTTCGGCTCGATCAGGTTAAAGTGCACGTTCAGGCCGTGGGCGAACAGCAGGGCCGCGCCGTCGCGGATGTTGGGGGCGATCTCTTCGTTATAGATGCCGCGCTGCAGTTCGTCGGGCGCCAGCACCATGATGGCGTCGGCCCACTTGGAAGCCTCGGCGACCGTCATGACCTTCAGGCCGTCGGCTTCCACCTTCTTGGCGGTGGCCGAGTCGGGGCGAAGCGCCACCACGACGTTCTTCACGCCGGATTCCGACAGGTTCAGCGCATGCGCGCGGCCCTGGCTGCCATAGCCTACGATGGCGATCTTCTTGTCCAGGATGCGGGCGAGGTCGGCGTCGCGGTCGTAGTAGACGCGCATGGTCATTCTCCTGAAGACGAAGGTCGCCACGACGTCGCGCAACGGCGCCGCAGCAAAGGCGGGGCTTTGCAGCGGAATTTTGCGCGAAGGTCAAGCCGAACGGGCGCTTACAGGACAATTCGTCCCCGCAACGCGAGCCTTAATCCATCAATCGTCATCCCCGGGCTTGTCCCGGGGACCCATGATCTCCGTCTGTCCTCAGGACCTTAAGCGTCGCCGCCGAGGGCCATCTTCGTCACGGAGATCATGGGTGGCCGGGACAAGCCCGGCCAAGACGATCAGATCTGGATCACCAGAAGACGTCGCGGATCACCTGGACCACGCGGCCGGAGAACATGTCCACCAGCAGGACGTCCTCGCCGACCCGGACATATTCAATGCCGATAGGCGGGATCGGCAGGCCGTAGGACCACCAGTCGTTCAGTCGGTACTGGTTGCTCCACCAGGAACGCGGCAGCTGGTCGCCATAGCCCCAACTGCGGATGTAGAAGCCCGACGGCGGACGATAGGCGTAGCCGCGATAGCGCTGCTGGCTGCTGTAGTTCTGGCCGTAGTAGCGGCGGTCGAACCGCGGACGATGCTGCTGGTTGCGGTCGGACCGCCAGTCGCGGCCGTTGTTGTTCCAGCCGTTGGAACCGTTGTTGTTCCAGCCGTTTGAGCCGTTGTTGTTCCAGCCATTGGAACCGTTGTTGTTCCAGCCGTTGGAGCCATTCCAGCCGTTGGTCCAACCCTGATTGCGGTCGTTGCGATCATGACGGTCGTCGTGCCGCTGTCCGTGGTCGTTGTCCTGGCCCTGACCGTTGTTCCAGCGGGGCTGAGACGGCGGCTGACCTGGTTGGGCGGGCTGGCGTGACTGCCAGTTGGGGTCGTTGCGGCGACCGCCCTGCGAGTCCTGCGGCTGAGGTTGTGGCGCCTGCTGAGGCGTCTGGGCCTCCGGAGCCCGTTCCCGCAGCGAGGGGGGCACGTTGCGCGAGCTAGCGCGCATGGCCGGATTGTAGCCGCCGTCGTCGCTATTGGCTCGGCGGTGTTCGCCGCCATCGTCCTGGGCCAGGGCCGCCCCGGCCGTGGAGGCCAACAGCACCAGCGCCAGGGCGCCCTTGATAACCGTCTTCATGTCGCTGTCCCCTGGCCGGCGCGCGGCCGATGTATGTCCCTTTGGCAAAGGTTAATGGCGCCGCCTGTGTGAACCGCGCTTGAACGGAATCCTCGCTGACCCGACATAGGTCTCCCACCGCTTCGGAGAGCGCGATGCCCGCCACCCCGCACGACATCACCGGCTTCTGGCGCGCCGCGGGCGCGAAGAAGTGGTTCGCCAAGAACCCCAACTTCGACGCCGCCATCCAGCTCAAGTTCGAGCCGGTCCACTACATGGCCGCCCTGGGGCGTCACGACAAATGGATGGAGACCGCCGAGGGGTCGCTGGCCCTGCTGATCCTGCTGGACCAGTTCCCGCGCAACCTGTGGCGGGGCACCGGCCACGCCTTCGCCACCGACGGCAAGGCCCGCTTCATCGCCCGCCACGCGGTGGCGACCGGCCAGGACCTGGAAATCGAGCCCCTGCTGCGGCCCTTCGTCTACCTGCCCTTCGAACATTCCGAGGATATCGCCGACCAGGACGAGGCCGTGCGGCTGTGCGCCGCCCTGGGTGATCCCGAGACGCTGAAGTTCGCCGAGCTCCACCGTGACATTATCAGGCGGTTCGGACGCTTCCCACACAGGAACGCCAGCCTCGGACGCACGACGACGACCGACGAGCAAGAATTCCTGGATCAGGGCGGGTTTGCGGGCTAGCGGCCGCGGACGTCCGAGAAGGCCGACTTCATCGCAATCTCACGCATGGCTTCCTGGTCTTCGGCCTGACGGCGCTTCCAGTCCTCGAGCGACATGCAGGTGCGCTTGGCCAGACGGGTGCCGGTGGGGGCATCCTCGCGGCAGATCATCTTGATCCGCTGCTGCCCCTTTTCCAGGGGCGCGGAGACCGGAACGGTTTCGGCGGGCGGGGTCGCGGCAGCCGGCTGGTCGCCGCCCAGCGCCGCGGCCATCAGGAGAGCAAGGATCATCGTCGGCTCCAAACTGGATTTGCGCACAGTTTTCTACGTTCACGCGGCCTTCGCAACTACGATGACAGAAACGCGCATTCACGAGGCTACCGAATCGGTCGCGAATCACCTCCGAACGTTTCCACCGGCTGATCCTGATGAACGCGCTTTCCGCCCTTCGCCTGCCGCAAGCCGTGACCGCCCCGGAACATCCGGAGCGGCAGTACCTCGACCTGCTGGCCGACATCCTGGAGAACGGCGTCCAGCGCGGCGACCGCACCGGCACCGGCACGCTCGGCGTCTTCGGCCGCCAGATGCGGTTTGATCTCGCCCAGGGTTTCCCCCTGCTGACCACCAAGAAGCTGCACCGCAAGTCGATCTTCGTGGAGCTGCTGTGGTTCCTGCGTGGCGACACCAATGTCCGCTGGCTTCAGGAGCGCGGCGTCAGCATCTGGGACGAATGGGCGGCCGAAGATGGCGAGCTCGGCCCGGTCTATGGCAAGCAGTGGCGCTCCTGGACTGCGCCGGACGGCCGGGTGATCGACCAGATCACCGCCGTGGTGGACAGCCTGAAGTCCAACCCCGACAGCCGTCGCCACATCGTCTCGGCCTGGAACCCGGCCGAGATCGAGGACATGGCCCTGCCGCCCTGCCACTGCCTGTTCCAGTTCTTCGTCGCCGACGGCAAGCTGTCCTGCCAGCTCTACCAGCGTTCGGCCGACGTCTTCCTGGGCGTGCCCTACAACATCGCCAGCTACGCCCTGCTGACCATGATGATGGCCAAGGTCGTGGGCCTGGAGCCCGGCGAGTTCGTCCATACGCTCGGCGACGCCCACCTCTACCTGAACCACCTGGACCAGGCCCGCGAGCAGCTGGCCCGCGATCCCCTGCCCCTCCCGCGCCTGGAGATCGCCGACAAGGCCGACCTGTTCTCCTACGACTACGAGGACTTCAAGCTGCGCGGCTACAAGGCCCACGAGAAGATCGCCGCGCCGATTTCCGTATAATCCGCTCATCCCGGCGAAGGCCGGGACCCAGATTCATCCACGCATTCCGGATTCATGGCTCAGGTCGTGACTTACGATCTGGATCCCGGCCTTCGCCGGGACGAGCGGTGGAAAGTCAGCGTAATGTATCGCCCATGACCGCAATCCTCACCGCCGGCCCCATCGCGCGCGCCTCCAATGGCGTCATCGGCCGGGGCGGCGAGCTGCCCTGGCGGCTGAAGACCGACCTGGCCAACTTCCGCGCTGTCACCATGGGCAAGCCGGTGATCATGGGCCGCAAGACCTGGGAGAGCCTGCCCAAGGCGCCCCTGCCCGGCCGCACCAATATCGTGGTCTCCCGCGACGGCTCCTTCGAGGCCAAGGGCGGGCTGGTCTGCGAGGAGCTGAGCGAGGCTCTCGCCATCGCCCGCGAGCAGGCCGAGGAGGACGGCCAGGACGAATACTGCGTGATCGGCGGCGCCTCGCTCTTCGAACTGGTCCTGCCCCGCGCCAAGCGCATCTACCTCACCGAGGTTCATGCGGAGGTGGACGGCGACATCTTCCTCAAGGGCTTCGACGAGGACAAATGGGTTGAGGTCAGCGCCAGGGACTACCCGGCCGGCCCCGACGACGACCACCCCGTTACGATCCGGGTGCTCGAACGCCGCTGAGATTGCACTGAGGGGGCTGGCCTCACGCGGCGGAACCGACCCATAGTGTCCGAAAATTCGTTGGGGAGACGAAACAATGGACATGCAGCTGGTCGCTGAGGGATTCGAATTCCCCGAAGGCCCGATCGCCATGGACGACGGCTCGGTGATCCTCACCGAGATCAAGGCCCAGCGCCTCACCCGCGTCACCCCGGACGGCCAGAAGACCACCGTGGTCGATACCGGCGGCGGCCCCAACGGCGCGGCCATCGGGCCCGACGGCGCCATCTACATCACCAACAACGGCGGCTCGTTCGAGTGGCTCGACAACGGCGGCCTCACCATCCCGGGCCCCACGCCCGCGAGCCACACCGGCGGCATGATCCAGCGCTTTGACCTGGCGACCGGCAAGCTCACCACCCTCTACGACTCCTGCGACGGCAAGAAGCTGATCGGCCCCAACGACATCGTCTTCGACAAACAGGGCGGCTTCTGGTTCTCCGACCACGGCTGCTCCACCCCGGAGGGCCGCAAGTTTGGCGGCCTCTACTACGCCAGGACCGACGGCAGCCACATCAGCCGCCAGCGCGACCACCTGATCTCTCCCAATGGCGTGGGCCTCTCACCCGACGAGAGCGTGGTCTATCTCGCCGACACCAACCTGGGCCGCCTCTGGGCCTTCGACATCGCCGAGGTGGGCGTCCTGGCGCCGGCTCCCGGCTTCGCCCCCGGTCGGGTGGTGGCCAACATGCCGGGCTACCAGCTGTTCGACAGCCTCGCCGTCGAGGCCTCGGGCAAGGTCTGCGTGGCCACCATCATCAATGGCGGTATCACCGCGATCGACCCGGACGGCAGCTACGAGCACTTCGCCTTCCCCGACCTGATCGTCACCAACATCTGCTTCGGCGGCGCGGACATGCGCGACGCCTGGGTGACCTGCTCGGCCACCGGCAAGCTCTTCAAGGCCCGCTGGCCGCGGCCGGGCCTGAAGCTCAACTTCAACGCCTAGGCACGGCCGCAAGACCAAGACAGTACTGGGAGAGAGATCATGGGCTGGAATTTCGGGGACATCCTGGACGCGGTCGGCGGGGCGGTGCCCACCGAGGCGCCGGCCTTCATCCATGGCGACCGGGTGATCAACTGGGGGCAGGCCAACCAGATCACCAACAGCCTGGCGCGCGGCCTGATCGCCCGCGGCTCCAAGCCCGGCGACAAGATCGCCATCTACATGCGCAACCGGCCCGAATACCTGCTGGCGGTGGCCGCCGGGTGGAAGGCGCGCCTGACCCACGTCAACGTCAACTACCGCTACACGCCCCAGGAGGTCTGGTACATCTTCGACAATTCCGACGCCCAGACCGTGGTCTATTCGTCGGAATTTCGCGACGCCATCACCGAGATCCGCCCCCGCCTGCCCAATGTGAAGACCTGGATCGAGGTCAGCGAAGGCGGTGACGTCGCCCCCTTCGCCGAAAACTTCGACACCCTGGCCGCCGAGGGCAATGGTGGGCCGCTGGATATCGCGCGCTCCGGCGACGACCAGTTCTTCATCTATACCGGCGGCACCACCGGCATGCCCAAGGGCGTGATCTGGACCCACCACGACCTGCGTGAGATCACGCTTGCGCCCGCACGCATGATGGGCCCGGTCCCCGAGACCCTGGAGGAGCTCGCCGCCGCCACCCGCGCGGCCGGCCCCGGCGGGCGCGCCCTGCCCGCTCCGCCCCTGATGCACGGCACCGGTCTCTTGACCGGCATGGGGGCGATGCTGTCGGGCGGATGTGTGATCACGCTTGAGGCGCCCAGCTTCGATCCCTTGGAGCTCCTGCGGGTCATCGACCGACACAAGCCCCAGACGCTGGTGCTGGTGGGCGACAGCTTCGCCAAGCCCCTGCTCAACACCCTCAACGCCAATCCGGGCGCCTATGATCTTTCCAGCGTCGCCGTGGTGGTCTCCTCCGGCGTGATGTGGAGCCTGGAGGTCAAGCAGGGCCTGCTGGAACACATGCCCGGCGCCATGCTCAACGACGCCTTCTCCTCCTCCGAAGCGCTCGGCATGGGCGCCTCGGTGATGATGAAGGGCGTCGAGGCGCCCACCGCCAAGTTCATGCTGGGCGGCCGCTGCAAGGTGTTCGACGAGAACGACCAGCCGGTGGAGCCAGGCTCGGGCGTGTCGGGCATGATCGCCATCAAGGGCCCCAACCCGCTGGGCTACTACAAGGACGACGAGAAGACCGCGCGCACCTTCCGCGTCATTGACGGCGAGCGCTATTCGATCCCCGGCGACTGGTGCCTGGTGGAGGCCGACGGCACGCTCACCCTGCTGGGCCGCGGCAGCGCCTGCATCAACACCGCCGGCGAGAAGGTCTTCCCGGAAGAAGTCGAAGAGGCGCTGAAGACCCACCCCTCGGTCGAGGACGCCCTGGTCATCGGCCTGCCCGACGAGAAGTGGGGCCAGTCGGTCACCGGCGTGGTCCGCCTGGCCGAGGGCGCCAGCCTGGACGAGGACACCCTGCGCGCCCACGTCCGCCAGGCGCTCGCCGGCTACAAGACCCCCAAGCGCATCGTCGCCACCACCGCAAGCCTCCGCGCCAGCAACGGCAAGGCCGACTACCCGACGGCCAAACAGGTCGCGGAAACGGCGCTGGCTTAACGGCGCTCAAACCCATCCAAAATCGTCATCCCCGGGCTTGTCCCGGGGACCCATGATCTCCGCCCTTCCGCAGGTCGCGCGACGCCGCCGCAGATGCTTGCTGAACCATGGAGATCATGGGTGGCCGGGACAAGCCCGGCCATGACGGGCTTGGGTATTTAGTACAGAACCCCCATGGCCGAGCGCTCGAAGCTCTTCAGCTCGTCGTTGCGGCCCTCCTTGATCTTCAGCACCCACTCGGGGTCCTGCAGCAGGGCGCGGCCGACGGCCACCAGGTCGAAGTCGCCGCGGTCCATGCGGCGTTCCAGCTCGTCCAGCGAGGCCGGCTGCGAGGCTTCGCCGCCATAGGCCGCGATGAACTCCCCCGACAGGCCCACCGAGCCCACCGAGATGGTCGGCACGCCGGTCAGCTTCTTGGCCCAGCCGGCGAAGTTGAGGTCGGAGCCCTCGAACTCCGGCTCCCAGATGCGGCGCTGCGAGCAGTGCAGGATGTCGGCGCCGGCGTCGACGAGCGCGCCCAGCCAGGCCTCCATCGACTTGGTGTCGTGGGCCAGCTTCACGGCGTAGTCCTGCTGCTTCCACTGGCTGATGCGGATGATGATCGGATAGTCGGGGCCGACGGCCTTGCGGACCTCCTTCAGGATGTCGGCGGCGAAGCGGGCGCGGCCGGTCAGCTCTTTTGAACCGTAGGCGTCCTCGCGGACATTGGTGCCGTCCCAGAAGAACTGGTCGATCAGGTAGCCGTGGGCGCCGTGCAGCTCGACCGCCTCGAAGCCCAGCCGCTTGGCCTCGGCGGCGGCCTTGGCGAAGGCGGCGATGGTGTCGGCCACCTCTTCTTGCGTCATCCCCTCGCCGAACTGCTTGTCGGGACGCGACAGGCCAGACGGGCTGTCATAGGGGCCCGCGGGCAGGAATTGCGGATCGCGGGCGCGCACGGCGCCGACGTGCCAGAGCTGGGGCGCCATCGCGCCGCCGGCCTGGTGCACGGCGTCGATCACCCGCTGCCAGCCGGCCAGGGCCTTGTCGCCATGGAAGCGCGGCACATTGGCGTCGTTCACCGAGATCGGCCGGTCGACGCCCGTGCCCTCAGAAACGATAAGGCCGACCTCGCCCTCGGCGCGGCGGCGGTAGTAGGCCACCACGTCATCGGTGACGACGCCGCCCGGCGAGAACGACCGGGTCATCGGGGCCATGACGATACGGTTCTTGAGGTGCAGGCCCTTGTAGTCGAAGGGCTTGAAGAGGGCGTCGGCGGCCATGGGCGCTCCGGTCAAACAGTTGTTCGAGAGGCGCCCGTTACAGCACGGTCGTGCGCTTTCGTCTGTACAGTTTTTCTGCGACCGGGGGTCGCTGGACGGGGCCGGCCCCTTGCCATGCGGCGCGGCGTCAAGCATTCTCGTCTGAACAGTGATAAGATAGCCGCTCCAGACGGCTTCGGAGGACACCTGATGAGCGACGGCAACATCGACCTGAAGGCGGAAGCCCGGGCGCGGGCCTATTCCATGCCGCTGGAGGACATCAACCCCACCGACATCGAACTGTGGCGCACCGAGACCATGTGGCCCTACTTCGAGCGGCTGCGGAACGAGGACCCGGTCCACCTGCACCCCGCCGAGCACCACGAGGACGGCGCCTTCTGGTCGGTGACCAAGTACAACGACATCATGGCCGTCGACACCAATCACGAGGCCTTCTCGTCGGAGCCGGCGATCACGATCTTCGACCCCAAGGAAGACTTCACGCTTCCGATGTTCATCGCGATGGACCCGCCCAAGCACGACGTGCAGCGCAAGACGGTCAGCCCCATCGTCTCGCCCCATAACCTGCAGATTCTTGAGCCGCTGATCCGCGAGCGCATCCAGAACACCCTGGACAACCTGCCCATCAACGAGCCCTTCGACTGGGTGGACCGCGTCTCCATCGAGCTCACCACCCAGATGCTGGCGACCCTGTTCGACTTCCCCTGGGAAGACCGCCGCAAGTTGACTCGCTGGTCGGATGTCGCAACGGCGGGGCCCGAATCGGGCCTGTTCAGCTCCGAGGATCCCGAGATCGTCGAGGCCGAGCAAAAGATGGAGCTGTTCGAGTGCGTGGACTATTTCAGCCGCCTGTGGGCCGAGCGCGTCGCGCAACCGCCCAAGGGCGACCTGATCTCCATGCTGGCCCACGGCGAGGCCACCAAGGACATGGATCGCATGGAGTATCTGGGCAACCTGATCCTGCTGATCGTCGGCGGCAACGACACCACCCGCAACTCCATGACCGGCTCGGTCCTGGCCCTGAACCAGAACCCCGATCAATACGCCAAGCTGCGCGAGCACCCGGAACTGGTGCCCTCCATGGTGTCGGAGACCATCCGCTGGCAGACCCCGCTGGCCCACATGCGCCGCACCGCGACGCGGGACGTCGAGCTGGGCGGCAAGACCATCAAGAAGGGCGACAAGGTCATCATGTGGTACGCCTCGGGCAACCGGGACGAAGAGGTGATCGAGAACCCCAACGACTACATCATCGACCGCGAACGCCCCCGTCAGCACCTCTCCTTCGGCTTCGGCATCCACCGCTGCGTGGGCAACCGGCTGGCCGAGCTGCAGCTGAAGATCCTCTGGGAAGAGATTCTGGTCCGCTTCCCCACCATCAAGGTGGTGGAGGAACCCAAGCGCGTGCCCTCGGCCTTCGTGAAGGGCTACGAGAGCATGACGGTGATCATCCCCTCGAAGAACTAACCACCGTCATCCCGGACGCAGATAGGCGATCCGGGACTCAGGGGCAAAGCGCACCGTCCCTGGATCCCGGCTCGCCGCTGCGCTGCGGCCGGGATGACGTGGGGGTTTTCAAAACGCCCCCACCTCACTAGGTTCCCCCCATGAGCTCTATCTCGCCCCGCCTCGTATGACGCCCCTGAACTGATCAGGTGAAACGCCGCGCGCCCGCGCGGTCCTTGGACGCCTTTGCGGCGTCGGCGATACGAACTAGAGACCAAGCTCATGACCACCCCGACCCCCGACTGGGCCGCGCGCTTTTCGCAGCGGATGACCCGCGTCCGCGCCAGCGAGATCCGCGAGCTCCTGAAGCTGTTGGATCAGCCCGACATCCTCTCCTTCGCCGGCGGTATTCCCGATCCCGGCCTGTTCCCCGCCGACCAGATCCAGGCCGCCTACGACGCCATCCTGGCCGACCCCGACCAATCGCGCGCCGCCCTGCAGTATTCGGTGAGCGAGGGCTACCTGCCCCTGCGCCGCTGGATCGCGCAGCGCATGGCCCTGGATGGCGTGGAGTGCGACGAGCACAACATCATCCTGACGGCCGGCTCGCAGCAGGCGCTCGACCTGCTGGGCAAGCTGTTCCTGACCCGGGGCGACACGGTGATGGTGGCCCGGCCCACCTATCTGGGCGCACTGCAGGCCTTCAACGCCTACGAGCCGGCCTACCTGGACCTGCCGGCGAACGCCCTGCGCGCCGGCGTCGATACTGAGGCCCTGATGGCGGGCCGCGAGCCCCATCCTCTGGGCTATTTCGTCCCCGACTTCGCCAATCCCACCGGCGAGAGCCTGACGCTGGCCGAGCGCGAGGCACTGCTGGACCTGGCCGCCGAACTGGACATGACCCTGATCGAGGACGCCGCCTATCGCGAGCTGCGCTTCGACGGCGAGCCCCTGCCCACCCTGCTGGCCCTCGACATCGCCCGCTCCGGCTCCATCGAAGAGGCCCGCACCCTGTTCTGCGGCACCTTCTCCAAGACCATCTCGCCGGCCCTGCGCATAGGCTGGGTCTGCGGGCCCAAGGCGGTGATCGAGAAGCTGGTCCTGCTGAAGCAGGGCTGCGACCTGCACGTCTCCACCATCAACCAGATGGCCCTGCACGCCACGGTCAGCCAGGGCTACGAGCAGCACCTCGGCGCCCTGCGCACCGCCTACGGCGCCAAGGCCGCCACCACCCTGTCCGCCCTGGAGCGCCACATGCCGGCCGGCGTCACCTGGACCAAGCCCGAGGGCGGCATGTTCGTCTGGCTGTGGCTGCCGGAGGGGATGGACGGCAAGCTGCTCCTGGAGCGGTCGCTTGCCGAGGAGCGCGTCGCCTTCGTGCCGGGCGAACCCTTCTTCGCCGAGGTCCCGACGGCCAACGCGATCCGCCTCAGCTATTCGCTGCCCACCGACGCCGAGATCGAGGACGGGGTGACGCGGCTGGCGGGGTTGATAGCACGGTCCTGACCCCCTTCCCCCTCGATGGGGGAAGGCTTTCGTTAATCCAGCCCGTACGCCCCGCGTTCCAGGGCCCGCAGCAGGGTGAGCACCTCAGGATCAGCAAACGGCAGCAGCTGGGTCATCAGCACTCCGCCTTGCCCTGCCTCCGGATCGGCCCAGTAGTAGGTGTTGGCCAGGCCGGCCCAGGCGAGGCTGCCCGCCGAGCGACCGTCGCCGGTGGGCTCGGGCGTGATCATGGTCGCCAGGCCGTGGCCGGTGGCCATGTGCGGATAAAGGTCGAAGTCGTTGGACAGGCTGGCCGCGGCCGACTTGATGAAGCCCGCCTTGTGGCTCCCGCTGTGGCTCTCCGACAGGCTGCGCAGGGTCCTGGCCGACAGCACGCCGCCGCCCTCCCCCAGCAGCATGCGCAGGAACTTGGCGTAGTCGGCCGCCGTCGAGTAGAGCCCGCCACCGCCCGAGAGCACCTCAGGGTTGGCCGGCAGGCCAAAGGGAATGGGGATCAGCGCCCCGTCCGGGCCGCGGACATGGACGCTGGCCTTGCGCGCAGCCTGACCGTCCGACAGGGCGAAACCTGTGTCGCTCATCCCCAGCGGTCCGAAGATGTGCCGTATCAGATAGGCGTCCAGCCGCTCGCCGCTGGCCGCCTCGATGACGATACCCGCCCAGTCGATGCCGATGCCGTAAATCCAGCCCTGGCCGGGGTCGAACATCAGCGGCTGGCGATGCGCCGCGCGGCTGCCGGAGTTGGGGTCGAGAGCACCCTGCGTCTGGGAGAAGGCCAGGAATTCCGGGTGGGTGAAGGTATAGGCGAAGCCCGAGGTGTGGCTCAGCAGCTGGCGCAGGGTCACGAACCCCTTGGCGGGCCGCAGGCTGGCCTTGCCGTCAGCAACGCCCTCCAGAACCTGGAGGTCCTTCAGGTCCGGACAAAGGTCGCCCAGGTCGCCGTCCAGGGTCAGCTTGCCCTGCTCCACCAGTTGCAGGGCCGCCACCGACACCACCGCCTTGGTCATCGAGGCGATCCAGAACACGGTCGCCGCATCCATCGCCGCCGGCTGCCCGGCCGCGCGGACGCCGGCGGCATGTTCGTAGGTCACCCCGTCCCGGTCGGTGACCAGGGCCACGGCCCCGGCGATCTTGCCGTCGGCGACCGCCTGAGCCAGCGCCGCTTCGAAGGCGCCGAAGCTCACAGCCCCAGCACCATCTTGGCGATGATGTTGTGCTGGATCTCGTTGGAGCCCGCATAGATCGAGGTCTTGCGGTAGTTGAAGTACATCGGCGCCACGGTGGCCGCGTAGTCGGGGCCGGCGCGAGGCTCGTTCCGCTCGCCGCGGATCTCGGCGAAGGTGTCGCGCACGAAGGGCTGAGCGTAGAGGCCCGCGGCCTCCAGGGCCAGTTCGGTGATCGCCTGCTGGGCCTGGCTGCCCTCCAGCTTAAACATCGAGGACGCCGCCCCCATCGCCTCGCCCGCCGTGCGCGCCGCGAACATCCGCAGTTCGGTGGCGTTCAAGGCGTCGACCTTGATCTGGGTCTCGGTCAGCTTGCGGCGGAAATCGGTGTCATCCAGCATCCGCTGGCCGCCGTCGGAGCGCTCGGCCCCGGCGATCATCTTCACCTTGGCCAGCATGTTGGTCAGGCCCGGCGCATAGGCGTTGCCGCGCTCGAACTGCAGCAGGTACTTGGCGTAGGTCCAGCCCTGGTTCTCCTCGCCGATCCGGTTGGCCACCGGCACCCGGACGTTCTCGAAGAACACCTGGTTGATCTCCTGCTCGCCATCCGGCGGCCCGTCCAGGGTCGGCAGGGGGACGATGCTGATCCCCGGCGTCGTCATGTCCAGCAGCAGGAAGCTGATCCCCATCTGCTTGATCGCCTCGTTGGCGGTCCGCACCAGGCAGAACATCCAGTCGGCGTGCTGGGCGTAGGTCGTCCAGATTTTTGAACCATTCAGCACATAATGGTCACCATCCCGCTCGGCCTTCATGGAGAGCGAGGCGAGGTCAGATCCGGAGCCCGGTTCGGAATAGCCCTGGCACCACCACACCTCGCTTGAGAGGATCTTGGGCAGGTGCTGTTTCTTCTGTTCGTCGGTCCCGAAGGCCATCACCACGGGGGCGCACATCCGCACCCCCATGTTGGAGGTGTCGGGCGCCCCGGCCAGGGCCATCTCCATGTCGAAGATGTACTTCTGGGCATGGGTCCAGCCGGTCCCGCCATACTCGGCGGGCCAGTCAGTCGCCATCCAGCCCTTTTCGTTCAGGCGTTTCCACCAGCGAACCTGGCCGGTCTTGTCGATATGGGCGTTCTTCGACTGGCCCATATGGGCCCGCATGTCGTCGTCGAAGGCCTGGGCGATGAAGGCGCGGACCTCGTCGCGGAAGGCGAGGTCACCTTGCGAGAAATCGAGGTCCACGTTCTGGCTCCTAAACGCCGTCGAGGTATTCGATTTCGGGACGGCCGCCCATGCAGGGCCCCATCTTGGCGCCGGCGGCCTTGAAGTAGTCCGTGCCGCCGTGGGCGGTCAGGGAGTCCTGATCCTTGTAGAGCTCCAGGACCTTGTAGGTCTGGGGATCGGTGCGGCTCTTGGTGAGCTGATAGGCGAGGTTTCCGGGCTCATTGGCCCGCACCTGCTTGGCGAGGTCGGTGAAGATCGCCTCGAATTCCGCGTTCTTGCCTTCAGCGACCTTCAGGACCGCGATCACACCAATCATGCCGTTCTCTCCCAACGCTTGTTTGAAGCGACGGTAGAGGGGGTGATGCAGCCGGGCAAGCCCTACGCAGCGTCAGCGTGAGAGGAGGAGAACTGCCCATCACCCGCTCGTCCCGGCGAAGGCCGGGATCCAGGTCGTAGGTCATGGCCTGGGCCAAGAGCCCTGAATGCTGCGGATGTATCTGGGTCCCGGCCTTCGCCGGGATGAGCGGATCTAAATTACCGCCGGTCGTTCCAGCCGTAGGCGACCCAGTGGTGGCCGCCCAGGTTGCGGGCTTCGAGGACGCCGTCGTCGCGACGGGCATGGGCCGTGCGCTTGGCGCGCAGGGCGAGGCCGGCCAGCGCCAGCAGGGCCGAGGACATCACCGCGATCACCACCACCGTGGCGGCGGCGAACAGGGCCAGGACCGCGGCGATGACGACCGCAGCCGTGGTGGCCAAAGCGCCGCCCAGCACCGCGAAACTGCGAAGCGCCGAACCGTGTTTGCGGGCGAATTCCCTGACCATGGCTTCCTCTGGCGCCACCTCTTCCGGTGGCTTCAACGACTATGTTGTTCCGGCGATACGCGCCGTCAACGCTTCAAGACGCAAAAAACAACGAAACCAGCGTTATGCCACCCCTTCGAGCGCCATTTCCCGGCGTTCGCGCATGATGGTGTCGAAGGCTGAGTTGATGGCGGCGGCCTTGGCCTCCGCCACCTCGATGAATTCGTTGGGCAGGCCACGCGCCCGGGCGCGGTCCGGGTGGGCGACGATCAGCGCGCCCTTCCAGGCGCTGCGGACCTCTTCGTCGGGGGCGTCATGGGGCACCCCCAGCACGCCATAGGGGTCCTCGGCGCTGAGGCCCAGATGGGTGGCCTTCAGCCGGCGGAACACCAGGGGCGAGAAGCCGAACAGCACCGCCACATGCTCCAGATAGACCAACTCGTCATAGGTCACCGCCCCGTCCGAGCCAGCGATGTGGAACAGGCCGTCCAGGACGTCCTCCAGCAGAGCCGGGCAGTTGCGATAGCGCTTGGCCAGCCGGATCGCATAGCTCTCGTAGCCCCGGGTGGTCTGCCGGGCCAGGTCGTACAGGCGGTGGATGTTGCGCTCCGACGCCGCGTCGGTGTGGAACACCTGGGCGAAGGCGTCGAACTCGCCCACGCTGGCCCGGCCATCGGCCTTGGCGAGCTTGGCGCCGAGCGCCGTGACGGCAGTCGTGAAGGTGGGATCCTCGCCGGGCAGGCCCGGAGGACACTCGTCGCAGTCTTCGCAACCATCGGGGCGGCGGACGGCGAGCCCAGCAATGTTGCGCCAGAAACTCATGGGAGTATCGACAAGGCTACTTCCGCAACGCAGCAAACACAACGCGCATGATCCCGCAGGCAGGTTAAGTTTTGGACAGACTCTGGAGTTTCTGGATCGACCGCGGCGGCACCTTCACCGACGTGATCGGCAGGGCGAGCGACGGCGAGGAGGTCTCGCGCAAGCTGCTGTCCAGTTCGCCGGCCTATGAGGACGCCGCCGTCGAGGCGATGCGCCGGGTGCTGGGCGCGGGTCCCGGATCCCGCTTCCCGGCCGAGCGGGTGGAGGCCATCAAGATGGGCACCACCGTGGCCACCAACGCCCTGCTGGAGCGGCGCGGCGCCAAGACCCTTTTCGTGGCCACCCAGGGCTTCGCCGACGCCCTGATGATCGGCGACCAGTCCCGCCCCGACCTGTTCGCCCTCAACATCGTCCGCCCCGAGCCGCTCTATTCCGGCGTCGTCGAGGCCAGGGAACGCCTCGCCGCTGACGGCGCCGTGGTGGAAACCCTGGACCGCGACGACCTCGCCGCCAAACTGAAGGCCGCCGTCGCGCAGGGCTACACCGCCGCCGCCATCGCCTTCCTGCACGCTGACCTCAACCCGGCCCACGAGGTCGCGGCGGGCGACCTGGCCCGCGCCGCGGGCTTCGAGTTCGTGGCCCTGAGCCACGAGGTCTCCCCCCTGCCCCGCTACATTCCCCGCGCCGAGACCACCGTGGCCGACGCCTATCTGACCCCGGTGCTGCGCGCCTACGTCGAGAAGGTGGCCGGCGCGGTGCCCGGCGCCCCGCTCTATTTCATGACCTCAGCCGGCGGTCTGGTGCGGGCCAGCGCCTTCCGGGGCCGCGACGCCGTGGTGTCGGGCCCGGCCGGCGGCGTGGTGGGGGTGGCCAACACCGCCGACGCCGCCCGGGCCGAGCAGGCCCTGGGCTTCGACATGGGCGGCACCTCCACCGATGTCTGCCGTTATGCCGGACGCCTGGAGCGCCGCGACACCGCGACGATCGCCGGCGTGAAACTGCGCAGCCCGATGCTGGACGTGGAGACCGTTGCGGCGGGCGGGGGCTCGATCCTGTTCTTCGATGGCCTGCGCGCCCGGGTCGGTCCCCATAGCGCCGGCGCCAATCCCGGCCCCGCCGCCTATGGCCGCGGCGGTCCCGCGACGGTGACCGACGCCAACCTGGTGCTGGGCCGCCTAGATCCGCGCTTCTTCCCGGCCATCTTCGGGCCTACCGCCGACGCGCCCCTGGACGTGGACGCCGCCCGCGCCCGCCTCGCCGAACTCGCCGAGGCCATGGGCGCGGCCAGCGTCGAGGCCGCCGCCGAGGGCTTCGTGGCCATCGCGGTTGAACAGACCGCCCAGGCCGTGCGCCGCATCTCCACCGAGCGGGGCTTCGACCCGCGCGGGCATGCGCTGGTGGCCTTCGGTGGCGCGGCGGGCCAGGTCGGCTGCCAGGTGGCGCAGGCGCTGGGCGTCGATGAGGTGCTCTGCCCCCGCTACGGCAGCGTGCTCTCGGCCTGGGGCATCGGCCAGGCCCGGGTCACCGCCCTGAAGCAGGCCGGGCTCGACGCCACCCTCGACGACGCCGGCCTCGCCCGCGCCGCGACCCTGCTGGAGGGCGTCGAAGCTGAGGCCCGCCAGGCGTTGGCCGACCAGGGCGCCGACGACGGCCAGCTCACCCGCACCCTACGCCTGCGCTACGACGACGCCGACGCCGAACTGCCCACGGCGCTCGGCCCCCTGGCCGAGGTCAAGGCCGCCTTCGAAACCGCCCACCGCCGTCTGTTCGGTTTCGTTGAGCCCGACCGGACGATCATCATCGCCAGCGTCGAAGCCGAGGCCATCCAAGACACCGCTCATCCCTGCGCAAGCGGGGACCCAGGTGGTTTATCCAAGCGCGCCGAGCCTTCCGAAAAGAGCCTGGGTCCCCGCTTTCGCGGGGATGAGCGGATAGAGATGTTCGCCCACGGCGAAGCCACTCCCGCCCCCATCGTCGCCGCCGAGACGCTCACCACCCTGGACGGCCCGGCCCTCATCGTCCGCCCCGACACCCAGATCGCCCTGCCGCTGGGCTGGCGGGCCACCGCCGAAGAGGGCGGCCTGATCCGCTTGACCCGTGCCGGCGGCGTGCAGCTCCGCGCCATCGCCCTGGACCGCCCCGACCCGGTCACGCTGGAACTGTTCAACCGCCGCTTCATGGGGGTCGCCGAGGCCATGGGCGCGGCCCTGGAGCGCACCGCCCACTCGGTGAACATCAAGGAGCGGCTGGACTTCTCCTGCGCCCTGTTCGACGCCGACGGCGGCCTGGTGGCCAACGCCCCGCACATGCCGGTCCACCTGGGCTCCATGGGCGCCAGCGTCCGGGCCGTCCGCGACCGCCACCCGACGCTCGCGCCCGGCGACGCCTTCGCGCTGAACAACCCCTATGCCGGCGGCACCCACCTGCCCGACATCACCGTGGTCATGCCGGTGTTCATGCCCGGGTCCCAGACGGCCGCCTTCTACGTCGCCGCCCGCGGCCACCATGCCGATGTCGGCGGGGTGCAGCCGGGCTCCATGCCGCCCTTCTCAAGGACCATCGACGAGGAGGGTGTCATGCTGGACGCCATCCCGATCATGCGCGGCGGCGGCTTTCTTGAAGCCGATGCGCGGATAGCCCTGGGGGCTGGACGCTGGCCATCCCGCGCCCCGGACCGCAACATCGCCGACCTCAAGGCCCAGATCGCCGCCTGCCAGGCCGGCGCGTCGGCTGTGGCGGGCATGATCGAGGGCTTCGGCGGCGACGTCGTGGCCGCCTACATGACCTTCGTACAGCGCAACGCCACGGCCAGCGTGCGCCGCGCCATCGGCAGGCTCTCCAACGGCGAGGCCCGCGTGCCCATGGACGGCGGCGGCCAGATCGTCGTGGTCACCACGGTGGACGCCGTCGCCGGCGAGGCGACGCTCGACTTCCGTCAGTCCGCCGACCAGCTGCCATCCAATTTCAACGCCCCCTCGGCCATCGTCGACGCCGCGGCCCTCTATGTCTTCCGCACCCTGGTGGACGACGACATCCCGCTGAACTCCGGGTGCCTGGCGCCGCTCAACATCCTGACCCGCCCCGGCTCCATGCTGGCCCCCGCCCCGCCCGCCGCCGTGGTGGCCGGCAATGTCGAGACCAGCCAGCACGTGGTGGACGCCCTCTATGCGGCGCTGGGCGTGATGGCCAACGCCCAAGGGTCGATGAACAACTTCACCTTCGGCGACGAGACCCGCCAGTACTACGAAACCCTCTGCGGCGGCGCCGGCGCCACCGCGGACGCCGATGGCGCCAGCGCCGTCCACACCCACATGACCAACTCGCGTCTGACCGACCCGGAGATCCTGGAGCGCCGCTTCCCGGTCCGCGTCGAGACCTACGCCATCCGCGAGGGCTCAGGCGGCGACGGCGCGCACCGCGGCGGGGACGGGGCGGTGCGGCGCGTCCGCTTCCTGGCGCCCATGGAGGCCGCCCTGCTCTCCACCCGCCGCGACCATGCCCCCCAAGGTATCGCCGGCGGCGGCCCGGCCTTGATGGGCGAGCAGCGTTTGATCAGCGCCGATGGCGCGGTAAAGGAACTGCCGGGCTGCTTCTCCGTTACGGTCCAGCTTGGCGACGTGATCGAGATCAAAACCCCGGGGGGCGGTGGGTTCGGATCACGCGCCGCCTCCTGATCGACACAGTTTCAAGGTTCCAAGGCTCCATGTCCGCACTCATCGCCGCCCTCGCCCTGTTCGCCGCCGCCGAGCCCGCCGGTTCCGCGCCCGCCTATAACGACCGCACCCTCACCGAGGACATGCCCTATCCCGCCGGTGCTCCCCACGACGACTACGGCCTGGTGGGCTGGTGCTACGGGGCCCTGCGCGGCTACGTCGACCTGCACGATCAGATGATGCCTGACGTCACCGAGATCGAGAAAACCCCGCCGGTGAACCCCGCCACCACCCTGGCCGAGAAGATGGCGGCCTATTCCACCATCCAGGCGCAGGCGCAGAAGGACATGAAGCTTTTCGGCCGCGCCATGGAGACCGCCGAGCGCGCCAGCCTCAAGCCGATCAACATCGTCGGCGCCGCCGCGGTGAAGAAGGGCCACGCCACCTGGAACGCCGCCAGCGCCATGCCCAAGCGCCAGGTCGCCCAGAACTGGATGGGCTGGACCCTGCCGGTCCGCTGCGTCCCCACGGCCCACGCCCTGGAGGAACGCGCCAAGCTGATGGGCAAGACCTTCCAGGCGAACACTGACCCCGCCGACGTCGCGCCCGAGCCGGCGCCTGCCGAGCCCACCCCGGAAACCGCCGGCGCCGTGGCCCCGACTCGGTAACCCGACACCGCCCGATCTTGTGACCCCGAAAGCCAACGCGCCGACCCCGTGCGCCAGCCGCCAGGCGTCGCGCGGACGACACTGGCCGGCTGACAACCCTTCCGCGCCGACGTGGGACGTCGGTTCTGCGCGCGACTACAGGTCCTTGCGCATGAACCAGCGGGGGAACATCGGCGCCGGGCCGTCGATCTGGCCAAACACTTCAAACCCCAGCCGCTCATAGAAGGCTCGCGCCTGGAAGGCGTAGGTGTCGAGCCACATATTGTGACAGCCCCGGGCGACCGCCTCGGCCTCCGCCTTCCCCATCAGCCGCGTCCCCAGCCCCTCGCCGCGAGCGCCCTCCGGCGTCACCACCAGGCCGATATAGAAGGAGCCCCAAAGCGACAGCGCCCAGAGCCCGCCCAGCACCTCATCGCTGTCGGCTTCGGAGATGGTCAGCGCGAAGGGCTCCCCTTGCGCGTCCCCCACGGTCTTCTGGTTGAAGGCCAGCAGCGGAGCCCAGATAGGCATGTAGGCGTCGTCGGGGCGCGCGGCCCCGCGGATGATCAGATCCATGTTTTTGTCTTTCAGATGATGCGCGCACACAGGCGCTGGAGCACGACCCAGAGGGCCGCACGGTCAGGTCGAAGGGGCTGGAGGCGCGGCTAGACCGCGACGAAACCGATCATCATGCCGACAGGCTAGCCAAGCTCGCTCGCGATGGCGACAGACGATTTCGCCCCTGCCGCGTTCCCCCACGACCCATGGCCCACTCGCGCACCGTCATCTTCGCCGCCCTGGCCGGCAACACCGCCATCGCGGTGACCAAGTTCGCCGCGGCGATCCTCACCGGCTCCAGCGCCATGATGAGCGAGGCGATCCACTCCGTCGTCGACACCGGCAACCAGCTGCTGCTGCTCAACGGCCTGCGCCGCGCCGCCAAGGACCCCACCGAGCGCCATCCCCTGGGCTACGGCCTGCAGCTCTACTTCTACACCTTCGTGGTGGCCGTCCTGATCTTCGGGGTCGGGGCCGTGGTCTCGGTGCTGCACGGCATTGAGCGCATCCGAAATCCCGAGCCCATCGAGAACGCCTGGGTCAACTACGCGGTCCTGGCCTTCGGGGTGATCTTCGAGGGCGCGGTGTGGATCGTGGCGCTGAAGTCCTTCAACACCGAGCGCGCCGGCCGCGGCTGGGTGGAGGCCGTGAAGTCCAGCAAGGACCCCACCGTCTTCACCGTGCTGTTCGAGGACACCGCCGCCCTGCTGGGCCTGCTGGTGGCCCTGCTGGGGGTGTTCTTCTCCCAGACCCTGAACATGCCGGTGTTGGATGGCGTCGCCTCCGTCGGCGTCGGCCTGATCCTGGGCTTCACCGCCTTCTTCCTGGCCGCCGAGAGCCAGAGCCTGCTCACCGGCGAGGCCGCCGCCCCCCATACCCGCACCGAGATCAAGGCCATCGCCGACGCCCAGCCGGGCGTGGCGCGGGTCAACGAGCTGCTGACCATGCACTTCGGCCCCAGCGACATCCTCGTGGCCCTCAGCCTCGACTTCGACGACGCCATGCCCGCCGGCGAGGTGGAGCGCACCGTCAGCCGCATCGAGAAGGCCATCAAGTCCGCCCACCCCGACGTCACCCGCATCTTCATCGAAGCCCAGAGCTTCGAGGGGCATTGGGGGTCAGATGTGGAAGAACGCGCGTCAGAACTGTCCAACTAACCACCGTCATCCCCGGGCTTGTCCCGGGGACCCATGATCTCCGCCCATCCGCAGATCGCGCGGCAGACGCCAGGGATGCTTGCTGAATCTCTGAGATCATGGGTGGCCGGGACAAGCCCGACCATGACGATCCATAGGTTGGGGATGGATCAAGTCTTCGGCGGGTTGGCGCTCAGATCCATGATCAGCTTGGTCAGCAGATACAGCCGCGGCGTCACCGACTTCAGGTCCATGAACTCCTTCTCGGAGTGGAAGCCGCCGCCCACCGGACCCAGCCCATCCAACGCGGGCGTGCCCGCCTCATAGGCTAACGCCGACTGCGACGCCCCGCCATTGCCGCCGGTGCCCAGCTTCAATCCGAGGCCGGCATAGATGGCCTGGGCGCGCACCGCCAAGGCGTCCGTCGCCGGATTGCTGGCCAGCGGCGGGAAAGACACTTCCCGGGTCACCGTCACCGTGGTGTCGGGCACCACCGTGGTCTTGGCGGCGGCCTGCAGGGCGGCCTCGACGTCGTCGAACTCGCTCTTCTTGCGGGCCCGCACATTCAGCTGCGCCCGGGCGGCCTCGGGGATGATGTTGTAGCGCGAGCCGGCCTGGATGATCGTCAGGTTCACCGTCAGGCCGTCGCCCGAGTGCGGCATGGGCTCCACGGTCGCCAGCTGGTGGATCAACTCGACAGCGGCGTTGCGGCCGTCCTGGGGCGCGACGCCGGCGTGGGCGGCGCGGCCCTTCACGTCGATGTTCATGGTCGATGAGCCCTTGCGCCACACCGTGATCACGTCGGGCGCGTCGCCGGGCTCCAGATTCAGCTCCACGTCGTGGGATTTCACCAGCCTGTCGATCAGGGCCCGCGTCCCCGGCGAGCCCCGCTCTTCACTCGTCTCGATCAGGAAGGTGATCTTGGCGAAATTCTTGAACCCCATGTCGTGCAGGATCTGCAGCGCGTAGAGCCCCTCGATCACCCCGCCCTTCTCGTCGGCGACGCCAGGCCCCCGGGCGTGGTCGCCCTCGACCGAGTACGACCACTTGGCTGTCGTGCCCGGCCCGAACACCGTGTCGATATGGCCGATCATCAGGATCTTGGCCTTGCCGGTCCCGGTCAGCGTCGCGACCGTGTTCTCCGGCAGGCCGGGGATTTCGGCGGGCACGCTCTCGATGGTCATGCCCAGCGCCTTGAGCCGGGGGATCAGGACGGCGGCGACCTTGCGGCCGCCCTCGATGTCACCGGTGCCGCTATCGATGTTCACCACCGACTTCAGCAGCTCGAGCTGGCCCTCCCGAGCCTTCTCGACCGCCGCCCACACCTTGGCGTCCTTGCCCGCCGCCAGGGCCGGACCGGTGCTCACCAGCAGGGCCGCCACAGCCGCCATAGCAACCCGACTCGTAAGCATTCGATCACTCCGCAAAACCGAGGCGCGGAGTTTGGCTGTCCGACGAACACGATCAAGGGGAAACAGCGAACCTGCTTGGCCAAGCTTACCGGAGCTTAACTTGCCGTCGTCCAGAGACCCCGCCTATCACCGCGCCAGTCCTGGAGACCTTTCATGCGTCGTCATCTGGTGGCCGCCGGCGCGGCTCTCGTCCTCGTCACCGGTCTCAACGGCGTTACGCACGCCCAGACCGCTCCGGCCGCCGCCGCCGTGGCCAAGCCCATGGACGCCGCCGAGCGCCGCGATGTGATCGAGAAGCTGGCCACGGCGCTCAAGGCCAACTTCCTGTTCCCAGACATCGGCGCGAGGTACGCCGGCCAGCTGCGGGCCAACCTGGCCGCGGGCGCCTATGAAGGCCTCACCGACCCGACCGCCTTCGGAGAGAAGGTGACCAGCGACCTCCAGGCGCTCGCGAAGGACGGCCACCTGCGCCTGGCCCCCGAGAGCGCCTGGAACACCCCGCGCCCGCCCGCCGCCGACATTCCGGCGAGCGCGCGCGCCTCGGGCCCTCCCGGGCTGGAGGACGCCCGGATGATCGGGGACGTCGCCTATCTGCGCTTCAATCAGTTCGTTGATGAGCCGCCCGAGCCGGAGAAGGCGCGGGCCTTCCTGCTGGCCCATGCGGACGCCAAGGCCGTCATCATCGACGCCCGGCCGCATCGGGGCGGGGGCTTGGCCGTGATGGACGCCATCCTGCCCCTGCTCTACGCCAAGACCACCCATCTGGTGCGGATGGACACCCGCGCCGGTATCGAGGATAGCGGCCCGCTGACCGACGGCCCGACCCTGGTCCGCCAGGCCTCCCCGCCGACCCTGGTCAGCCACGACCACGTCGTGACTCCCGACAAGGGTGAGACGCGCCTGCAGAAGGTCCCGGTCTACTACCTCACCTCGCGCCGCTCGGCCTCGGCGGCCGAACATCTGGCGCTCGCCTTCAAACGCACCCACCGCGCCACTCTGGTGGGTGAGACCACGCGGGGCGCGGGCCACTATGGCGGGGTCCTTGAGGTCGGCGACCGCTTCGGCGCCTTCGTCCCCGTCGGCCGCTCCTACGACCCCGACACCAACTGGGACTGGGAAGGCAAGGGCGTCACCCCCAACGTCGCCGTTCCCACCGACCAGGCCCTGGACGAGGCCCTGAAGCTGGCCAAGGCCGCGGGCGCGCATCCGGGGTAGTCCAACCACCTAACCTCCGTCATCCCCGGGCTTGTCCCGGGGACCCATGATCTCCGTCTAGCCGCAGGTCACGCGGCGGGCGCCACATCCATCTTGCTGGACCACGGAGATCATGGGTGGCCGGGACAAGCCCGGCCATGACGATCAGGGGGGAGTGTTAGGAGCGCACAAACCCACTCACGACGCCCCCGTCGCTGGTGCTACACTCAGCCCACCATGCAGACCCCGCACCTGATCTACTTCGCCGACGCCATGTGCTCGTGGTGCTACGGGTTCTCGCCGGTGATCGCCGACATCCGCAAGACCTTCGGCCGCGCGCTGCCGATCCAGCTGATCATGGGCGGCCTGCGTCCGGGGACCGACACGCCCATGACCGACAAGGCCAAGACCGAACTGGCCGGCCACTGGACCCACGTCACCGAGGCCTCCGGCCTGCCCTTCGATCCCGCCGTCCTCGACACCCCGGGCTTCCTCTATGACACCGACCCGGCGGCCCGCGCCGTGGTCTTCGTGCGCCGCCACGACACCGAGCTGGCCCTGACCTTCCTCGGCGACCTGCAGGCCGCCTTCTATGCGCAGAACACCAACATCGCCGACCCCGAGGTCCTGGCCCGGCTGATCACCGAGCGCGACATGGACGGCCAGCGGTTCCTCGACATCTTCGACACCGACGACCTCAAGCACGAGACCTGGCGCGACTACGGGACCTCGCAGCAGGCCGGGGTCACCGGCTTCCCGACCCTGATCGCCGGGCCCACCGAGGCCGGCGCCTATGGCGTTGTCACCCGCGGCTACCAGCCCGGGACCGCGGTCGTGCCGATGCTCGAAGCCTGGCTCTCCGGCCCGCTCAACTAGCCATGCAAAGCTTCGACGTCGTGGTGGTGGGCGCAGGCGCCGCCGGGATGATGTGCGCCATCGAGGCGGGCAAGCGCGGCCGCTCGGTCCTGGTGGTGGATCACGCCAAGGCGGCGGGCGAGAAGATCCGCATCTCCGGCGGCGGCCGCTGCAACTTCACCAACATCAACGCCAATCCCACCAACTTCATCTCGACCAACCCGCGCTTCGCCAAGGGGCCGCTGCGCCGCTATCCGGCAAAGGCCTTCGTCGCGCTCGTCGATAGCTACGGCATCGCCTGGCACGAAAAAACCCTGGGCCAACTGTTCTGCGACGAGACCGCCAAGGACATCATCGCGATGCTGCTGGCGGAGATGAAGGCCGCAAAGGTCCAGCTGCGCCTGGCCACCGCCGTGGCAGGCGTGACCAAGACCGCCACCGGCTTTGACCTTGCCCTGCCCGGCGGCGCGGTCAGTTGCGCCTCGCTCGTCGTCGCCACCGGCGGCAAGTCGATCCCGAAGATGGGCGCCACCGGCTGGGGCTACGAGATCGCCGCCCAGTTCGGCCTTCCCCTGGTGGAGACCCGTCCCGCCCTCGTGCCCCTGACCTTCGAGGTCGGCGCCCTGGAGAAGCTGAAGCCCCTGGCCGGCGTCGCCGTCGACGCCGTCGTCGCCTGCGGCAAGACCAGGTTCACGGAAGCCATGCTGTTCACCCACCGCGGGCTCTCAGGCCCCGCCATCCTGCAGATCTCCTCCTACTGGCGCGAGGGTCAGGAGATCACGCTGAGCATGGCGCCCAGCGTCGACCTGATGGCCGCCATGAAGCTCGCCAAGACCACCCGCGGCCGCCAGGCTGTGGCCACCGTGCTCGCCGACCACATTCCCAAGCGCCTGGCCCAGATGGTGGCCGAGGACGAGGGCGCGCTGGGCAATATCGCCGACCTGCCAGACAAGGTGCTGACCCGCGTCGACGCCGCTGTGAACCGCTGGACCGTCAAGCCGGTGGGGTCGGAAGGCTACCGCACAGCCGAGGTCACCCTGGGCGGGGTGGACACCGAAAGCCTCGATCCGGGCACGATGCAGGCGCGCGACGTTTCGGGCCTCTATTTCATCGGCGAGGTGGTGGACGTCACCGGCTGGCTCGGCGGGTACAACTTCCAATGGGCCTGGTCCTCGGGATGGTGCGCCGGACAGGCCGTCTGACGGGCCCAAGCTCGGCCTCGGTGCGTCAAAACGCGCTCGTTATTCACCAAGCCCGATTCACGTTTCTTCACGTCTCTCACGCAACGTTGGGTTTCAACCCGACGGCCCGAATGGCCGAACGTGCGTGGGGTCCTGGTGCAGAAAGCCATCGAACGTTTTACCCAGGCCGAACTGGTGGGCCATGTGCTCAGCCATGAGAAGTTCCTGGCCGGCAGTCCGGGCGGCCGCCGGATGATCCTGCCCATGGCCGATCTCACCGGCCTGGCCATGCCCCGTCGCAACCTTGCCGACGCGGATTTGAGCGGCGCCAGCATGCGCGGCTGCGACCTCTCCGGGACCATCCTCGACCGCGCCATGCTGTTCGGCAGTGACCTGCGCGGCTCCAATCTCGCCGGCGCCAGCCTGCTGCGCGCCGACCTGCGCGGCGCGGTGCTCTGCGGCGCCGACCTCTCGGGGGCCGACCTGACCGACGCCGACTTCCGTCCCGGCCAGATCGCCGCCCATTCGGCGCAAGGGTTCATCTCGGTCTCGCAGCGCCAGCGCGCCGGTATGCCCGATGGGATCTCCAGCCGCATCCGCGCCGACGTGAACACCGCCTATGCCACCGACTTCTCCGACGCCACCCTGCGCGGCGCCAAGATGAACGGCGCCAAGATGAAGTCCGCCAAGTTCACCAGCGCCCTGCTCGAGGCAGCCGACTTCACCAGCGCCAACCTGGAGAACGCCGACTTCACCAATGCGGTGATGTCCGGCGTCCAGCTGATGGGCTCGACCACCCACGAGGCCATCATGGACCGCGTGGTGCACGCCCCTTCGGCCGAGGCCCTCGCGCGGCGCCCGGCCCTGCTGGACTCCCTGGCCGGCCATCAGGTCTGGTGCCTGACCAACGGCAGGCAAGGCTCAGCCGCCCAGGTCGAAGGCGCTGATCTCCGGGTTGTCGGCGACGCCCTGGCCGCCGGCCAGTTGACGTGCCTGCAGGCCCCGGGCGCCTGTTTCGTGGGCCTCAACCTAGGGGGCGCCTTCCTGCAGGCCGCCAACCTCGAGGGCGCCGATCTGCGCGGCGCCAACCTGCGCGGCGCGGATCTCCGGGGCGCGCGGCTGGCCGGCGCCAACCTGGCGCGGGCCGACCTGCGCGGGGCCACGCTGCTGCACCTGGAGATCGACGGGCGCACCACCAACACCGACCTCACCGGCGCCCGCTTCAGCTACGCCGACTGCCGCGGCGCCCTGCTCTCGCCCGGCCAGCTCGACCTGGCCGACGCCGCCGAAGCCAGGTTCGACAAGGCCGCCTGACGTCGCGCTGAGTAAACTTGCCGCCCCCAGTAAACCGGGCCCGCAAGAACGCCGCGGATGCGTCGGGGCAGGTCGAACCCCCCTATCGTCCGAGTCCGGACGGCATTTCCGAGAGCGGTTTGGCCGCATCCTGAAGCCTGAATCCGGCCCTATGACCTTGAATCTACACCACGATCAAGCGGTCAGAGATTCCGCTTGATCGCTTGGTCGCGCTCCAGGTCACCGAAGCGATCGGAGTCCCGATTACTCAAGTCTGCACTCCCGGAGGCTCGATTATCCGGAAATCTGCACCTGAACTGCGTCAATTTGACCGACAGCTCCTGACCTCGACTTCATCTTTGCTTGAAGGCTCAACGGGCATGGTCGCGTCTTCCGGACCTGGTCCCGAGCCTGCGCGCTGTCAGAGGGGAAACACATTGGCCGTCTTTCGCGAAAAGCCGACCCAGGTCGAATTCGCCAAGCAGGTCGTCGCCCACGAGATGTTCCTCGCGCGTAAGGCGGGCGGGGCCAGGCTGATCCTGCGCTTCGCCGACCTGTCGGGTCTGGCCGCTCCGGGCCGCGATCTCGCCGACGCCGATCTCAGCGGCTCCGACCTCAGCAACTGCAAGCTCTCCGGCGCGCGGCTTAACCGGGCCGTGCTGTTTGGCTGCGACCTCACCAGCGCGGTCCTGACCAACGCCGTGCTCGCCCGGGCAGACCTGCGCGGGGCGGTGCTCAACGGCGCCGATCTCTCGGGCGCCGATCTGCAGGACGCCGACCTGCGTCCGGGCCAGCTGGCCATCCACACCGCCGACGGGTTCGCCTCCACGTCCCGCCGCCAGAAGCGCGCGACAGTGGCCGACGGCGTCAACCTGTCCGGCGCCAATCTCAACCGCGCCCGTTTCGATGACGCCAGCGCCTTCGCCGCCGACTTTTCCGACTGTTCCATGCGCGGCGCCAATCTGAGGGGCGCCAAGCTCAAGTCCGCCAACCTGCGCGGCGCGCTGCTGGAGGACGCCGATTTCCGAAACGTCAATCTGGAGGGCGCCGACCTGTCGGGCGCGGTGATGGACGGGGCGCAGTTGGTGGGCGCCATGCTCACCGGCGCCTGCCTGATGGGCGCGCTCCAGGCGCCGAACGCCGAGGCCATGGCCCGCCGCCCGGCCCTGATGGAGGCCCTGGCCGGCCATCAGGTCTGGTGCCTCACCATGGGCAAGCAGGGCCGCGCCGCCCAGCTCGCCGGCGCGGATCTGCGAGTGGTCGGCGACGCCCTGCTGAAGGCCCAGCTCACCGGCCTGCAGGCGCCCGGCGCCATCCTGATCCGGCTCAACCTCCAGGGCGCCGATCTGCAGGCCGCCAATCTGGAGGGGGCCGATCTGAGGTCCGCCGACCTGCGCGGCGCCGACCTGCGCGGCGCGCGCCTGAGCGGCGCCAATCTGGTCCAGGCTGACCTGCGCGGCGCCCTGCTGCAGGATCTGGTCGTGGGGACCCGCAGGACGCCCACCGACCTGACCGGCGCTCAGCTGCGGTTCGCCGACTGCCGGGGCGCCAACCTGCCGCAGGAAAGCCTGGCGAGCGCTGACGCCACCGATGCGCGGTTCGACGTCGCCGCCTAGATCGTTTTTGTCCGGTCAGGTTGATTCAACCTGATCCGGAAAGGGTCTAGACTCCGGCTGCGCAGGACGAGGTGGAGACCCCATGGGCATGGATTTCGAGACCTACCGGCTGCTGGGCCTCGACCAGCCCGCGCCCACCGAGATGAACGGCCGAACCCGCGCCTCTTTCGTGGAAACCCTGACCGCGCCGGGCGACGCCAACTACAATCCCTGCCGGGAGGCCTATCCGCGGCCCGGTACGCCGGAGGGCGATCTGCGGCGTTGGGCCGATTGGGACGGGGCGCGGGTCTTCCCGGGCACGGTCCGCGACGTGGCGGTCTACACGACCCCGGGCCTCGACCGCACCCAGGCCGCCAGCCTGATCGTCCTTCAGGACGGGGTTTCGTTCTACCTGCCGGCTGAGGGCCAGATCCGGGTCACCCAGGTGCTGGACACCCTCCACGCCAGGGGGGAAATCGGCCCGACCGTGGCGGTGTTCGTCAATCCGGGCCGGCTGACCGCGTCCGACGAGCCGCCGACCGAGCAGCGCAGCCGCGAATACGACTCCCTGACCGCCGACTATGGCCGGTTCCTGATCCAGGACCTGCTGCCGTTCGTAAGGGGCGAGGTGGCGATCACCGAAGACCCCGCCCGCCGCACCCTCTGCGGCATCTCCAGCGGCGGCATCTGCGCCTTCACCGCCGCCTGGCATTTTCCGGAACAGTTCGGCCGGGTGATCAGCCACTGCGGCTCGTTCGTGAACATCCGCGGCGGCCACAACTGGCCCTTCATCCTGCGCGCCACCCCGCGCAAGCCACTGCGGGTCTTCCTGCAGAGCGGGACCGGCGACGGGGTCCACTTCACCGGCGACTGGCCCCAGGGCAACCAGGCCATGGCCAAGGCCCTGGACTGGGCCGGCTACGACTACCGCTTCGAGTTCGGGGTCGGCGGCCATTCCCTCCGCCACGGCGGCGCGATCTTCGCCGACACCCTGCGTTGGATCTGGCGGGACTGACGCCCCCCTAGAGCCGGATGGCTTCTCTCGAAGCCTGAATCCGGCTCTACACAGTTGAATTTAGAGCACGATTCAACGATCAGTCGATTCCGACTGATCGCATCGTGCTCTAGGCAGTGATCGCCGCGCGGTAGGCCGCCGAGTTCCAGCCCGGATAGCGGGCCTGCGTCCTCTGCAACGTGACCTCCGTCCAGAACGGGTCGCCCGGCTCCGGCACCCCGAAACAGGCGAGCTGCTCGGGCGTGGCGTTGTCGAAGATATTGCGCCAGGGCTTCATGTGAGTGTGCGCCCAGGGTGTGAAGGCGATGGCCTCGTTCCCCGCGGCCTTGAAGCAGGTCATCAGCGCATAGCGGTGGCCGCCCGGCGCTGTCAGGTTGGTCCCCCGATGATAGACGTCGATCGTGTAGGGAAAGATGCTGCCGGCCGGCCCGGCCGAGGAGCGCGACCTGGCCAGCAGCCCGGCCTGGATCCGGGCCTGGACGTCGGGATCCTGGGACAAGGTCTCTTCCGGCGCGGCCGCCGCCTGGGCGTCAGGCCGGGTGACGAAGTGGGCCGGACCGTGAGCGTCGGTCACGTCGCTGAAATAGCAGAGGATGGTGATCGAGTTCAGGTGGGAGTCTTCCGACGGCGCCGTGAGCGTGTGATTGACGAAGTCGCAGTGGAACGGCTGGTCATAGTCAGCCTCTCCGGTGAACTTGGCCCAGGCCTGACACTGGTAGACATGCACCTTGTCGGTCTTCAGCGCCGCCTTGGCGAAGGCGACGATAGCCGGATGGACGCCAATCAGGTTCAGCGCCGGCGAACAGTCGATCGGCACCGGTTGGATCATGGTGAACTGCGCCGGATTAAACCGCCCGACCTCACCTTCCTTCTTTTTGTCCAGGGCCTGGGCGTCGGTCGGCGGCGGCCCCCAGACCTTCTCGAAGTCGGCGACCACGGCCGCCACCTCTGCCTCGGTGAAGAACCTCTCAATCACCAGGCCGCCGTCCCGGCGCCAGGCCTCGACATGTTCCGGTCCAAATCGTTCGGCCAAGGCGCTTCCTCCGGTGCTGTCAGTCTCCGGTCGTGGCGTGACGGCCGCCGGAGGGGATCAGATTGAAACCGATTTCCTACAAGCGCCACCGGTTCCCGCCTGAAGTGATCTGCCAGGCGGTGTGGAGGGTCATCTGCTGGGGCCATGCGCGCCGCCAAACGCCTCGCGCCGCAAGCTGTTCGACGCCGCAGAGGCGATGACCGGGACAGGCTCCTAGAGCATGTCAGGCGCAAGTGGGAACCGGTTCGCCGCCCGGACACGCTCTAACGTCAAGGCGGTAGACCCGTATTGTCCGGTCAGGTTGATTCAACCTGATCCGGAAAGGGTCTAGAGCGCAATCCAACTCAATCGGATGAGGGTCTCGGGCCGGGCCTTTACCCCATCTGGAGCGCGCGGATCAGCCCCAGGGTCACCGCCGCGGCGTTGTCCGACGCCAGCTGGTTGAAGGCGGTGTAGAGCTTGTCCCCGTCGCCAGCGCCCGCCAGGCTCGACAGCCCGCGCACCGCCACGAAGGGCTTGCCGTTGCACCAGGCCACCTGGGCCACCGCCGCGCTCTCGCAGTCCAGCACGCCCGCCTCGAAGGTCGCATACACATAGTCCCGCAGTTCGGTGTTGTTGACGAAGGCCGAGCCCGAGACGCCATTTCCGCCGGCCACCACGCGCGGCGTCTTGTCCAGCTGCGCCGCGCCGGCGCCCTTGGACAGCACCACCGTCACCGCCAGCTTGCGGGCCGCCGCCAGCATGGCCGGCGCCACGGGGAACCAGAACCGGCGCTCCGTCTCGCCGTCCGGTCCCGTCACCACGGCGGCCTTGGGGAACATCATCCCGAAATTGCCGTAGCCGCTGGGGATGCCCGAGGCCGGTTCGAACCCGGAGGGCCCCTCGCGCCCCATCACCACGTCGAGGTAGTGGCCCCACTGGGAGGCCACGAACACGTCGCCGACCTTCAGCTCCGGCTCGACCCCGCCGGCGCAGCCGCTGACCATCAGGTGCGTGACGTTGAACAGGTCCAGGGTCCGCTGGGCGACCATGGCCGCATTGACCATCGACACGCCGCAGCGGACCAGCACCACCGCCTTACCGGCCAGCACCCCCGTCGTGAAGGCGGCGCCCACCACCGTGTGCTCAGTCGTCTCGGTGAGCTCTTTGCGCAGGGCGGTCAGTTCGCTCGCCATGGCGCCGAGCACCGCGATCCGGGGGGTGTCGTCCAGCATGCCTACTCCCGAGGGTCCTGCACGCAGAAGGCCGCGCCCTCCGGATCGAGCATCACCGTGTGATCGCCATGGGTATCACGCACCGTCCCGCCGAGGGCGACAATCCGAGCGACCTCGTCCGCGCGGGGCCCGCCTACGATGTCCAGATGCATCCGCCGGCCCGGCGCGAGCTCCGCCACCTGCTGGAAGCAGAGCATCGGCCCCGGCCCGTCCACCATCACAGAGGGATCGGTTTCCGGCGTCAGGCCCAGCCCCGCCAGACGCGCGATCTCCGCGGCGTCGTAGGCTCGCACCTCATAGCCCGCCAGCACCCCGGCCCAGAACCGGGCCAGCGACGCGGGATGGCGGCTGTCGATGACGATCTCGCGGATCCGGGCCATGTCGCGCCTCCTAACCCCATCCTAGCCTGTCCTGCGGCGCGGCCCTATGTTCGGGCCTCATCCAGCCCAGAGGCCGCCCATGCGCTACGAGATTTCCGGCACTGTCATGCAGACGGTCGGCATCGACCTGGCGCCTGGCGAAACCATCTACAGCCAGACCGCCGCCATGGCCTGGATGACCGACGGCATCCGCATGCACACCAATACCGGCGGCGGCCTGTTCGCGGGACTCAAGCGCAGCCTGACCGGCGGCAGCTTCTTCATCACCGAGTTCAGCGCCGACCGCGGCGAGGGCCACGTGGCCTTCGCCCCGCGCTTCCCGGGCTCGATCCTGGCGCGCCATCTCGCCCCTGGCGAAAGCCTGATATGCCGCCGCGAGACCTTCCTCTGCGCCGAGACCAGCGTCTCCCTGGAACTGGCCTGGCAGCAGCGCATCGGCTCGGGCTTCTTCGGCGGCGCGGGCTTCATTTTGCAAAAGGTCACCGGCCCCGGCGTGGTGTTCCTGGATCTCTCCGGCGAGGTGGTCACCAAGACCCTGGCCCCCGGTGAGCGTCTGCTGGTCCATGCCGGCCACGTCGGCGTCCACGAGCCCAGCGTCAGCTTCGACATCCAGATGGTGCCGGGCTTCCGCAACATCCTGTTCGGCGGCGAGGGCCTGTTCCTGGCCAGCCTGACCGGCCCGGGCGAGGTCCACCTGCAGTCCATGCCGATCCTCAACCTGGCCGAGGCGATCGCCCAATACCTGCCTTCGGGTGAAGGCTCCGGCGGCCGCACTGTGGCCGGCCTCGCCGGCGCGGGCATCCTGGGCAGCATCATCGGCGGCGTCCTGGGCGGCGACGGCGACGCCTGACTGCGCGGCGCGAAGAGGCAGCGTCACCTTATCCACAGGCACGGCACGAATTCGTGATGGAACCGGGAACGGGATCGTGATCGCTGCGTTGAGATGATGCTCCGGCCTTGGCGGGAGCACTGAACGCCACGCGGGGGTGGCGTCCAGCTCAAGCCATAGCCCCCAAAAATTCGGAGACCACCATGCGTTTTGCCACCCTGATGACTGTTGCCGCCCTCGGCCTCGCCGCCGCCGCCTGCACCAAGAAGGAAGAAGCCCCGGCCCCGGTCGCCGCTGACGCCACCGCCGACCAAGCCGCCGCCGCCGCCATGGACGCCTCCGCCACCGCGAAGGACGCCGCCGACACCGCCACCGACGCCGCCAAGGAAGCCGGCGACAAGGCTGGCGACGCCATGAAGGCCTCGGGCGACGCCGCCGCCGCCGCGACCGAAGCCAAGGT
The DNA here is from genome assembly GCF_016772415.1 of Phenylobacterium glaciei. NCBI lineage: Bacteria > Pseudomonadati > Pseudomonadota > Alphaproteobacteria > Caulobacterales > Caulobacteraceae > Phenylobacterium > Phenylobacterium glaciei. The sequence continues at coordinate 3,140,397 of NZ_JAGSGD010000001.1, forward strand.
CGACGCCGCTGCCGAACCCAAGAAGTAAGACTTAGCGCCTTCGGGCATAGGTCGAGCTAGATCAGGCCCTGATCGCCTCTCCAGGCGGTCGGGGCCTTTTTCTATTTGGCCAGGGCGCCCAGCCAGGCATGGCCGGGGTAGAGCCGATCGATCATGGCCCGCAGCCAGGCCCTCGCGGCCGCATCCAGCATGGGCGCGAACAGCGCGAAGTCCGCCTGGTCCTTCGGCCGGAGCTTGGCGGCCTTATAGAGCAACGCCCCCTGCGGCTTCAGATAGGGCACGCCTGTCGGCGACAGCCCCATCAGCTGCGCCCTTGGCGCTGTCACGCTCTCGTCGCGCCGGAACACCCAGGTCGCGGCGTCACCCGGCTCGGCCATCACGTCCAGACGCCAGGCGCCACCCTCCGCCACCCAGATTTGGTACTTGTCTTCCGGCGGCTCGGCGTAGGGCGGCAAGGTGAGAACATCGCCATCCCCCACGGAATAGAGATCAAGTCCCGCCAGCTGCGCCCGCATCTGCGGGAGGAACGGCTTGGGGACAGCGATCTCCAGGTCCTCATGGACCCGGCTCTCACGTCCCAACCACACATCCAGCGCCCAGCCCCCCACCACGCACCAGGGCGCGGCCACCCCCGCCAGCCGCGCGGCCGTCTGCTCCGGCGTCCAGGCTTTCCAGGCCCCCAGCGGCGGTCCGTCCCATCGCTGCGTCTTAGGGTCGTCAGGCATCTGGGCCTCCTGCTCGCCCACGACTGTACCTTGGAATCCACACGAAACTGAAAGTCGGCTTCCTGACACTTCTCCTCGCAACCATCCGTCGCTGGCCGCATTCCCCCTGCAGGGCGAGAACGCCTGAGTACGGAGTTGGATTGTGCGGGTACTGATTGTCGAAGACGAGATCCTGGTCGCCATGGAACTTGAGGAAACCCTCAACGACCTGGGCCATACCGTCGTGGGCATCGCACCCGACCGCCGCAGCTTCGAGGCCTTCGCCGACGAGGACATCGACGTCGCCCTGGTGGACCTGAACCTCCGCGACGGCGAGACCGGCGTCGGCATCGGCCGCGCCCTGGCTGACCGCCGCGCCGCCGTGGTCTTCGTCACCGCCAATCCCGGCCTGCTGCGGGACGGCGTCGCCGGCACGATCGGCGTGCTGCCCAAGCCCGCCTCGCGCAAGGCCGTCGCCGACGTCGTCGAATACGCCGGCCGCCGCAGCCCCCTGCTCTCGCCCCCGGGCGAGCTGCGGCTGTTTGCGTAGCGAAAATCCGCTCATCCCGGCGAAGGCCGGGACCCAGATTCATCTCCCGCTCTCAGGATTCCTGACGCCGGCCACGACCTACGACCTGGGTCCCGGCCTTCGCCGGGATGAGCGGGAATGTTGTCAGTTCACCCGGCTCGGCCGCGTGTAGGACTTGGCGGGCGCAACCATCGTCACCTGCAATCCCTGCGGCAGCCACTCGCGGACCAGCGTCCCGCCCAGCTGCCCCTCCACCGACACCTTCGAAAGCGTCGAGCCGAAGCCCTCCACCGCCGGCGGTCCCGCCACGGCCGGGCCGCCGGTCTCACGCCAGATCAGCCGGTAGTCGTCGCCCATCCGGTTGGCGGTGATCGAGACATGTCCGCCCGCCGCCGACAGCGCCCCGTACTTGGCCGCATTGGTGGCCAGCTCGTGGAAGATCAGGGCCAGGGGTGTCGCGGCCCGGTCGTCGATGCCGATGTCGTCGCCCTCCAGGCTGATCCGCAGGCCGCCGGCCCCGTCATAGGGGGAGAACAGCTCGCTCAGCAGCGCGAAGGCTGTCGCCGCCCGGGCGTTGGGCTGCGAGACCTTGCTATGGGGCCGCACGAAGTCGTGGGCCCGGCCCAGGGCCATCACCCGGTCGCGCAGGGCCATCGCATAGGCCTTGGACTCCGGATGGGTCCGCGCCGACAGTGAGATCAGTCCCGAGATCACCGCGAAGATGTTCTTGATCCGGTGGCTCAGCTCCTGGCTGACCAGCTCGCGCTCCTCGGCCAGCCGCTTGGCGTCGTCGATGTCGGTGCAGGTGCCGAACCAGCGGGTGATATAGCCGGCCTCGTCACGGATCGGCAGGGCCCGGCCCAGGGTCCAGCGATAGGCGCCGTCGTGGCGACGCAGCCGGTATTCGATCTCGTAGGGCACGCCGGTTTCCAGGCTGTGGCTCCACAGCGCCCAGGCCCGCTCCCGGTCGTCCGGGTGGAACATGTCGTTCCAGGCCTCGCCGTCGGTGGCGCCAGGCTCCATGCCGGTGAACTCGTACCAGCGGGCGTTGTAGTAGTCGTGATAGCCGTCCGGCAGGGTCGACCAGACCATCTGCGGCATGGAGTCGGCGATGGCCCGAAACCGGTCCTCACCATCCTTCAGCTTGACCGCCTGGGCCCGCATGGCCAGCTGCGCCATCACCTGGCGGGCCAGGGCCAGCAGGGTTTCGGTCTGTTCGGCGGTCAGGCCCTCTGGCCGCGGCACGGTGTCGATCACCGCGACCGATCCGATGGGGACGCCGTCGGGACTGTCCACCCGCGCCCCGGCGTAGAACCGCAGAGACGGGGTCTCGGTCACCAGGACGTTACCGACTGTCCGCGTATCCTTGGTCAGGTCAGGGAAGACCTCGATATCCTCGCAGACCAGGACGTGGCGACAGATCGCCATCTCCACCGGCGTCTCGCTGACCTCCAGACCGACCTTGGCCTTGAACCATTGACGCTCGGCGTCGACGAAGCTCACCACCGCGATCGGTGTCTTGCACACCAGGGCGGCCAGCCGGACGACATCATCGAAGGCGGTCTCGGCCTCGGTGTCCAGGATCCCCGTCGCCATCAGCGACCGGACCCGGGCGTCCTTACTCTCGGCTTCGGTCACCGGCTCAGCTTCTTCGTCTTCTGCGCCACAATCTGGCGGGAATGTCTGATAGCAAACATGGCCGGAGTACGCCTGGGATTCGGTCGGGTTCCGAAATTGGCGTCCTTACGAACTGACGCAGGTGCTCAGATTGACCGGCGCTGTCGCCCCGCGCAACCAGCCACCGTCCACCTTGGTGAACTCTGAGAACCCGGACTCCGGCCGGTACTCGCTGCGCACGGCGTCCCAGCCTTCCCAGCTCATGGCCACCACCAGCTTGGCGCTGACCCCCTTGGCTTGGTCGATGGGGGTGATCTCGCGCTCACCCTTGCAGCCTACCTCGAAGGACTGGCAGCCATCGGCCTTGGCGCTGCAGGCCTTGTCGGTCTTCACGATCTGCTGGCGCCAGGCCAGGATCGCCTCATCCAGGCCCGCGTACTTGGCCTCGGCCCCGGTCTTGGCCTTGGGACTGCAGCTCGCCAGCACCGCCGCGGCGGCCAGGATCCAGACTCTACGCACGCGCTTCTCCGCTTGAGGTTCGGGCCGGGGCTTTTTCCGGTCAATCGAGGCGCCAGCAAGGCAGGCGCATCCATCCAACGCGCGAGGCGTTGTGTCGGCTGAGGGACTTTAGGATTCGAGGAGGCTTGGCTATGCGTCGTATGCTTTTGATTACCGGTTTGGTGGCGGCTGCCGTCACCGCGCCCACCCTGGCCAGCGCGCGCACCGCCTGTGACCAGCGCGCCCACGACCGCAAGGTGACCGGCACCGTGCTGGGCGCCCTCGGCGGCGCCCTGATCGGCAATGCGGTGGGTAACGGCAAGGGCGCTGTCATCGGCGGCGTCGGCGGCGCGGTGGTGGGCAACCAGCTCGCCCGCACCAAGTGCGACACCAGCCGCAGCTACACGCGCACCAGCAACCGCGGCGCCTATCGCAACTCCAACTATCGGCAGGCCGCCTACAGCTGCCGCATGGTGAGCAAGCCGTATTATGACGACCGTGGCCAGGTCAGCTACTATCAGACCCGCGTGTGTGACCAGTGATCGCCCCGATGAGAGCCGTGAGCCTGGCGGCGATCGCGGCTCTGTCGCTCACCGCCTGTAGCGACAATGACGGCGTGAAGGTGGCCAAGGGTATCTGCACGCCCTTCGCCACCACGCCCGCCGCCCCGGCCACCACCGCCGGGGTTCCGGCCCTGGCGCCGGCCGTGTCAGCCGACGTCGCCGCGCCGGTGGAGGACTGCCTGCACCGCTGGGCCTATAGCCTGGCCGGCGCCAAGGACAGTGCCGACGTGGTGGCCGACGCCACCGTCGCGGCCTGCAACTCGGCGCTCTCCAAGTGGAACCAGGCCTCGCTCTCAGGTCCCGCCGGTCCGTCCGACGCGATCAGCCTGGTAACGGGCGAGCCCACCAGCGCGATCACCGAACATCGCAACTTCGCGGCGTCTCGGGCCCTGTTCTTCGTGGTCCAGGCCCGCGCCGGCCGCTGCGCCCCGCCGCCGCCCGTGAAGGGCTAAGCTCAAATCAGGATCGTCATGGCCGGGCTTGTCCCGGCCACCCATGTTCTCCGATGTTCCGTAAGCGTCAGCGGCCGCGTCGCGCGCCCTGGACAGACGCTGTGACCATGGGTCCCCGGGACAAGCCCGGGGATGACGGTTTGCTAGTGCGGGCCAGCCAGCCAATGCAGGTCTCCCGCATTTCCCCGCGGCGGATCACCCCAGGGCCGCGCCCGCCGCCTCGACTTCCGCGCCGCCACGACCTGCTGAATCCACAGGACCCAGCCGAACGGCACGTCCTTCCTGTCCAACTCGTCCATCACCAGTCTCCTTATCTGATGACCGGGTTTTCGGCCCTTCGACCCCTGGTGACAAAGCGATCCTCCTGCTCTAAGCATTAGGTCAGCTTATGTCAGACCCGCTCGCCACCCTGCCGCTCAGCGCCATCCGGGTCTTCGAGGCCGCGGCCCGGCTTGGCAGCTTCACCCGCGCCGCCGCCGAGCTGAACATCACCCAGGCCGCCGTTTCCTGGCAGGTGAAGGCCCTGGAGCAGCGCCTCGATCAGCCCCTTTTCCGCCGCCTGCCCCGTGAGGTGGTGCTGACCCCCTCGGGCGAACGCCTGGCCCGGGCGGCCAGTGAGGCGGTCACCGTCCTGCGCGCCGCGCTCTCCGACCTCACCGACACCGGGGAAGGCGTCCTGGCCATCACCACCCTGCAGTCCCTGGCCACCGTCTGGCTGGCTCCGCGCCTGGGCGCCTTCCAGCTGGCCCACCCGCAGATCGCCGTACGCCTGGAGGCCAGCGGCCGGGTCGTCGATCTGACCCGCGAGGACATGGACGTGGCGATCCGCTCCGGCTCCGGCGAATGGCCGGGCCTGGCCAGCCACTACCTGTTCTCCGCCGACGGCGCGCCGCTCTGCACGCCGCAGATGGCCCGCGACCTGAACCTCACCGAACCCCGCGACCTGCTGAAGGCGCCCCTGATCGGCCTGGCCAGCGAATGGGATGCCTGGTTCGCCGCCGCGGGGGTGCAGGCGCCCTCCATCGAGGGCACACCGCGCCTGGCCGCCGACGCCCAGTCCCTGGAGGTGGCCGCCGCCCTGGCCGGTCACGGCGTGGCCCTGGGCTCCCCGGTCCTGTTCGGGGCCGACATCGCCCAGGGGCGGCTGGTCTGCCCCTTCGACGCCCGCATCTCCTTCGGAAACGGCTACTGGCTGGTCTATCCCGCCGACCGCCGCCGCGCCGCCAAGATCACAGCCTTCCGTGACTGGCTCCTGGCCCAGGTCGCACCATGACCCTCAAGACCAAGATCCGGCGCGTCCTGGAGGTCACCGGCCTCATCGGCCCCTATTACCGCTGGCGCGAGGCCAGGCTGGCGGCCATCGCGTCGGAGAGCGTGGACGACGGTCTGCCCATGCCGCCGCCGCCCCTCATCACCTTGATCGCCAGCACCTCCGGCCAGCGCTGGTATTCCGAACGCGGCCGCGAGGACGCCGCCCAGTTCCGGGCCCTCGCCCTTGAGCAAGGCATCGACCTCGCCACGCCCCGCACAGTCCTCGACTGGGGCGTCGGTTGCGGCCGCATCGCCCGCTGGCTGGCCCAGGACGTCACCGCCGCGGGCGGCCAGTTCCTCGGTGTCGACATCCATCCCAAGCTGGCGGCTTGGTGCGCGCAAGCCCTGCCCGGCCGCTACCTGCGCACCGGCCTGCAGCCGCCCCTCCCCTTCGAGGCCGCCAGCCTGGACCTGGCCTATTCCTACTCCGTCCTGACCCACCTGACCGAGGCCACCGCGCGCGCCTGGCTGGCCGAACTGCGCCGCCTGCTGAAGGCCGGCGGCTGCGCCATCCTGACCTTCCACGACGAAACCTACGCCCAGGCCTGGGGACCTCCAGAGGTCCGCGCCCGGCTGGCCAACGAGGACTACGTGGTCTGGAACAACGCCCTTGAGGGCAGCAACTACATGTCGGCCTGGACAAGTCGCGCCTATTTCCGCCAGCTTGCCGCGGCCGCAGGCTTCACCGTGGCCAGGATCGTCGAGGGCGGCGCCGACTTCCCGAGCCGGGCCATCGCCGTACTCCGCCCCAAGGACCTGCCATGACCGAACTCGGCATCATCGAGGGCTACTACGGGACCCCTTGGAGCTGGCAGGACCGCCGCGACCAAGTCGCCGCGCTCTCGCCCCACGGCTACAAGTTTTACATGTATGCGCCGAAGGCCGACCCCTATCTGCGCCGCGCCTGGCAGCAGGAGCATCCCGCCGAGATGGGCGCCGAGCTGATGGGCCTGGCCGACGCCTGCGGCGAGCACGGCGTCCGCTTCGGGGTGGGCTTGAGCCCCTTCGAGCTCTACCGCGATTTCAACGCCGACGCGCAGGAAGCCCTGGCCCGCAAGCTCGCCTTCTTCGACGTCATCGGGGTGCAGGACCTGGGCATCCTGTTCGACGACATGCGCGGCGACCTGCCCGACCTGGCCGCCACCCAGGTGCAGATCCTGCACTGGATCGCGCAGCGCACGACGGCGACCCGCATCGTCGCCTGCCCCACCTACTATTCCGACGACCCCGGCCTCGACCGCGCCTTCGGGGCGCGGCCGGCCGACTACCTCGAAGCGTTCGGGCGTCTGCTGGACCCCGCCATCGAGATCTTCTGGACCGGCGAGGAGGTCTGTTCGCGGGAGTTCACCCCAGGCCACCTGGCGCGCGTGACGCAGCAACTGGGCCGCAAGCCGTTCCTTTGGGACAACTATCCGGTCAATGACGGGCCGCGCATGTCGCCCCACCTGCACCTGCGCGCCTTCACCGGCCGCCCGGCCAGTATCGCAGGCCACATCGCCGCCCACGCCGTGAACCCGGCCCTGCAGCCGATCCTCAGCCGCATCCCGGCCATCAGCCTGGCGCAGAGCTACCGGCTCGGCGACGACTACCAGTACGGCCAGGCCTTCCTCGCCGCCGCCAACGAGGTGCTGGGTCCCGACCTCGCCCGCCGCGTCCAGGGCCACCTGACCCTGCTGCACGACACCGGCCGTGACCGCCTCGGCGACGCCCTGCCCGTGCTGCGCCAGCGCTACGCCGCCTTCGACCATCCGGGAGCCCGCGAGATCACAGCCTTCCTGGACGGCGCCTACGTCATCACGCCGGAGATGATGGCGGAAGAACACTGATATCTGCTAAGCTCAGCGCCGGGGATATGACCGTTTTTGGAGGATCATCCATGACGTCTGAGTCCGAGCTGCTCGCGCACGAGCGCACCTACCACGTCTTCAACATGCTGGTCCGCTGGGCGATGGTCGCCCTGGGGAGCTCCATCCTGGGCCTGACCCTGTGGTTCGCCACGCCGGCCGGCTTCCTGGGCGGCGCAGTCTGCGGCCTGCTGGCCTTCGTCCTCGGCTATTGGTTCGTCGTCCGCCACGAGGCGCACCAGCCGCTCGACCCGTGGGCCGAGGGGCGGTGATCTAGGCTCGTTTGACGAAGCCTAGGCCTCGTCGACGAGCGGGATGAGGAAAAGTGCGGAGCGGTTTTCCGCCCGCATCCCGCGCCAACAAAGACTCGTTCGACGAAGCCTAGGCTTCGTCGAACGGCGGCGGGAGCTGCCCGGCCTTGAACAGGATCACCGGGTTCTCGTCATAGTCGCCCAGCTCGGCGTCGGCCGAGGCCGAGAACGCCACGACGCCAAGCCGGGTGTCTGACAGCCGGTCGGCCTTGCGTCGCGCCTCTTCGGCCGACTTGCAGATCACCACGGGCTCGGCCTTCAGCCCCTTGCCCTTGCCGGCGATGTAGGACTGGACCAGGTGGACCGTCTCCATGGCCATGGGAGACGCCCTACTTCTTCAGGACGTTGGGGGTCCAGCCGGCCGGCGCGGTCGCCTTGGGCTTGTCGGCCTTGGGCTTGCGGGTTTCCTTGTTGCTCTTCTTCTGACCCTTGGCCATGGCGGTGTCCTTTCGCGCCCCGAAGCAGGGCGACGCAGCGGCGGCGACTCTAGCACATCGCCTTCCCTCCCAAGGGGAATTCGGCGTCGCCCTGGGCGCCCGCGCGGCAACGCGACTAGACTACGGATCAACTCGGGGGAGAGATCACATGGACCGGCCAGGCCTGCTGCCGAAACTCATCCTGGCGCTCGCCATCCTCGGCGGGGTCAGCTTCCTGGCCGCCAACCGTTTCGCCCTGCCCGGCGCCGCGATGATCGCCTGGAAGGGCTCGGGCGTCGCCCTGCTGGCGGTCTATGCCGCGACGCGCGCCAAGGCCCTGGACGGCTGGCTGATCGCCGCCGTCATGGCGTTGGGCGCCGCCGGCGACGTGCTGCTGGAGACCCACGGCATGATCCCCGGCGCCGTGGCCTTCCTGGCCGGCCACCTTGTCGCCATCGCGCTGTACCTGCGCAACCGCCGCCCCAGCCTGACGCGCAGCCAGCTGCTGCTGGCCCTGCTCATCATCCCGGCCACGGTGATCACCGCCTACCTGCTGCCCGCCGACCGCGCCGGCGCCCCGGGCATCGCCCTCTACGCCGCAGGCCTGGCCGCCATGGCGGCGTCCGCCTGGATCAGTCGTTTCCCCAGGATGAGCGTCAGCCTCGGCGCCCTGATGTTCGTGGCCTCGGACCTGCTGATCTTCGCCCGCCTCGGCCCGCTCGAACACAGCCCCCTCATCGGCTTGGCCATCTGGGCGCTCTACTTCGCCGGCCAGCTGCGGATCTGCCTGGGGGTCGTGGGGACGCTAGCGAGGCGGGCCTAGGCGTCCCTAGCCCCGCGCCTGCAGCAGGATCACCGTCGGAGCCCGGCGCAGGCGTATCGTCGTCCCTGCGACGCCGTCCGGCTCATAATAGGGTCCGTCGGGGCCGGTCGGCAGGGCGGTGCTGGCCCCTGAGCGCGGCGCCGCCTCGCCCGCCTGCGCGCCCTGGAACGTCACGCGTCGCAGCTTCGGCGGACCCAGCAGAGGCACGCCCGCCCGCATCCCGGCATTGGCCTGGTCCAGGCTGGCCTGCAGGGCCGAGGCGGCATAGTCGGTGCGCGGCGCGAGACTGGCCGCGACCTCCATCCGGATGCCGATCTTTGCCCCCGGCGGGATGGAGACGGCGATCTGGGCCCGCTCAAGGTCGGCGGCGCGACTCGGCGGATTGACCTGTCCGTCGGGGGTGAACGGCAGCGGAGTCCGCCGACCGTCCATGACCAGCCAGACCTGGGTCCCCGCCAGGCGGCCGGTCTTGGCGTACAGCCTGTAGGCGAGATGGAAGCGATCGCGGGCGCCGGGCGCCAGGCTCAGATAGGCCCCCAGAAAGGGAAACGCCTTGGCGGCCGGGAGCTGCTTTTCCTCGGCCTGGGCCAACCCGCCCGCCATGGAAAGGAGGAGGCCCAGGACGGCGGCGCGGCGGTTGAAGAACGGCGACATCACGTGTCTCCTCTAGGGGCGGGCGACCACCGGAGCGGCAGCAGGGCAAGGGCAATCAACAGCAGGGCGGCGAGCCGGATGATCTGCCAGGCGTCCAGGGCCTCGAGGCCCGGCACCCAGCCCTGGGCGGCATAGACCGACCAGCCATTGAGCGCGCCGTGGAACAGGATCGCGGCCGCCAAGGAGGGCCGGAACCTGACCCAGACGAAGGTGAGGATCAGGCTGACCGAGACCGTCAGGATCAACTGGCCAAGCCACACCAGGGGTGGCTTGCCCAGCAGCACAGGCAGATGCCAGAGCGCCCAGCAGACCCCCAGCGCCAGGCTCGCCCGACGGGGACCGGTGCGCGACAGGAGCAGCGGCAGGGCGACGCCTCGCAAGCCGAGCTCTTCGCCGAGACCACCCCCGAGAAAGGTCCTGACGGCGATCCAGTAGGCCGCGCCCCCGAGGGTCAGACCCGTCGCCACCGCGCGGGGATCCTGCCCGCCCAGCACCCCGGCCAGGGCCAGGGCGGCGGCGGTCAGCAGGCCTGGAACCGTCACCGCCAGCAGCAGCGTCACCGGACCGATCCCGCGCGCGGCCGCCACGAACCGGGCGCGCAAACCCCGCCCCCCGACCGCCAGCAGGATGAGGCCCGCCAGGCTGGGGCCGAACTTTGCGATCAACAGCGCCGGGTTGGCCAGCAGGGCTTCGACCCCGTCCGCCGCGGTCTTGGGGTGAGCGGCCAGGCCCAGGATCGACCAACTGATCAGACAGGCCAGTCCCCAGTACAGGGCATAGGCCCGCCAGGGGCGCCGGGCCGCCCAGCCCTCCTCGTCCAACGCCGCCATGCCGCATGATCCTCGGGTTCGCACACACTGTCGGGGCGCGCGGACCGACTGTCTTGAACGAATGAAGCGGCCCCCCGACCTAGGCCAGCAACTGCCTAAGCCGCGCCGGGGGCAGGCCGCAGACGGCCTTCACGGCGCGGGTCAGATGGGCTTGATCGGCGAATCCGGACGCCTGGGCGCAGGCCGCCAGCGGCTCCCCCTTGCCCAGCGCCAGGGCGAGCGCGTGGCTGACCATGGCTTGGCGGCGCACGACGCTCGGACGCACTCCGAAATGGTCGCAGAAGGCCCGCGAGAAGTGGACCCGATGCACCCCGAACCGGGCGGCGAGATGCGAGATCGACTGGCCGGCGGGATTTTCCAGCAGGGCCGCCCGGGCCGTCAGCAGCCATGCCGGGGTCTCGTCCACCGAGGAACCTCCGAATCGGGCGCGCGCCGGGATCGCGTCCAGCCGGGGCGGATCGGCCGCCCCGGGCTGCAGCGTCACGATCAGGGCGCCATGCCGGCCATAGGTGACGTGGTGAGAATGGCCCTCGCGCCGCTGCAGCAGGTCGCCCATCCGCGCCTCCGTCCGTCCGCCGGACGCCGCCTCCTCAAATCCCCCGGTCAGCACCAGGGAGATGTGCGGATCGCCGTGGCCATGATCGGGCTGGACCAAGCCGGCCGGATAGTAGGTGAGGGTCGCCTTCACATCGGCGGCCGACGCCGCCAGGGATGCACGCCTGATTCTCTCCCCGCTCATCGGAGCCCTCCCCTATCGCGCGGAAAGACTAGGGTTCCCCCGCCCGGGGGCGCAGTTACATCTTGTCCATCAAGCGGCCCGCGGGGATCGGCCGGCGGCTAGGGCATACTCCACCAAATCCGCCCCTTCTCCGGCTCCCCCTTCGCCCGCGGCTCCCTCCGTGCGTCTTCGGCGCCAGCAGGACGACCGTCCAGCGCAAGGTCGAGACCCTCCCGCCAAGAGCCGGGACGCCCGATCGCCTCCTCAGGTCCTCCTGGAACATTCTCCTGGTTCTTCAACTTAGGATTGACAAGCTAGGCCGTTGCCGCGACGGTCCGCGCCTGTTCAGTTTTTTTAGTCGCGCCGGGGGGCGTTCCACAAATGTCTAATCTTTCAAACGCCTTGCGGGCGGCCGCTATCGTGTGCGTCGCGCTCAGCAGCACCGCCTGCGCCACGGTTACCCGTGGTTCCACCGAAGCCTGGACCGTCGAGACTGACCCCATCGGCGCCAAGGTGAGCACCACCGCGGGTTTCGCCTGCGACGCCACGCCCTGCACCTTCAAGATGCCGCGCAAGTCCGAGTTCACGGTCACCCTCACCAAGCCGGGCTATAAGACCGTCACCACCCAGGTGGTCCACGAAATCTCCGGCGCCGGCGGCGCGGGCATGGCCGGCAACGTCATCCTGGGGGGTGTCATCGGCGCGGGGGTCGATCTCGCCACCGGCGCCATGATGGACCTGAAGCCCAACCCGCTCGTGGTGAAGATGGAACGCCAGTAGGACTTTCACCCTCCCCATGAAGGGGAGGGCGCCGCCCTACCGGCTCAGCAATTCCTCGCTGAACGCCCCGAACCGGCCTTGCGGCTCCACCAGGTGGACCTCCAGGATCCAGTAGCGTTCGCGGCCGTCGGCGTCGCGGTCGCGCATGCGCATATCGTTGCCCGGCGCGATCAGCGAGACAGAGCGCTCGCCCGGGAACGCTGTGTGCGGGAACTCCCCCACCAGGTGGCCGGCGATCTGGCCGCCGAAGATCCAGCCGCGCCGTTCGGCCGCCCTGTGGGCTTCGGCATAGAGCTGCTCGCCGGTGATGTCGGGATGGGCTTCGTAGACGTCCCGCAGCTCGGTCCAGACGACGCCGAGGTCGCGGCGCAGGGCCTGCTTCACGCGATCGTCGCCGAGCACGAAGGTGCGGCCAAAGTCGGCCTCCCAGTTGTCGAACACCGGACCGAAGTCGAGGAATAGGATGTCGTCGGCGGCGATCGTCAGGTCCGGCGTCGGATCGTGGAAGGTGGCCACGGTGTTGGCGCCGGTGCGCACGATCTTGCGATGCCAGTGGGCCTGGACCCCGAACTGCTCGGCGGCCAGGGCGTGGATCTCGTTGGAAAGCACGCTCTCCAGCACGCCGGCGCGGATCAGGCCGGCGGCCTCGATCCCGGCGAACAGCGCCTGCGCCTGGGCCTGCGCGGCGTAGAGGCTCGCCAGGCGGGCGGGTTCGTCAAAGGTGGTCATTCGGTCCCCTCTTCCTCCCTCCCCTTTGTGGGGAGGGGCAGATCGCGAAGCGATCGGGGTGGGGGAGTATGGCGGCATGCCGCACCCGTCCGGCGCTCCACGCCGTCCACCCTCCCCATGAAGGGGAGGGAGAAGCGCCTACTTCCCCCGCTCGTAGTTCAGGATCGGCGCGAGCCAACGCTCAGCCGTCTTGAGGTCCCAGCCCTTGCGGCGGGCATAGTCCTCGACCTGGTCCTTTTCGATCCGGCCGACGCCAAAATAGTGCGCCTCCGGGTGGCCGAAATAGAGCCCCGACACCGAGGCCGGCGGGTTCATGGCGAAGCTCTCGGTCAGCTCCATGCCGGTCTGGGCGGGCGCGTCGAGAATGCGGAACAGCTCGGCCTTTTCGGTATGGTCGGGCTGGGCGGGGTAGCCGGCCGCCGGGCGGATGCCGCGGTACGTCTCGCCGATCAGGGCCTCGATATCGAAGGGCTCGTCGGGGGCATAGCCCCACAGCTGCGTGCGCACCTTGCGGTGCATGGCCTCGGCGAAGGCTTCGGCCAGGCGGTCGGCCAGGGCCGCGGCCAGGATCGCCGAATAGTCGTCGCCCTTGTCCTTGAAGGCCTTGGCGATGGCCGGCTCGCCGTGACCGGCGGTCACCGCAAAGCCGCCGATCCAGTCGCGCTCGCCCAGCGGCGCCACGAAGTCGGCCAGCGCCACATTGGCTCGGCCGCCCTCCCCCTTGGACATCTGCTGGCGCAGGGTGTGCAGGCGGGTGAGTTCCGTGGTCCGGGTCTCGTCGGTCCACACCACCACGTCGTCGCCGTCGGAATTGGCCGGCCAGAAGCCCACCACACCGCGCGCCTCGAACCACTTCTCCGCCACGATCTTCTTCAGCATGACCTGGGCGTCCTTGAAGAGGTCGGTGGCGGCCGTGCCCACCACGTCGTCCTCCAGGATCTGCGGATAGCGGCCGATCAGCTCCCAGCTGGCGAAGAACGGCGTCCAGTCGATGTGGTCGGCCAGCTCCTGCAGGTCATAGGCCGTGAACGTCTTCGTCCCGAGGAAGCTGGGGGGCGTCGCCTGCCAGCCCTTGACCTTGAAGCTGTTGGCGCGGGCGTCGGCCAGGGTGGCGCGGGCCCGGTTGGTGTTGCCGCGGGCGAACTGCTCGCGGACCTTGATGTAGTCGGCCCGGGTCTCGGCCTGGATGCGGTCCTTCTCGGTGGCCGACAACAGGCCCGAGACCACGCCCACGGCGCGGCTGGCGTCCAGCACATAGGTGGTCGACCCGCCCTGATAGCCGGGCTCGATCTTCACCGCCGTGTGGGTCTTGGACGTGGTGGCGCCGCCGATCAGCAGCGGGATCGTGAACCCGCGCCGCTCCATCTCGCTGGCCACATAGACCATCTCGTCGAGGCTGGGCGTGATCAGGCCCGACAGGCCGACGATGTCGACATTGTAGGCGATGGCCTCGTCCAGGATCCGGTCGCAGGCGACCATGACGCCCAGGTCGATGACCTCGTAGTTGTTGCACTGCAGGACCACGCCAACGATGTTCTTGCCGATGTCGTGGACGTCACCTTTGACGGTGGCCATCAGGATCTTGCCGGCGTTCTCGCGGGGCTTGCCCTCCTTCTCGGCCTCCATGAACGGCATCAGATAGGCCACGGCCTGCTTCATCACCCGGGCCGATTTCACCACCTGCGGCAGGAACATCTTCCCCGAGCCGAACAGGTCGCCCACCACGTTCATCCCGTCCATCAGCGGACCTTCGATGACGTGCAGCGGGCGGGCCACCGACAGGCGCACCTCCTCGGTGTCGGCCTCGATGAAGTCGGTCAGGCCGTTGACCAGGGCATGCGCCAGCCGCTTTTCCACCGGCAGTTCGCGCCAGGCGAGGTCGGGTCCCTTGGCCTCGGACTTGCCGCCCTTGTACTTGGGCGCCAGCTCCACCAGCCGTTCGGTGTTGGAGATATTGGTCCGCTGCGGACGGTTGAGGATCACGTCCTCCACGGCCTCGCGCAGTTCTTCGGGGATGTCGTCATAGACCGGCAGGTCGCCGGCGTTGACGATGCCCATGTCCATGCCCGCACTGATGGCGTGATAGAGGAACACCCCGTGGATCGCGCGCCGCACCGGCTCGTTGCCGCGGAAGCTGAACGACACGTTGGAGACGCCGCCCGAGATACGGGCCAGCGGCAGGGTGTTCTTGATCACCCGCACGGCGTCGATGAAGTCGACCGCATAGTTGTTGTGCTCGTCGATCCCGGTGGCCACGGCGAAGATGTTGGGGTCGAAGATGATGTCCTCGGCCGGGAACCCCACCTCGTCCACCAGGATGCGATAGGCGCGGGTACAGATCTCGATCTTGCGCTGGGCGGTGTCGGCCTGGCCGACCTCGTCGAAGGCCATCACCACCACGGCGGCGCCATAGCGCAGGCAGGCCTTGGCCTGTTCGCGGAACTTGTCCTCGCCCTCCTTCATGGAGATCGAGTTGACGATGGCCTTGCCCTGGACGCACTTCAGGCCGGCCTCGATCACCTCCCACTTGGATGAGTCGATCATGATCGGCACCCGGGCGATGTCGGGCTCGGCGGCGATCAGGTTCAGGAACGTCTTCATGGCCGCGACGCTGTCCAGCAGCCCCTCGTCCATGTTGATGTCGATCACCGAGGCGCCGGCGTCCACCTGCTGGCGCGCCACGCTGAGCGCCGCAGGGTAATCCCCCTCGGCGACAAGCTTACGGAATTTGGCCGAGCCGGTGACGTTGGTCCGCTCGCCGACATTTATGAAGATAGGTCGCATCAAATCCGCTCGTTCAACTCGGCCCTTCTCCCCTTGCGGGAGAAGGTGGCAGCGAAGCTGACGGATGAGGGGTCACGCTCCCCTATCCGCGCTTTTGGCGAGGTCTGGCCGAATAGCTCGGCGCGACCCCTCATCCGACCTGCTGTCGCAGGCCACCTTCTCCCGCAAGGGGAGAAGGACGCGAAACACTTATGCCAGTTCAAAAGGCTCCAGCCCGGCCAGGCGCATCGCCTTGGGCCGCTCCGGAATCTGCCGGGGCTTAACACCCTTCACGGCCTCGGCCACGTGGCGAATGTGGTCGGGCGTGGTGCCGCAGCAGCCACCCAGGATGTTGACCAGGCCGCGCGTCGCCCACTCGTGCAGCTCGTGCGCCGTCTGGTGGGCTTCCTCGTCGTACTCCCCGAAGGCGTTGGGCAGGCCGGCGTTGGGATAGGCGCTCACCAGGGTGTCGGCCACGCGGGAAAGCTCGGCGATGTGCGGCCGCATTAGGTCGGCGCCGAGCGCGCAGTTCAGGCCGATGGCGAAGGGCTTGGCGTGCTTCACCGAGTTCCAGAAGGCCTCCACCGTCTGGCCCGACAGCGTGCGGCCCGAGCGGTCGGTGATGGTCCCGGAGATCCAGATCGGCAGGGGCTCATAGCCCTCGTCCTCCATGTCCAGGATCACCTTGATGGCGGCCTTGCAGTTCAGCGTGTCGGTGATCGTCTCGATCAGGAACAGGTCCACCCCGCCGTCGTGCAGAGCGATCATCTGCTCGCGATAGGCGGTGTA
This sequence comes from Phenylobacterium glaciei, assembly GCF_016772415.1. Classification (NCBI taxonomy): domain Bacteria; kingdom Pseudomonadati; phylum Pseudomonadota; class Alphaproteobacteria; order Caulobacterales; family Caulobacteraceae; genus Phenylobacterium; species Phenylobacterium glaciei. The sequence goes on from NZ_JAGSGD010000001.1 coordinate 3,156,728, forward strand.
GACCTCATCGAAGGTCACCAGCCGCGCGCCGGGATCGTTCACGTCCGAGGACATCGACAGCATCTTGTTCAGGGGGCCCACGGAGCCCGCCACGAAGCGCGGCTTGTGCGGCTCCTTGGCGGTCCAGGCGTCGGCCCGTTCGCGGGCAATCCGCGCGCCCTCGAAATTGATGTCGCGGACCGCGCTCTCCAGTTCGTAGTCAGCCTGGGCGATGGTGGTGGCCGAGAAGGTGTTGGTCTCGCTGATGTCGGCGCCGGCGGCATAGTACTGGTCGTGCAGATCGCCGACGATATCGGGCCGCGTCAGGCACAGGATGTCGTTATTGCCCTTCAGCTGGCCCGGATGGTCCTTGAACCGCTCGGCGCGGTAAGCGGCCTCGTCCAGCTTGCGCTTCTGGAACATCACCCCCCAGGAGCCGTCCAGGATCAGCACCCGCTCACGCGAGATTTGCTTCAGCTTTTCAATTCGTTCCGAGCGCGGGCTCATGCGGCTTTCTCCGTCGGCTCTTCCCGCACGCCCAGCACCCGGCAGATGGCGTAAACGAGATCGGCCCTGTTCAGGGTATAGAAATGCAGGTCCGAGAACCCCTCCTCCACCAGCCGCGCGCACATCTCGGCGGCGACGGAGCAGGCCAGCAGCTTGCGGGTCTCGACGTCGTCGTCGAGCCCCTCGAACAGATTGCCCAGCCAGCCCGGCAGGGTGACGCCGATGCGCTGGGACATGTTCTTCAGCCCCTCATAGCCGCTCACCGGCATGACGCCCGGCAGGATCGGGATGGTGACGCCAGCCTTGCGGATTTTCTCGACGAACCGCAGATAGCCGTCGATGTCGAAGAAGAAGTTGCTGATCGCCCGGGTGGCCCCGGCGTCGATCTTGGCCTTCAGCACCTCGATGTCGTGGTCCACCGACGGACTTTCCGGATGGATCTGCGGATAGACACCAACGCTGACGTCGAAGTCGCCGATCGCGCGGATTCCCGCCGTCAGCTCGGTGGCGTTCTGGTAGCCGTCGGCGCGGGGCACATAGGCGCCGCCGAGCGAGCCCGGCGGATCGCCGCGCAGGGCGACGATGTGGCGGATGCCGGCGTCCCAGTAGTCCTGGATCACCTCGTCCACCTCGGCGCGGCTGGCCTCGACGCAGGTCAGGTGGGCGGCGGGCCGCAGGGTCGTCTCATGGAGCATGCGGACCACCGTGCGGTGGGTCCGGTCGCGGGTCGACCCGCCGGCGCCGTAGGTCACCGAGACGAAGGACGGGTTCAGGGGCTCAAGGCGGCGGATGGCCTCCCACAGGCTCTCCTCGCTCTTCGGCCCCTTGGGGGGCGAGAACTCGAAGGACACCGACGGGCGCTTGGCCAGGCCCGCGCCGGCGCGCGCCACCGGCCCCAGCGCGGTTTCCAGCGGGCTCATGCGGCGTTCCTCTCGGCTTGGCGGACGCGCTCGGCGGTCCAGATCTTGACGGTCAGGCCCTCGCCCCGGGCAGGCGGCAGGGCGGCGGCGCGGACCTTGGTCAGGCCCGCCTCGTTCAGCCAGCGCTCCATCTCGCTCTCGGCGAAACCGAGCCGGCGATGCTGGTGCTGCTCGCGCAGGAATTCCAGGCTGTGGGGCGCGAAGTCCACGATGATCAGGCGGCCGTCCTCTGCCACCAGCCGGGCGGCTTCGCGCACGGCGGCGGCGGGGTCCCCCAGATAGTGCAGCACCTGATGGACCACCACGAGGTCGGCGCTCTGGCCCGGCAGACGAGTGCCGAAGATGTCGCCGTGGCGCAGTTCGCAGCGCTCCAGCCCGGCGTCGGCCACATGCCGGCGGGCGATGTTCAGCATCTGCTGTGACAGGTCGAGCCCGACGGCCGCCTGGGCGTGCGGTCCGAGCAGGGTCAGCATGCGGCCGGTGCCACTGCCCAGGTCCACCAGACGCTTGAAGGGGCCAGGCCCCGCGGCCTGCAGCACGGCGGCCTCGACATCGGTCTCCGACACATAGAGCGAGCGGATCTCGTCCCAGCGGGCGGCATTGCGGGCGAAATACGCCCCGGCCTCGGTGGAGCGTTCGTCGCGCACCGCCTGCAGGCGCTCGGCGTCGCGGACCAGGATGGGGTCGGCCGGATCGACGGCGGCCAGGGTCTCGTCGGCCAGGCGACGCGCCAGACCGCCGGCCACCAGCCGGTAGAACACCCAGGCGCCGTCCGGAAAGCGCTCCACGAGGCCGGCCTCGGCCAGCAGCTTCAGATGGCGCGAGACGCGGGGCTGGCTCTGGTCCAGAACCTTGCAGAGTTCCAGCACCGCCAGCTCCTCATGGGAGAGCAGGGCCAGGATGCGCAGGCGCGAGGGTTCCCCCGCCGCACGCAACACTTCCACAGCCTGGATCGCTGAAAGACTCATGAGCACATAAAGATATCTTTATGTCTTTATGTCAAGCCTCGGGAGGGGTCTCCGCCGGCTGCCAGAGTTCGATTTTCAGCCCCGCCGGATCCATCAGCCAGGCGAAGCGGCCGTTCTCGTCGGAGTCGTCGCGGCCGGTGGGTTCAACCCCTTCGGCGGCGGCGTGGGCCAGCACGCCATCGATGTCATCAACAATGAAATTGATCATGAACGGCGAGGTCGAGGGTTCGAAATAGGTGGTGTCGTCCTTGAACGGCGACCAGATGGTGTAGCCCCGGTCGGCGGGCGACCACATCGCTCCCGACCACTCGCCGCCGCCAAACCCCAGCACCCGGTCGTACCAGGCCGCGAGGGCCACCGGGTCTGAGGTCTTGAAGAAAACGCCCCCAATTCCAAGGACTTTGGCCATGATCTTGAATCCCTAGGCAGCGGGGCTGAGCAGCGCTTCGCCGGCGAAATGGCGGCGCAGGTTCTCGAAGGTCTGGGCGATCATCGACGGCAGGGACCCCACCGTCCCACCGGCGCTGTGTGGGGTCAGCACCGTGTTGGGCACGCCCTCCCAACGCTCCGGCGGCGTCGGCTCGGTGGCGAACACATCCAGGCCCGCCCGGCCCAGGCGGCCGGCCTTCAGCGCCGCGATCAGGGCGTCCTCGTCGATCACCGAACCGCGCGCGACATTGACGATCATGCCCTTGGGGCCAACGGCGTCGATCACCGCGGCGTTTACCGCCTGGCGGTTGGAGACATCGGCGCGGCAGGCCACCACCAGGATGTCGCAGTCCTGGGCCAGGGCCAGCAGGCTCTCGGCCCGGGGCCAGGCGGCGTCCGGCTTCGGGTTCGGCCCCCACCAGGCGACGCTCATGCCGAACGCCTCGACCCGCTTGGCCACGGCCACGCCGATGTGGCCCAAGCCCATGATGCCCACCTTCTGGCCCTTCATCCCCGGGCCGACCTCCATCCGGTCGTTGTTCCAGACTCCGGACCGGATCATGCGGTCGCCGGCCACGATGTTGCGCCAGCCGCCGATCAGCAGGCCCAGCGCATGGTCGGCCACGTCCTCGGCGTTCAGCCCGTCGGCGTGGGAAACCTCGATCCCCCGCGCCCGGCACCAGGGCACGTCGACCCCGTCATAGCCGACGCTGACATTGGCGATCAGCTTCAGGTTCGGCAGGGTCTCCAGGAAGTCCGGCGTCAGGTAGATCTCGCCGGCATGGACGATGGCCTCCACGCGCTCGGTGTCCCCGTCCTTCATCTCCCAGCGCCGCACGATCCCGTAGCCCGCCCCTTCCAGAGGCGCCTGGATCGGCGACAGCATCGGGTGCGAGATCAGCAGGGTGTGGGACATGGGACGCTCCGGCAGGACGAACCTCTATAGCCGCGCTCAGTCGATCCCCGCCAGCACCCCGCCCAGGATCTCCACCAGCGCGCCGACCTGCGCCTCCGATATGATCAGCGGCGGCGACAGCGCGATGATGTCTCCTGTCGCGCGCACCAGCAGCCCCGCCGCCAGCGCCTTGACCAGCACCTCGTAGCCCCGCGCCCCCGGCGCCCCCTCACGGGGCGAAAGCTCGACGGCGCCCATCAGGCCGACATTGCGGATGTCGATCACGTGCGGCTGCGCATGCAAGCTGTGCAGCGCCGCCTCCCACAGGGGCGCGATGGCCGCGCCCCGGGCGAACAGGTCCTCGCGGGCATAGATATCCAGCACCGCCAGACCCGCCGCGCAGGCGACCGGATGGCCGGAATAGGTGTAGCCGTGGAAGAACTCGATCGCGGCCTCGGGTCCCTGGACGATGGCGTCGTGCACCCCCCGCTTCACGAACACCGCCCCCATGGGAATGACCCCGTTGGTCAGGCCCTTGGCCGTGGTCATGAGGTCCGGCGTCACCCCGAAGGCCTGGGACGCGAAGGGCGCGCCCACCCGCCCGAACCCGGTGATCACCTCGTCGAAGATCAGCAGGATCCCGTGCCGGTCGCAGATCTCCCGCAGGCGCGCCAGATAGCCCACCGGCGGCGGCAGCACACCGGCCGATCCGGCCACCGGCTCGACGATCACCGCGGCGATGGTCTCAGGCCCGTGCAGGGCGATCAGCCCCTCCAGGGCGTCGGCCTTCTCAACCCCATGCGCCGGCAGGCCGCGCGAAAACGCGTTGCGCGTCAGGTCATAGGTCGACGGCAGGTGATCCACCCCCGGCAAGGTCACGAAGGTCCGCCGATTGTTGACCAGGCCCCCCACCGACAGCCCGCCGAACCCCACCCCGTGATAGCCCTTCTCCCGGCCGATCAGCTTGGTGCGCTGCCCCTCCCCGCGCGCCCGGTGATAGGCCATGGCGATCTTCAGCGCCGTATCGACCGACTCCGATCCGGAGTTGGTGAAGAACACCCGGTCCATCCCGGCCGGCGCGATCTTCGTCAGCCGCTGCGCGAATTCGAACCCGATCGGATGGCCCATCTGGAACGACGGCGCGAAGTCGAGGGTCATCAGCTGCTGGCGCACCGCGTCAGCGATCTCGGCGCGCCCGTGGCCGGCGTTGACGCACCAGAGCCCCGAGGTCCCGTCCAGCACCTCCTGGCCCTCGACCGTGCGGTAGTACATGCCGCTCGCCGCCGCCAGGAGGCGCGGATCGGCCTTGAACTGCCGGTTGGCGGTGAAGGGCATCCACCAGGCCGCCAGGTCGGGGCGGTTGTCTCCGAAGTCGGCGCTCATGGTCGGGTCTCCTTGGCCGCCACAGGCAATCATGTTCGGCGAACAACCGCCAGCCGCCGCCTTGCGCAGGCGTGGGGCAAGGGCCTATCTGCCAAGCCATTGAAGCGCCGCCGCAGGCCGGCGCCCTATTTCAAGGACGCCATTCATGCAGACCCATCGCCTCGGCAAGAGCGCCATCGTCGTCTCCAAGATCTGCATGGGGACCATGACCTTCGGCTCCCAGGTCGACGAGGCCGCCTCCCACCGCATCCTCGACATGTCGCTGGAGGCCGGGATCAACTTCTTCGACGCCGCCGAGAACTACCCGGTGCCGCCGAGCGAGGAATGGGCCGGCCGCACCGAGGAGATCGTCGGCCGCTGGCTGAAGACCAAGCGCCGCGACGAGGTGATCCTGGCCACCAAGGTCTGCGGCCCCAGCCACGGCTGGATCAAGGGCGCCGTGCGGGCCGGCATGACGGCGCTGGACCGCCACAACATCACCCGCGCCGTCGAGGCCAGCCTCACGCGCCTGGGCACCGACTATATCGACCTCTACCAGACCCACTGGCCCGACCACGGCGTCGCCTATGACGAGACCCTGGAGACCCTCGACGACCTGATCCGCGAGGGCAAGGTCCGCGTCATCGGCTGCAGCAACGAGACCACCTGGGGTCTGATGAAGAGCGTCGCCACCTCCGAGCGGCTCGGCGTCGCCCGCTACCAGACCATCCAGAACAACTTCAGCCTCAACAACCGCCGCTTCGAGGACGAGCTGGCCCAGGCCTGCCGCCAGGAAGGGATCAGCCTGATCCCCTACTCGCCCCTGGCCGGCGGCGTGCTGTCGGGCAAGTACCAGGGCGGGGCGAGGCCCGACGGCGCACGCTTCTCCCGCTATCTCGCGCTAGGCGGCCGCCAGGCGGTGATGGCCCAGCGCTTCATCAACGACAAGTCGCTGGCCGCCACCGAACGCTTCGCCGCCGTCGCCGCCGAGGCGGGCATGTCGCTGGTCACCCTGGCCACCGCCTGGAGCAAGCAGCACGACTTCGTCGCCTCCACCATCGTCGGCGTCTCCAAGGAAGACCAGCTCCCCGACATCTTCGCCGCCGCCGACGTGACGCTGTCGCCCGAGGTGCTGTCGAAGATCGACGCCGTGTCGAAGGAGTTCATGTACCCGATGGGGTGATTTTAACCGCTCCAACCATCCAGGATCGTCATCCTCGAGCTTGTCCCGAGGACCCATGATCTCCGCCTGCCCGTAGAGGGCGCGAACGTCACCGCTGCGGGCCATCAGCGCCACGGTGTTTATGGGTCCTCGGGACAAGCCCGAGGATGACGGAGTTTGGGAGCCGTCGGTGGCGGCGAACCTTACCGCACCAACCCCGCCACCCCGTTCAGCCGCGCCCAGCTGCGGGCGTAGGCTGAGCCGCCGGGCCGGGCGGGCTCCAGCGCCGAGGCCCACCGCGCCTCGGCCTGCGCGGCCTCCCGCCAGCAGTCGGCGACGGCCGCCGCGAGATCATCGGCCCTGTCGATCCGCGCCCGGAACCCCGCTTCCAGGGCGTCCCGCTCGTCCGCAATCAGCGCTATCCCCGCCGCATGGTCGGCCAGCAGCGCCCGGTGCAGCCGCTCGTGCCGCCACCACAGGCTCTTCCTGTCATACCCATCCGACGGCGCCGGCCCCACCGGCGGCGCGCCCGTCGCAAACAGCACCGGCTTGAACAGGCTCGTGCAGGGCGCCGAGGTCGCCGTCACCCAGTGCACCGCGCGCTCGGGCCCCACCTCAGAGACCATCGAGGCCACCGACTGGCTGCGACGCGCCCCCGAGGCGGCGTGCATGCAGATGGTCCGCCCCACGGTATTGGCGGGGCTCCAGTCGGCCGCGTCGCCGTGGTCGCGCAGGATGGCCATCATCACCGCCGGATCGAGCTGATCCCCGGCCCGGTCCATCAACCCCTGCCCCCGCGCGCAACGTCCCCGCCCGAAGCTCACCGCGTCGCGGACCTCGTCGATCAGGTGAGCGGCGACATCGAACCGACCCTGTCCCTGCGCCGCCAGCCCCGGACTGATGTCCGAGTACCCCGTCCCAATACTGTAGGCGTTGGACAGCGACCGCCGACCGGCCACGCGCTCCACCACCCAGTCGCGCCCCATCGTCTCCAGAACATAGGCTTCCCGCGCGTCGGCGACGATGAAGCCGTTGTGATAGTAGAACCGCCCCAGGTGTCCGCAGTCGCCGCCCTGGCCGTGCCGCTCCAGCAGCTCGATGATCACCGCCAGCGCGCCCGCCGCCGTGGCGCCCCGCTCCAGCCCCAGCCGCACCAGGTCCATGCCCGTCAGGGCGCGCCGCCTCTGGGCCGGAACCCGCGCATGCAGCGCCTCGTTGCCGATCACCACCCCATGCTCATTGGCCCCCATCTCCGCCCCCCACATCCAGCAGGGCCGGCTGATCAGGCACGCATGGGTCTGCGCGACATCTGGAATGGAAATGTAGGTCAGCTTCAGGTCGCCACCACCGCGCCGAGCCGGATGCATCTCCAGCACCTGTGCCTCATTGCGCTCCCGGTCGCTGTTCTTGGCGAACAGCAGCTTCCCGCGTGGGGTCTCGGAGGCCAGGGCTACCAGGGTGTCGCACATGGGGTGAGCTTATCGGGGAGCGGACCGTCCAAACAACAACCGTCATCCCCGGGCTTGTCCCGGGGACCCATGATCTCCGTCTGGCCGCAGATTGCGCGGCGCGTGCCGGAGATAATTACTGAACTGCGGAGATCATGGGTGGCCGGGACAAGCCCGGCCATGACGATCAAGAGGGAAGCCCTTGCCACCCACGCCTGAGCGCTCAATCTCGCCTGAAAGCCAGGGGAGGCGAACATGGCCGTAGCAGTAGCCCAGAACACCGGCGCGGAGTTCGAGGACGAGGGCGTCGTGGCGGCCTATGTCCACCGCACTCCCTATCCGCCGGCCCTGTTCGACCGCCTGCTCCAGCTCACCCCTGGCCGCGAGCGCCTGCTCGATCTCGGCTGCGGCCCCGGCAAGCTGACCCTCACCCTCGCCCCGCACTTCAGGGAGGTGCTGGCCGTCGATCCTTCCGCCGCCATGTTGCGCCTGGCCCAGCACCTCGACGCCGGCGCCAATCCGCACATCGCCTGGACGGAAGCCTTCGCCGAGGACGTCGCCCTCCCCGCCAACCTCGACCTGATCGTCGCCGGCGCCAGCATCCACTGGATGGACGCTCCGCGCCTTTTCCCGAGGCTCGCCGCCGCCCTGGCGCCGCAAGGCCAGATGGCCATCCTCGGCGGTGACGGCCCTGCCGCCGCGCCCTGGATCGCCGCCTGGAACCAGACCATCGTCGACTGGGTCGGCAAGCTGGGGGGCCAGTGGAACGACCCCGGACACACCGCCCGCGTCACCGGCCACCAGCCCTGGTTCGACGTCGCCGCTACCGAGGTGTTCACCGCCCCGATCACCCAGGCCGTCGACGACCTCATCGAGGCGGAGCATTCCCGCGCCACCTGGTCCCGGGCCAAGATGGGGCCGCTGGCTCAGGCCTTCGGCGCCGACCTGCGCGCCGTCGTCGCCCCCTATGCCATCGACGGCAAGGTGGCGTTCGAGATCAGCTCCACGCTTTGGTGGGGAACACCACGGAGCGTGGCAGCCTGAAGTGGATGCCGGTTCAGGCGTCCGCCACCCGACCACGAAGATGTCGACTCCTCACCCCGCTTGACCGACTCCG